>NZ_JBFUIY010000017.1:0-160345 GCF_056401655.1 Allobosea sp. P4_E12 | reverse complement strand
CTCCTATTTCAAGCTCGATGATGGTCCCGACATTCTCGACCACGAGCTCGAGGTCCGCGCCAATCTGATGACGCCGGTCGATGCCGACCTGATCCCGGACGGATCGCTCGTTCCGGTTGCCGGCACGCCCTTCGATTTTCGCAAGCCGCGCGCGGTCCGCTTCGCAAACCCCGACGGCACGCGCTTCTGGTTCGATCACGACTATGTCCTCCTCCGCGACCAGTGTGAGCCGAGCGCGCTCGCCGGGCTGACGCTCGCCCATGCCGCGATCTTGCGCTCGTTGCGCAGTGGGCTCGCGATGCAACTCTGGACGACGGAGCCGGCGCTCCAGGTCTATGACGGCTTCAAGCTCAACACTGCCGTGGCGGGGCTCGATGGCCAGCCCTATGGTCCGAATGCCGGCATCGCGCTGGAACCCCAGCACGTGCCGGACTCACCCAATCTGCCGCATTTTCCCACGACCGTGCTGCGCCCCGGCGAGGTCTACCGGCAGGTCAGCGAATATCGCTTCAGCGGTTGAAATCCATGGCCGGCGTCTTCAGTCTCGGCATCGCAACCCTCGACTATGTCTACAGCGTCGAGACCATGCCGACGCGTGGCGAGAAATATCGCTCACGCGATCTGGCGGTGGTCGGTGGCGGCTGCGCCGGCAATGCCGCGGTCGCCATCGCGCGGCTTGGCGGTCAATCCTGGCTGGCGACCCGGCTCGCGGACGATCGTGTCGGCGACGAGATCGTGGCTGAGCTCGCAGACGAGGGCGTCAATACCCGCTTTGCCTTGCGCGCCGTGGGGTTGCGCTCACCGGTTTCAGCCATTCTTGTCGATGCCGCTGGCGAACGCATGGTCGTCTCCTATTCCGATCCGGCGATGCCGGAGAGCGCCGAGTGGCTCCCGAAAACCCTGCCGGATGGGGCGAAGGCGGTGCTCGCCGATACGCGCTGGGGCGAAGGAGCGCTCGCGGCGCTGAGGCTTGCGCGCCAGGCCGGTATTCCGGGCCTGCTCGATGGCGACCGTAGGCCGCCTCATCCCGATCTCGTGGCGACCGCAAGCCATGTCGCCTTCAGCGCCCAGGCCTTGCGTGAGGTTTCGGGGGAGGAGGATCCGCGCCTTGGCCTCGCCCGGGTCGGGCAGGGTGCAGCGACCTGGCTTGCCGTCACGCTCGGCAAGGAAGGGGTGCTCTTCATCGAAAATGGCGAAGTCGCGCATCTGCCGGCCTTCGCGGTCGAGACCGTCGACACGCTTGGCGCAGGGGATGTCTGGCATGGGGCTTTTGCGCTGGCGCTGGCCGAGGAACAGGACGAGCGCAGCGCCATCCGCTTCGCCTCGGCGGCCGCTGCGATCAAATGCACGCGCTTTGGCGGTCGCGCCGGCGCGCCGACGCGCGGCGAGGTGATGCGCTTCCTGATCGAGACCGGCCCCGGCTGAAGCGGCGCCCGTGGAACGGGCAGCGCCTGCCTGAAATTTGGGCGGCGCTGACGGCGCCACCTCTTGCCCGGCGAGGCCGCAGGCGGAGAATGGCTGAAGGTTCATTCGCGCCAGGGCCTTCGATGTTCGCGCCGCCGCTTCCGGCCTCTGCCGATCCGCTGTTGCCGGCCTATGTTCGGGCCAATGGCGGCGTGCGCCTGCGTTTCGCCAGGGTCGGCGAAGTGACGCGCCGGCTCGAGCTCGCCGAGTCCGGCGGCTACCGCGCCCGCTTCCCCGACACCTTCGCCTCAACCTGCGAGGCCGTGCTGATCAACACCGGCGGCGGCATGGCCGGTGGCGACGCGATGCGGGTCGATGCCGTCATCGAGGCGCAGGCCGAGGCGGTCATCACCACGCAGGCGGCCGAGAAGATTTATCGCAGCCAGGGCGCTGACACGCGGGTCGAGACCCATCTCTCGGTTGCTGCCGGGGCGAGCCTCGCCTGGCTGCCGCAGGAGAGCATCCTGTTTTCGGGCGCTCGCCTCGCCCGGAATCTGACGATTGACCTCGCCACCGACGCCCGCCTCGTCGCCTGTGAATCGATCGTCTTCGGCCGCATCGCCATGGGCGAGACGATGCAGCGCGGTGCCATTCACGATCGCTGGCGCATCCGCCGCGACGGCCGCCTGATTTTCGCCGACGAGCTTCGC
Organism: Allobosea sp. P4_E12; assembly: GCF_056401655.1. Taxonomy (NCBI): domain Bacteria; kingdom Pseudomonadati; phylum Pseudomonadota; class Alphaproteobacteria; order Hyphomicrobiales; family Alloboseaceae; genus Allobosea; species Allobosea sp. P4_E12. The sequence goes on along the minus strand of NZ_JBFUIY010000017.1, from coordinate 158,231 downwards.
CTTGACGGCGCGGTCGCCGCCACGCTGGAGCGGCCTGCCATTGCCGCCGGGGCGCGGGCCGTCGCAACCGTGATCGCCGCCGGCCCGGAGCATCCTGCCAGGCTCGATGAGCTTCGTGCGCTGCTTGCCGAGGATCCCGCCTGTGTCAGCGTCGAGGCCGGGGCCGGGCTCGTCTCCGGCCTTCTCGTCATTCGCCTTCTCTCCCGCGATGCCCAGGCGCTCCGTCGCGCCCTCGTCATGCTGCTTCGGCATGTCACGGGGCGTGCGCTGCCGCGCACATGGTCCACGTGAGGAGAGCACCATGCTGGCGATCCAAGGCCTGAAATGCATTTATGACACCGGCTCGCGGGGCTGGGCGGTCGAGCTCGCCCTCGCCGACGAGGGGGAAACCGTCACGCGTCGCTTCGACGTCGACGGGCCTGATGATGCCGAGATGCTGATCGAGGCCTTCGAGGAATCCACCACGAGCAGCTTCGATCCCGCCACCAGCGAGATCGTCTTCGCCTATGAATACGCCGATCTCGACCTCGATGAGGACGAGGCGGAAGACGAGGACGACGAAGAGGTCGAGACCTCGGAAGACGAGTCCGAAGAGGACGAGGAAGACGAGAAGGAAAAGGCATGAACCTGACGCCGCGCGAAAAGGACAAGCTGCTCGTCGCCATGGCTGCCATGGTGGCGCGGCGAAGGCTGGAGCGCGGCGTCAAGCTCAACTATCCGGAGGCCGTTGCGCTCATCACCGATTTCGTGGTCGAGGGTGCGCGCGACGGTCGTTCTGTCGCCGAGCTGATGGAGGCAGGCGCGCATGTGATCTCGGCCGACCAGGTCATGGACGGCATCGCCGAGCTGATCCATGACGTGCAGGTCGAGGCGACCTTTCCAGACGGGACCAAGCTCGTCACCGTGCATGAGCCGATCCGCGGCTCGGCCGGGCGCCTGAAGCCCGGCGAAGTGACGACGCTACCCGGCGACCTCATTCTCAATGAAGGTCGCGAGAGCCTGATGCTCGCGGTTGCCAATACCGGTGACCGGCCGATCCAGATCGGCTCCCACTATCATTTCTTCGAGGCGAATCCCGCGCTCTCCTTCGAACGCGAGAAGGCGAGGGGCTTTCGGCTCGATATTCCGGCGGGAACGGCTGTGCGCTTCGAGCCCGGCCAGACCCGCGAGGTCAGGCTCGTGGCGCTCGGCGGCAAGCGCGAGGTCTATGGCTTCCGGCAGGAGATCATGGGTAAGCTCTAGCGAGACCGATGCCGGTGCGGGGTGAGAGTGCCGATGACCGCGATCGCAGAGAAATCGTCACAACAACTGGCCGCGAACGGAAAGAAGCGCGGGACCTGCGCCATTTCGGGTGTCGAGACCAGCCGCAAGAACCTTGTCCCGCTTGCCACGCTGCGTCCTTCCCTGGCCGAGCGCATCCAGTCCGACTTCCCGCAGCTTACCGAGCAGAGCCTGATCAGCAAGGCGGAGCTCGCGCGCTACCGCACGCGCTATGTCGAGGAAATCCTGCGTGAGGAGCATGGCGAGTACACGGAGCTCGACCGTGAAGTCGTCGAAAGCATCGCCAAGCAGGACACCATCGCGGCGAATGTCGAGGACGATTTCGAGGAGCATCGCACGGTAGGGCAGCGCCTCTCCGACGGTCTCGCCGGCTTCGGCGGCTCCTGGGCCTTCCTGATCAGCTTTGGCGTCGTGCTGGCGATCTGGATGATGATCAATGTCGTGGAAGGGATGGACAATGCCTTCGACCCCTATCCCTTCATCCTGCTGAACCTCGTCCTCTCCTGCATCGCGGCGATCCAGGCTCCGATCATCATGATGAGCCAGAAGCGGCAGGAGCAGAAGGACCGTCTGCGCTCGTTCAACGACTATCAGGTCAACCTCAAGGCCGAACTCGAGATCCGCCATCTGCACGAGAAGATCGACCATCTGATCACCCGGCAATGGCAGCGCCTGGCCGAGATCCAGCAGGTCCAGCTCGAGATGCTGCAGGAGGAGAGCCTGCGCGCTACCCGCCGCCGCAAGCCCGCGGGTGCGAAGGCCAAGACGAAGCGGCGCGCTGAGGACCGGCAGCCCAAATCGGAGCCGGATGCATCGGCCTGAGAATTGCTAACACGTCGCAAGAACCGACCAGGGACTTCGAGATGCCCTTTCCCTTTCCGCGCAATGCCTATGCCGCCATGTTCGGCCCGACGACCGGCGATACGGTGCGCCTCGGCGATACCGAACTCGTCATCAAGGTCGAGAAGGATTTCACCACCTATGGCGAGGAGGTGAAGTTCGGCGGCGGTAAGGTCATCCGCGACGGCATGGGCCAGAGCCAGGTCAGCAATGCCGCTGGTGCGGTCGATACCGTCGTCACCAACGCGCTGATCCTCGACCATTGGGGCATCGTCAAGGCCGATATCGGTATCCGGGCCGGGCGCATCTGCGCCATCGGCAAGGCCGGCAATCCAGATATCCAGAACGGGTTCGGAAACTTCAATCCGTCCGAGACCATTATTGTCGGCCCCGGAACCGAGGTCATTGCCGGCGAAGGCAAGATCATCACCGCCGGCGGCTTCGACAGCCATATCCACTATATCTGTCCGCAGCAGATCGAGGACGCGCTGATGAGCGGCCTCACCACGATGCTGGGCGGCGGCACCGGCCCGGCCCATGGCACGCTCGCGACGACCTGCACGCCCGGCCCCTGGCATCTCGGCCAGATGATCAGGGCGGCCGACGCCTTCCCGATGAACCTCGCCTTTGCCGGCAAGGGCAATGCCGCGCTGCCGGGCGCGTTGACGGAGATGATCGAGGCCGGCGCCTGCGCGCTGAAGCTGCATGAAGACTGGGGTACGACACCGGCCGCGATCGACAACTGCCTCTCCGTCGCCGACGACTACGACATCCAGGTGATGATCCACACCGACACGCTGAACGAGAGCGGTTTCGTCGAGGACACGATCGCGGCCTTCAAGGGCCGCACCATCCACGCCTTCCACACCGAGGGGGCCGGCGGCGGCCATGCGCCCGACATCATGAAGGTGGCGGGCCTGCCCAATGTGCTGCCGTCGTCGACCAATCCGACGCGGCCCTTCACGGTCAACACGCTCGACGAGCATCTCGACATGCTCATGGTCTGCCATCACCTCTCGCCCTCTATCCCCGAGGATCTCGCCTTCGCCGAAAGCCGCATCCGCAAGGAGACGATCGCGGCCGAGGACATCCTGCACGATCTCGGCGCGCTCTCGATGATGTCCTCGGATAGCCAGGCCATGGGGCGCATCGGCGAGGTCGTGACCCGGACCTGGCAGACCGCGCACAAGATGAAGGTGCAGCGCGGTCCGCTGCCACAGGACGCCGGCACCGGCGCCGATAATTTCCGCGCCAAGCGCTATGTCGCGAAATACACGATCAATCCGGCGATCGCGCATGGCATCTCGCGCCATATCGGCTCGATCGAGATCGGCAAGCTAGCCGATCTCGTGCTCTGGTCGCCGGCCTTCTTCGGCGCCAAGCCCGATCTCGTCCTCAAGGGTGGCATGATCGCGGCTGCGCCCATGGGCGATCCCAACGCATCGATTCCGACGCCGCAGCCGGTGCATTACCGCCCGATGTTCGGCGCCTTCGGCAAGGCCGTGACCACGACATCGCTGGTCTTCGTCTCGCAGGCCGCGCTGGCGAGTGGCCTCAAGTCCCGCCTCGGTACGGACAAGGAGATGGTCGCGGTCGAGAACACGCGTGGCGGCATCTCCAAGAAGAGCATGATCCACAACGACGCGACGCCCGACATCCGGATTGATCCGGAAACCTATGCGGTGGTGGCGGATGGCGAGTTGCTGGTTTGCGAACCTGCCAGCGAGCTGCCGCTGGCGCAGCGCTATTTCCTGTTCTGAGCGATTGAGTGGCGCCCGGGGCTGTGGACCGCATGGGCGCGCGCCGCTTCCGTATTGACTAGCCCGCTCGCGCATCCTTTCTTCGTCGGCAAATGAATTTGTCAGGCAGACAAGTTTGCCAGGGAGAGAGCTCGTGTCCGGTTTCCGTTTCGCTCGCCAGGCGTCGTTCTGGCTCGCCAGCGCTGCGCTTCTGGCCTCCTATCAGCCCGCTGCGGCGCAGGGGCAGGTCACAGTCTATTGCTCGATTCTCGAAGAACAGTGTCGTGAGGGCGCGACGATGTTCGAGCGCGCCACCGGCATCAAGGTCTCGATGGTGCGCAAGAGCACGGGCGAGGTCTATGCGCAGGTCAAGGCGGAAGCCTCCAATCCGCGTGGCGATGTCTGGTGGGGCGGCCCCGGTGAGCCGCATCTGCAGGCGGCGGAGGAGGGGCTGCTCGACGAGTATCGTTCGCCCAAGCTCGCCGAGCTGCATGATTGGGCACAGCGCCATGCCGAGCAGTCGAAATTCCGCACCTCCGGCATTTATCTCGGCGCGCTTGGCGTCGGCTACAACACCGAGATGCTGAAGAAGAAGGGCCTGCCCGAGCCGAAATGCTGGGCAGACCTGCTCGACCCGGCCTATCGCGACGAGGTCCAGATTGCCGACCCGAGCTCGTCCGGCACGGCTTACGTCTTCCTCGCGACCACCGTGCAGCGCCTCGGCGAGGAGAAGGGCTTCGACTATCTCAAGGCCCTGCACAAGAACATCAATCAGTACACCAAGTCCGGCATTGCACCGGTCAAGGCGACGGCGCTGGGCGAGACGGCGATCGGCATCGCCTTCATCCACGACATGCTGACGCAGAAGCTGCAGGGGGCGCCGATCCAGACCGTCGCGCCCTGCGAAGGCACGGGCTACGAGACCGGCTCGGTTTCGATCATCAAGGGCGGCAGGAATGCCGAGGCGGCGCGCCGTTTCATCGATTTCACGCTCTCGCCCGAGGCGCAGAACATCAACGCCAAGCTCAAGATCAACTCGATCCCGTCGAACAGGAACGCCGAACTCTCTCCCGACGCGCCAAAGTTCTCGGAGATCAAGCTGATCGACTACGATACACCGCGCTGGGGCAGTCCGGCCGAACGCTCGCGCCTGTTGAAGAAGTTCGACACCGAGGTGAAGGCGCGGCCACGGTAAGGGCGGCGAAATCCGGCTCCTCGCCTTCGCAAGCGCATCCCACGCATCCGGACCCTCTGCGCCATTCTGCTGCAGAGGGCGCGGCGGCTGCATCCAGCCCGCCGAAACGTGCGTATTCTCTCTGGGCGGGTGAAGCGCCCTCAGGCACGAGAGGAGAACGCGGTATGTCGGATCCGGTTATCGTCATTGCGCGGGCGCGCATCCGCCCGGAAACCCGCGCAGCCTTTGTCGCTGCGGCGCAAGACTGTATCGCCGCGACACGTCGCGAACATGGCTGTCTCGCCTATGACATGCATGAGAGCATTACGGAGCCCGGGTATTTCGTGTCGGTGGAGAGCTGGGAGCAGCGCGAGCATATCGACCGCCACCTGCAGCAGCCGCATCTTCAGGCGTTCCTCGAGATCGCGGGGGCTTGCGTCACGACGCCTCCGGTGATCGAAGTGGTCGAGCCGCGATCGGTCGATCGCCTCTGATCCATTTCGTTGTCACGGGTACCATCATGCTGCGCGCCACCTCCGTCGTCCGCAAGGCCGCGGTCAAGCAGGACAAGGTCGTCGAGACCCTGACGCTCGACCACGAGGACCGCAATCGCCGCCGCATCGCGCTGAAAGGCGATGGCGGGCGCGAGATCCTGCTCGATCTCGACAAACCGACGGTTCTGAACGATGGCGATGCCGTGAAACTCGAAGACGGCGGCCTGGTCCTGGTCAGGGCCGCTGCGCAGAGCCTGCTCGAAGTGCGGGCCGAGAACCCGCTGCGGCTGATGCGCGTCGCCTGGCATATCGGCAACCGGCACACGCCCGCGGAGATCACGGCGGACGCCATCTATATCGAGAACGACCACGTCCTCGCCGAGATGGTCCGTGGCCAGGGCTGCGCCATGAGCGTGGTCGAACGTCCGTTCCAGCCTGAGCGCGGCGCCTATGATCACGGTCACGCCCACGACCATGAACGCGGTCATGATCACGATCACGCGCATGACGCATCCTGCGGCTGCGGGCACGATCACGGCCACGGTCATCACGAGAAGGGGCACGCTCACGCCGGCCATGATCATGCTCACGATCACCATGGCCACGACCACCACGAGAACAAGCGTGATGATCACGCGAACCATGCCCACGCCCATGCGCATGCCCACGGTGCGGATTGCGGCTGTGGCCACGACCACGGCCATGGCGATCATGATCACAAGCATGACGACGGCCACCATCATGGCGCCGAACACGCGCACAAGGGTCACAAGCACGACCATTGAGGGCTGATGTCGCACGTCCATCTGCGGTTGATGGTCTGGCTTTCGCCGTCCTTCCCGGTCGGCGCTTTTGCCTATTCGCATGGGCTGGAATGGGCCTTCGAGGCCGGCGACCTCACCAATGCCGACACGCTTCGCGATTGGCTCGAGGCGCTCGTCGGCCACGGCTCCCTCCATAACGACCTCGTCCTGTTCACGTGCGCCTACAACGCCCTCGGGGCTGAGGACGGCGCGGCGCTGAGCGAGGTGGCGGAGCTGGCCCTGGCGCTGGCGAACTCCGCGGAGCGGCGGCTGGAAACGGTGACGCAGGGCAATGCGTTCGTCGCGGCCGTTCGCGCCGCCTGGCCCTGCGCGGCATTTGATCGGCTCCGCGCTGCCTGGGAGGGCGACGTCGCCTATCCCATTGCGGTCGCGTCCGCCGCCAGCGGCCATGACGTGCCGCTGCGCCCGGCCCTGGAAGCTTACAGCCTCGCCTTCGTCGCCAATCTGGTTTCGGCCTCGGTCAGGCTCGGCGTCATCGGACAGACCGACGGGCAGAGGATTACGGCTGGGCTGGTGCCGTCCTTGCATGCGGCTGCCACGCGCGCGGAAACCGCGACGCTCGCTGATCTCGGCGGCTGCGCGCTGCGCTCGGACCTTGCGTCCCTGCGCCACGAAACCCAGTATTCGAGGCTGTTCCGCTCATGACCCGCTCTCCCCACGGCCCCTTGCGCGTCGGCATCGGCGGCCCGGTCGGTTCCGGCAAGACCGCCCTGATGGAGGTGCTCTGCAAGCGCATGCGCGATCGTTACGATCTCTGCGCCATCACCAATGACATCTACACCAAGGAGGATGCGCGTCTCCTGACCGTCGCAGGGGCTCTGCCCGAGGAGCGCATCATGGGCGTCGAGACCGGCGGCTGCCCGCATACCGCGATCCGCGAGGATTGTTCGATCAACCTCGCCGCGGTCGACGAAATGCGCGGCAAATTTCCCGCGCTCGACCTGATCCTGATCGAGTCCGGCGGAGATAATCTGGCGGCGACCTTCTCGCCCGAACTCGCCGATCTGACGATCTACGTGATCGATGTCGCAGCCGGCGAGAAGATCCCGCGCAAGGGCGGCCCGGGCATCACCCGCTCGGACCTGCTCGTCATCAACAAGACCGATCTCGCTCCGCATGTTGGCGCGGATCTTGCTGTGATGGACCGGGACTCAAGAACCATGCGGGGCAAGCGACCCTTCGTCTTCACCAATACGCGGGAGGGCGAGGGCGTCGATGCGGTGGTGGATTTCATCGAGACCGTGGGCGGCCTGAAGGCGATCGCCCCGGGATAGAGGAGGCGAACATGCTGACGCGGTTGACGGGCGCCCTGGCGTCGCTCGTGACGATGATGGCGGCACCCGCCCTTGCCCATACCGGAGTGGGCTCCGTAGATGGTCTCGTTCACGGGCTGCAGCATCCGCTCACCGGGTTGGATCATGCGCTGGCGATGATCGCGGTCGGCCTCTGGGCCGGGCTCGTCGGTGGCAGGGCGCGCATCGCCTACCCCGTCACCTTCGTTTCGGCCATGGCGCTGGCCGGGCTCTGGGCGATGTCCGGCGGACCGCTTCCAGGCGCGGAGGTCGGTATCGCCTTTTCCATCGTCATCCTCGGGCTTGCCATCGCACTCAATCTCGCGCCGCCGCTCGCTGCCGGCGCCCTTGCCTGCGGGATCTTCGCGATCTTCCACGGCTTTGCCCATGGCGCCGAGATGCCGGAGGATGCCAGCGGTGTGAGCTATGCGATCGGCTTTGTGATCGCGACATCTGCCCTGCATGGAGTAGGCTTGCTTCTTGCGGGCCAGCTTGCGGTGCGGATGCCGCAGCTTGCCCGCATCGCCGGTGGTGGTTTCATTCTGGCAGGTGTCGCAATCCTGTCGGGCTGAGGACGGGCCTTATCCTCACTGCGTTAGGCGTCGTGGCTCATGACACCTGCGTTGAAAATTCTGATCGTCGACGCCAACCCGGTCCGGGCTGCCATTCTCGACGAGGGCTTGCGCGAGGCGGGCTTTACCGATCTCGTCCAAATCGGTGCGACAAACGGGCAAGTCACTAGCGTTGAGTCACATGACCCCGATGTAGTCGTGATCGATCTCGCGAGCCCCGACCATCATGCGCTGGCTGAGGCATTTTTGGTCAGCCAGCGCCCGAAGCGGCCGGTCACCCTGTTCGTCGAGCCGCCGGATCCGGCCTTGATCGAGGCGGCCGTCGAGGCAGGGGTCGCGGTCTATGCCGTCGACGGGCTGAACCGGGCGGCGCTCAAGCCGATCCTCCAGGCCTGCATCAGTCGCTTCGACGCTGCCTCGAAGCTGCGCGAGGGGCTGGACGAGGTGCGGTCGCAGCGCGACGACCGCGCGCTGATCGATCATGCCAAGGGGATCGTCATGCGCCTCAAGGGGCTCCCCGAAGCGGAGGCCTATGCCCTGATGCGCCGCACCGCGATGAACGAGAAGCGCAAGCTGGTCGACATCGCCCGTTCCATCATCACCGCGACCGAGGTCTTGAAATGATCCTGGGCCGGAGCGTCACCGTCCTGCGCCTCGCCGATGCCGCCGCTTGCTGATCGCAGTGGACGATGCCGGCTTTGCGGAAGGCCGCCCGGTCGATGACGTTGTCGCCGGTCTCGGTGCGTTGAACAAGGCCGGACGCCATCCTGACCGGCCCGCTTGTCATTCTGCCGTCATGCTGACCCGTCAAGCGCGCCCTCCCAGGGGCTGCGGCGGAGGCGGGCGTGTCACTTCATATCACGGGCGGAACAGTTCTGACCGCCGCGCTCACCCGTGCCGATCTCGTCACCGATGGATCGTCCATCGCTGCGCTCGATGCGTCTCCTCCTGCCGGCGCCTTGCGCCTGGACGCCACCGGCCTGCTCGTCCTGCCGGGCATGGTCGATTGTCATGGTGATGCCTTCGAGCGGCACATCATGCCGCGACCGCGCGTGTCGTTCGATATCGATCTCGCTCTGCGCGATGCCGATCGCGCCATGCTGAGCTGCGGTATCACCACGGCCTTCCACGGCGTCACCTGGTCCTGGGAACCCGGCCTGCGCGGAGCCGGTAATGCGCGGCGCCTGGTCGAGGCGATTGCACGGCTCGGGCCGGAACTTGGGGCCGATACCCGATTTCATTTGCGCCACGAGACCTTCAACCTCGATGCCGAGGCCGAGATTATCGAGTGGCTGCAGGCGGGGCGCGTCGGAGTGCTGGCCTTCAACGACCATACCGGCGGGATCCTCAAGGAGACGACCCGGCCGGACAAGGTCGCCAAGATGGTCGAGCGCACCGGCCTCTCACATGCCGACTTCATGGCCCTGGCGCAGAACGCCCATGACCGCGGCGACGACGTGCCGGAATCGGTCGCGCGGCTGGCGAAGGCCTCGCTGGCCGCCGGCATTCCGACGCTCTCGCATGACGACATGAGCCCGGACATGCGGCGTTGGTATCGCTCGCTCGGCGTGACCGTGGCGGAGTTCCCGATGGATGAGGCGACGGCGCGCGAGGCGGTCGCGCATGACGAGGCGACGGTGTTCGGCGCGCCCAATGTCGTACGCGGCGGTTCGCATACCGGCTGCCCGGCCGCCGAGGATATGGTCGGCAAGCGGCTCTGCACCATTCTGGCGTCGGATTACTATTATCCGGCGCTGCTGCTGGCGCCCTTCATGCTGGCGCGCAACGGCACGGCGAGCTTTCCCGAGGCCTGGAGGCTGGTTTCCGAGGCCCCGGCGGAAGCCCTTGGCCTGGCCGATCGCGGCGTCATTGCGCCGGGCAGGCGGGCGGATCTGATCATCGTCGAGGATGCGCCGCAGCCGCGCGTCGTTGCGACGATTGCTGGCGGCAAGCTGGTGCAGCTCGCCGATCAGCGTCTTCTGGCCTAAGTAGCGTCCCTGGCCTGATCAGGCGTCGTAGCCGCGCAGGCTGGTCAGGGTGGCCATCACGCCGCGCAGCTCCGCGAGGCCGCGCAGGCGGCCGACGGCCGGATAGCCCGGGAAGCTGCCCTTGCCGATATCGTCGAGCAGTTCATGGCCGTGATCGGGCCGCATCGGGATGCGCCAATGGCGCCAGCCGGCGGCCTTGCGGCGCTGCTCCTCGACCATCAGCACATCGACCAGCGCCACCATGTCGGTGTCGCCGCCGAGATGCTCTGCCTCCATGAAGGAGCCGTCCGGATCCTTGGCGACATTGCGCAGATGCGCGAACCAGATCCGGTCGGCGAAGCGCCGGGCGATTCCGGGCACGTCGTTCCCTGGGTTGGCCCCCAGCGAGCCCGAGCACAGCGTCAGGCCATTGGACGGGGTATCGACCGCACTGAGTATGAAGGCGATGTCGCTCTCGTCCGAGCAGATGCGCGGCAGGCCGAAGAGTGGGCGCGGCGGATCGTCGGGGTGAATGCACATGCGAATCCCGACCTCTTCCGCAGTCGGGATCACCGCCTCGAGGAACCGCTTCAGATTGGCGCGCAACCCGTCATGGCTCATCTCATGATAGCGCGCGAGCATGCGCTTCAGGCCGGGCACGTCATAGCGATCATAGGCGCCGGGCAGCCCGGCCATGATATTGGCGAGCAGACGGGCGCGATCGGCCTCGGTCGAGCGCTCGAACCAGGCCTTGGCCCGGTCCATCACCTCGGCAGAGTGGCCGTCGGCGGCGCCAGGTCGCTCCAGCATGAAATGGTCGAAGGCGACATATTCATGCAGGTTGAAGCGCAGCGCCGTGCCGCCGCCGGGCAGGGGGCAGGCGAGTTCGGTCCGGGTCCAGTCGAGAACCGGCATGAAGTTGTAGCAGACCACCTCGATGCCGCAGGCGGCGAGATTGCGCAGCGACTGGCGGTAGTTGACGAAGATCGGCTCGAGATCGCCTTCGCCGATCTTGACGCTTTCATGGATCGGCAGGCTCTCGACCACGGACCAGCGCAGGCCGAGGCTCTTGTCCTTTTCGATGATCGCCTTGCGCGCCTCGATCTCCTCGACGCTCCAGACGACGCCATAGGGAATCTGATGCAGCGCGTTGACGATGCCTTGCGCGCCCGCCTGCCGTGCCTGGGCGAGCGTCACCACATCGTCCGGCCCGAACCAGCGCCAAGTTTGTTCCATCGTCGCGTTCCTTCCTTGTCGTTTCTTGTCGTGATGCAGAGAATGCGGCCGGCTCAGGCCTTGCGGATCGGGGTGTTGGCGACGAAGGCGTCAACATGATTGCGCGCGATCGCCTCGATGGCGTCGAACACCGTGCGCAGATGCGCCCGCATTGCCGTCTCGGCGCCGAGCACGTCGCCGGCGCTGACCTTCGCGGCGATCTCGCGATGCTGGTCCATGATCATGCCGGGCCAGGACGCGGCCTCGAGCGACAGGCAGCGCACGCGGTCAAGCTGCGCCTTGACGCCTTCGATCAGGCCCCAGACCGAGGGGTGGCCCGATAGCCGCGAGAGCTCGGCATGGAAGGCCTCGTCAGCACGGAAGAAATTGACGCGATCGCCCACTGCGAGCGCCTGTTCCTGCTGGGTGATCAGCCGTTCCAGCGCGGCGCGCCCGGCATCGTCGATCCGCTGCGCGGCCAGCGTGACAGTGCGGCATTCCAAGGTTTCGCGCACGAACTGGCTGTCATAGACTGCCGCCAGATCGATCGGCGCGACGAAGGTGCCGACCTGCGGCACGACCACCAGGAAACCTTCGTCGACCAGTCGCTTGAAGGCCTCGCGCACGGGCGTGCGGCTGACCCCGAACTGGACGGCCATCCGCGCTTCCGACATCGCCTCGCCCGGCAGGAGCACCGCGTTGAGGACGTCGTCCCGCAAGGCGCGGTGAATCTGGTCTGTGCTTTGTCGTGCCGCTGCGCTGCCCATTGCCAAGCTCTGGTCCACTAGTATACTAGGATACCGGGCAATCCGAGGCGGCGTCAACGTGAACTTCGCCGAGGCTGATGCCGAAAGGTGTCTAAGAATCCAAAAGCGGTAAATCCGTACCGAAGGGAGAAGTCATGGTCCAGGACAGCATCAATCGGCGCACATTTCTCGGCGGCGTCGCAGGTCTCGCCGGTGCCGCGGCCTATGCGCCGGGCGCCTTCGCGCAGCAGCTCAAGCTGCCGACCTCGCCGGTCGCGCTTTCCGTCGTCGATGTCGCCGGCAATCTGGCGCTGACGCAGAAGGCCATTGAGAATTACCGCAAGGCCAAGCCGAACCTGGTCTCGCGCATCACCTTCACCAAGGCGCCCGCGCCGGAGCTTCCCGGCAAGCTGAAGGCACAGCAGGAAGCGAACCGCGTCGATATCGACATGGTGCTGACCGGGACCGATGCGCTTTCCGCCGGTGTCGACCAGAAGCTTTGGACGCCGCTGTTGCCGCAGCTTGCAGGCTCGCTGCCGAAGCTCGACGAGATCTATCTCGAAGGTGCCGCCAAGATGCAGGGCCTCGCGAGCGGGCAGGGCGTCGTGGTGACCTATTATCCGTCCGGGCCGCTGCTCGAGTACATGCCTGACAAGGTCAAGAAGGTGCCGACGACGGCGGAGGAGCTGCTCGCCTATACCCGCGAGAACAAGAACCGCTTCTTCTATGCGCGCCCCGCCAATTCGGGCCCCGGCCGGACCTGGATCATGGGCCTGCCCTATATCCTCGGGGATTCGAACCCGAAGGACCCGGTCAAGGGCTGGGACAAGACCTGGGCCTATCTCAAGGCGCTGGGCGAGAACGTCGAGTACTACCCGGCCGGCACGGGTGCGGTGATGAAGGAGCTCGGCGAAGGCTCCCGCGACATGACCGTCACGACCACGGGCTGGGACATCAACCCGCGCGTGCTCGGCGTCGTGCCCAAGGAAGCCAAGGTCGGCGCGCTCAAGGGATTCCATTGGGTCACCGACGCGCACTACATGTGCATCCCGAAGGGCGTCTCTGACGAGAAGCTCGCGGTTCTGCTCGACCTGATGAACTTCCTGCTCACCAAGGAGCAGCAGGCCTACACCTATGACGAGGGCTATTTCTATCCGGGTCCGGCGGTGAAGGGCGTGACGCTCGACATGGCGCCCGCCGATAGCCAGGCGGCGATCAAGGAATACGGCCGCCCCGAATACGAGAAGCTCATCGCCGAGGCTCCGCTCGAGACGCCGCTCGACCCCGACCAGATGGTGCTCGCCTTCCGCCGCTGGGACGAGGAAGTCGGCGGCGCCAAGCGCAAGTGAACGAAACCCGCTAACGACAGCGAGCCGGTTCCGGCCGGCTCGCTTCGCCGTCACATTTCCTGACTGAACCCATCAGCCGCTTTCCAAAGACGTGACCTAAATGACGATTCACGCTGCGAACTTCCGCGAGCTGCGGCTCGACAATCTGAGCCGCGACTTCGGCACTCACAACGCCGTCAAGGACGTGTCGCTGACGATCAAGAAGGGCGAGTTCATCGCGCTTCTCGGTCCGTCGGGCTGCGGCAAGTCGACGACGCTGAACCTGATCGCGGGCCTTCTGCCGGCGACGGGGGGCGGCATCTGGCTCGATGATCGGCGCATCGACCCGCTGCGGCCCGAGGAGCGCGGCTTCGGCATGGTGTTCCAGAATTACGCCCTCTTCCCGCATATGAGCGTGAAGCGGAATATCGGCTTCGGTCTGAAGATGCGCGGCGTCCAGAAATCCGAGATCGAGCGGCGTGTCGGCGAAGCCGCAGCCCTGGTCCGGTTGCAGGGCCAGACCGAAAAACTGCCCGGCCAGCTCTCCGGCGGACAGCAGCAGCGTGTCGCCATCGCCCGGGCCATCGTCGTCGAGCCGCCGCTCGTGCTGATGGACGAGCCGCTCTCCAACCTCGATGCCAAGCTGCGTCTCGAGATGCGCGCCGAGATCCGCCGCATCCACAATACGCTCGGCGCAACCACGATCTACGTCACGCATGACCAGGAAGAAGCGTTGTCGCTGGCCGACCGCATCGTCGTGATGCGTGACGGCGAGGTCCGTCAGGTCGGTGGGCCGGAAGACCTGTTCTCCCGCCCCGACCATCTCGATGTCGCCGAGTTCATGGGCTTCCGCAACAAGGTCGCCGGTCGCGTCGCCTCTGTCGAGGGCGAGCGTGCGACCGTCACCGTCGGTGACGCCAAGATCGTCGGGCGGGTGCGTGGCGCGGTGGCGCCCGGTGCTCAGGCCTGGCTCGCGATCCGGCCGGAGGATCTTCACCCCGCAACTGCCGGGGGCGCCGGGCTCAAGGCGTCCGTCGTCTCGACCGAGTTCCGCGGTCGCGAATTCGTCGGCTTCTCCCGCATGGCGGATGGAACCGATCTCTCCTTCCTGGCGCATGACCGCATCGCGCCGGGCGGCGAGGTCACTCTGGCGGCAGATCCCGATCGCGTCCTGGTTTTCGGGGGGGCGGCGTGAGCGCGACGACATCCATCCCCCTCAGCCAGAGGCTCGCCGCACGCGGCATCGATTCTCTGACATTGCTGGTTCTGCCAGCGGTGTTCTTCCTCTTGGCGCTGTTCATCTACCCGTTCCTCTATGGGCTCGTGCTCTCCTTCACGCCCAAGACCGGGCCGATGCTGGCGAACTACACGCGCTTCTTCTCGGATTCCTTCCTGTACGGGACGATCGCGACGACGCTCTGGCTGGCACTGCCGGTCACGATCGTGACGCTTCTGCTGGCGATCCCGATCGCCTTCCGCGTGCGGATGATGAAGCATCAGCGCCTGCTGACCACGATCCTCGTGATCCCGATCACGCTCGGCACGGTTCTCGTCGCGCAGGGCCTGTTGAATTATCTTGGCCCCCAGGGCTGGTTTAACCGTACCCTGCTGACGCTCGGGCTGATCTCGACGCCGGTGAAGCTCCTGCACAATTACTGGGGCGTCTGCATTTCACTCGTCATCACCGGCTTCCCCTTCACCTTCCTGCTGACCCTGTCCTACCTCTCCGGTGTCGATCCGGCGCTCGAGCAGGCGGGTGCGACGCTGGGCGCCGGGCCCTGGGAACGGTTCAAGCACATCCTGCTGCCGCTCCTGCTGCCGGGTCTGGCGATCACCTTCTGCCTCAGCTTCGTGCAGGCCTTTTCGGTCTTTCCCTCGGCGGTCTTGCTGGGGGCGCCGGCCGGGCCGACGCGCGTCATCTCGATCGCGGCCTATCAGGCTGCCTTCGAGGAGTATGATTATTCGATGGCGTCTGCCGTCGCGATGATCATGGGCGTGGTGCAGCTCAGCATTGTCGTCGTCGTGCTGGCCGCGCGCGGCATGCTCTACCGTGGCCCCGCCGGTGGCGGGAAGGGCTGAGATCATGGTCAAGGATACCCGCCTCTCCAGCAAGCTCTGGGCTGCCGCCAACTGGACGCTCATCGGCTTCTTCATCCTCAATCTCGGCGCGATGATCGCGACGGTGGTGACCAGTTCCTTCGCGACCCGCTGGCTTGGCACATGGCTGCCGGCCGGCTGGACCACGCGCTGGTATTCGGCCGCCTGGAGCGAGTTCCAGCTCTCCGACGTGCTGAGCGTGACCTTCCAGATCGTCTTCCTGGTCGTGTTCCTCTCGGGCCTGCTCGGCGTTCCAGCCGCCTATGCGCTGGCGCGGCGGGACTTCCCGGGCAAGAAGCTCGTCATGCTGCTGTTCCTGCTGCCGTTGCTGGTGCCCCCGATCACCTTCGGCATCCCGCTCGCGACGGTGCTTTACAAGCTCGGTCTTGCCGGCGGCATGTCGGGTGTCGTGCTCGCCAATCTGGTGCCGACGGTTCCCTTCGTCATCCTGGTGATGATCCCGTTCATCGAGCAGATCGACACCAAGATCGAGGCGGCCGCCCGCGTCTTCGGGGCGAACACCTTCAAGCTCTTCATTCACGTCCTGCTGCCCCTGCTGATGCCGGGCATTCTGGCTGCATTGCTGCTGGTTCTGGTCAGGACGATCGCGATGTTCGAGCTGACCTTCCTGACCGCAGGCCCGACCAGCCAGACACTCGTCGTCGCCCTCTATTATGCGGTCTTCGCTGCGGGCGTCCGCGCCGTGCAGTCGATCGATGCCATGGCGGTGATCTACATGATCACGACGCTGATCTGGCTGGTGATCGCGCTGCGCTTCGTTAACCCGACGCAGATTGTCGCCCGCGCCAAGAAATAGAATGCCGAAGTGATCCCGGCCGCCTTTGGGCGGCCGGGCCCCTGCGACGTATGGGCATGGCGACATCCACCATACCGGTATGCTAGATAGACCAACGGATGGGGGATGAGCGGGACGCTCTGCCCATGACGATGGAACCCAGCCTCCGCCTTAAGGATCCGATCGCTCCGCAACTGGTTTCGTCCTTGCGGCAGGCGATTATTGCCACGCAGCTCAGGCCCGGCGAGGCGCTCTCCGAAAAAGATATCGCCGGCCGCTTCGGCGTCAGCCGTCAGCCGGTCCGTGAGGCCTTCATCAAACTCTCCGAAGCCGGTCTCGTGCAGGTCCTGCCGAGCCGCGGCACCTATGTGATGAAGGTTTCGATGCGGGCGATCGCCAATGCCCGCTTCGTGCGCGAGGCGGTGGAATGTGCCATTGCGCGCGCGGCCAGCGCATTGATCACCAAGGACGACGTGATGCGGCTGCGCTGGCTGATCGAGCGTCAGCGCGAGGTGTCTGCCCTCGCCGATCGCGCTGCCTTTGCCGTGCTCGACGAGAATTTCCACCAGACCCTGGCCGAGATCGTCGATTGCGACTACGCCGCCCGCATCGTCGAAGGTGCTCGCGCCCAGACTGACCGCGTCCGCTATCTGTCGCTGCCCGGTGCCTCGCCGGTTCCGCTGCTCGTTGCGCAACACGCTGCGATCCTCGATGCCATCGAGGCCGGAGACGCCGATGGAGCCGAATGCGAGATGCGCAGGCATTTGCGCGAGATCCTCAACGCCTTGCCCCGGATTGCGCAGAACTATCCCGAGCTGTTCGAGGACGAAGTCATGCCGGCACATACGCAGGTGCTGCACAGGCCCTGATCGGCGGGCCCAGGGGCTCAGGGAGCGTCCGAGACCCGTGCCGATCGATCCAGCAACGTGATCCGGGATCGCCCAATGGTGCGCAGCCAGACCACCCGAAACATGGCGCGGCCAGTGCAGACTGATCCCGAGTCATTGCTGTCCGAGAAAGTGACCCTGACCAGGGAGCGGGAAACGCTCCTCATCACCCTCTACGCCAAGGGCGAGGAAAGCCGCCTGCGGGATTCCCTGCTGCATGATCGCTTCGCCGCGAGCGCGGTCCGCCGGATCGACTATGACTTCCGGAAACTGGGCGTCAGCCGGGATGACATGATCGCGCTGGCGATGCGGGCGCATATTTTCGATGGCTGGACCAGTGATTTCATCATGCGGCATCCCGATGCGACGGTGCTGCATCTCGGCTGCGGCCTCGACAGCCGGGTCTTCCGGATCGATCCGCCCCCGAGCGTACGCTGGTTCGATCTGGACTATCCCGACGTCGTCGCGCTCCGCCGGCGTCTCTATCCGGAAAGACAGGGTTACACCCTGATCGGTTCCCCGGTGACGGAGTCGGGTTGGCTCGATGACGTGCCTTCGGGCCGGCCGACAATGATCATTGCGGAGGGGCTGCTGATGTATCTCCGACCGGATGCCGTGCCACGGCTGATCAAACGGCTGGTTGCGCATTTCGGGCATGGCGAACTGGCCTTCGATGCCTTCAGCCCGTTCGGATTATGGCTTGTCAGCCATCACCGCGCGGTGCGGGCGACCGGCGCCACGCTGTTATGGAGCATCGACGAGCCGCGCGAGCTTGAAGACCGCATTCCCGGGCTGAAGCTCAGGAATGACCTGACCGCCTATGATCCGCGCGGTTATGACTCTGCCCAGATTGCCAGAATGTCCTGGCCCGCCCGTCTGACGGTCCTCTTCCTCTCCGCCTTTCCGCCTCTCGGGCGCATGGGCCGGCTGCTCCGCTTCCAGTTTTGAGCGCGGCAGATCGCCGGGCTGAATCCCATGCGCAAAACCGGTCGAAAATTGCCTGGTTTCGCGTATAAGGGCGCGTGAAGCTCAACACGCGCCGCCCATGTCCGGATAAAATGCAGCACTATCAGTCATATCGATTCTCCGTCGCACCGATGATGGATTGGACGGACCGGCATTGCCGCGTCATCCATCGCCTGATGTCGCGCCGGGCGCGGCTCTATACGGAGATGGTGACGGCGCAGGCGGTGATCCGCGGCGACCGGCAGCGCCTGATCGGCTTCGACGCGATGGAGCAGCCCGTTGCCTTGCAACTCGGCGGCAATGATCCGGCCCTGCTGGCCGAGGCCGCGAAGATCGGCGCCGATTTCGGCTATGACGAGATCAATCTGAACTGCGGCTGTCCCTCCGACCGCGTGCAGGGCGGGGCCTTTGGCGCCTGCCTGATGCGGGAGCCCGCGCTGGTCGGTGACTGCGTCGCGGCGATGAAGGCGGCGGTCTCCGTCGCCGTCACCGTCAAATGCCGCATCGGCGTCGATGATCAGGATCCGGAAGCAGCGCTCGATGCCCTGACCGCCAGCGTGCGCGCCTCCGGCGTCGATGCCCTTATCGTGCATGCCCGAAAGGCCTGGCTGCAGGGATTGTCGCCGAAAGAAAACCGCGAGATCCCGCCGCTCGACTATGAGCGCGCCTATCGTCTGAAGGCGGCAAATCCGGACCTGATCGTGGCGATCAATGGCGGCATCCGCGCTCCCACGGAATGGCCGGCTCACTTGGCGCATCTCGACGGCGTGATGATCGGCCGCGAGGCCTATCAAAATCCCGAGGTGCTGCTGCAGGTCGACCCGCTGCTCTTTGGCGAGGCGGCTCCGGTCGACGATGCCTTCGCCATGCTGGAGGCGCTCGAACCGCATATCGCGACGCATCTCGAGAAGGGTGGCCGGCTGCATGCCTTCACCCGTCATCTCGTCGGGCTGTTCCCGGGCCGCCGGGGGGCGCGCCAGTTCCGCCGCCATCTCGCCGAGCATTGCGTCGGAAGCGAAGCGGGGCTGGCGGATTTGCGTGCGGCTGTCGCCCATGTCTCGCGCTACGAAGAGGCGGCCGCCGCTGCATAGGAGTCTGCCATGACCGTGCCCGACCAGTCGCTTCCAGATGCGGACGTGGTCAGGCGCATCGAGGCGAGTTTCGGCAAACAGGCCTTCATGACGACGCTCGGCGCCCGGCTTGCTCGTGTCGCTCCTGGCGAGGTCGAGATCGAGCTGCCGGTCTCGGCCCATCTCACCCAGCAGCACGGCTTCGTCCATGCCGGAGCGGTCGCCACCATCGCCGATTCCGCCGCAGGCTATGCGGCGCTGACGATGATGCCGCCGGGCACCGGCATCCTCACTGCCGAGTTCAAGATCAATCTTCTTGCGCCTGCTGCCGGCGAACGGCTGGTGGCGAAGGGCAGGGTGGTCAAGGCCGGCCGCACCCTGACGCTCGCGACCGCCGAAGTCTTCGCGCTGAAGGACGGCGCGGCCAGGCTCTGCGCGATGATGACGGCGACCTGCATGACCATTGCCGGTCGCGACGGCGTGTCCGACTGAATGCGTGCTCCGACCGCGGAAGAAGGCAGCGCCATGGATATCCTCGATCACGCCACTCAGCCGCAGGAACACTGGCGCGACGGGGTGAGGACGCTGATGCGCGTTTCGGCACGGGTCGAGAGCCGGCAGCTCTGCATCTTCGAGCAATATTGCGAGCCCGGCCTGGGCGCGCCGATGCATCTCCACGCCGTCGAGGAGGTGCTCGAAGTGATCGAGGGCACGGCCGAGATCACCCTGCGCGACGAGACCCGGACCGTGACGGCCAATCAGTCGGTGCTGATTCCGGCAGGCGCCCGCCATGGCTTCAGGAATGTCGGCGCCGGAATCCTGCACGTACGCGCCACCCTGGCCGCATCCATCTTTGAAGCGTCCTATGACGATCGCAACGAACTGTCCCGGCGCTATGTGCCGGATTGAGTGTGCCGGCGTGGCGCTGGATGGAGTAGGCGCCTCGTAGCCGCGTCTCCTGCCCCTTGGTCACGAGCGCTTGACGCTGCCTGAATCGATGCCTAAACTTAACTCAATGGTTAAGTATCAAGAGCCGTCGCTCGACCGCACCTTTGCCGCTTTGGCCGACCCGACGCGGCGGGCGCTTCTGGCGCGGCTCGAAGGGGTGGATTCCGTCTCGGTCAGTGACCTAGCGCGACCCTTTCCGGTCACGCTGCCGGCCATCATGAAACATCTCGACGTGCTGTCGGATGCCGGGCTGATCACGCGGGAAAAGACAGGCCGCACGGTATCGTGCCGCCTGAACGCCGCACCGATGGAGGAAGCTATGGGGTGGCTGCGCCGCTACGAGCGCTTCTGGCGTGAGAAACTCGATGCGCTCGAGGCCTATTTCAACCGCCCGCGCAAGGATCGGGAGCCTGATCGCGGCGCGCCACCATGCAAGACCAGCGACAAGACCTGATCGATCGACCGGAGGATAATCATGGACAAGAAGGTCGAGACCGCGCCCAGCCTGACGATGAAGCGGCGGCTCAATGCGACGCCGGCGGAGGTCTACCGCGCCTGGACGCAACCGGAACTGCTCGCGCGCTGGTTCGGGCCGGAGAATGTCCGGGCCGAGAAGGCGGAGATCGATGCGCGCGTCGGCGGCCATTATCGCATCTCGATGCGCGGCAGTGATGGTCAATTGCATCACGTGTCCGGCGAGTATCACGAGGTCGTCGAAAATGAGCGCCTCGTCTTCAGCTGGGCCTGGATCTCGACGCCGGAGCGCGTCTCACGCGTGACGGTGACCCTCAAGCCGGACGGGGATGTCACCATCCTGACGCTGCTTCACGAGCAGTTCTACGACGAGGCCGCGGCCGGCCGCCATGTGCATGGCTGGACAGGTTCGCTGGTCAAGCTGGAGCAGCTCTTCTCCTGACAGAGCCGGGCGAGCTCAAGGGACATCATCACCAAGGGGCGGCAACGCCTCCGGAGCCTTCAATAACGATGCACGATCAAGCCCCTCAGGCCGGTCGGCGCGAATGGATCGGCCTTGCCGTCATCGCGCTGCCCTGCCTGCTCTATTCGATGGATCTGACGGTCCTGAATCTCGCTGTGCCGCAGCTCAGCGCGGAACTCAGGCCCAGTGCCTCGCAACTGCTCTGGATCGTCGATATCTACGGCTTCATGATCGCCGGCTGCCTGATCACCATGGGCACGCTGGGAGACCGGATCGGCCGGCGCCGGCTGCTACTGATCGGTGCGGCGGCGTTCGGCCTCGCATCGATCCTGGCCGCTTTCGCCAATAGCGCCGGCACGCTGATCGCGGCGCGCGCCGCATTGGGTGTGGCGGGGGCGACGCTCGCGCCCTCGACGCTCTCCCTGATCCGCAACATGTTCCTCGATCCGCGCCAGCGGACCGCGGCCATCGGCATCTGGATCGCCAGCTTCTCGGCGGGCGGCGCGATCGGCCCGCTGGTCGGCGGCATCATGCTCGAGCATTTCTGGTGGGGCTCGGTCTTCCTGATCAATGTGCCGGTGATGGTGCTGCTGCTCCTGCTCGGCCCCGTGCTGCTGCCGGAATTCCGCGACCCGAATGCCGGCAGGCTCGATCTTGCAAGCGCCGCCATGTCGCTCGTTTCCGTGCTGGCCGTGATCTACGGGTTGAAGCGGATTGCCGAGGATGGCCTGGGCTGGCTGCCCATCATGGCGATCCTGGCTGGGATGGCGCTTGCCGGCCTCTTCCTGCGCCGCCAGGTGCGCCTGGCCGAACCGTTGGTCGATCTGGCGTTGTTTCGCTCCAGGGCCTTCAGCGCTTCACTGACGGTCAACATCCTCGGCTTCTTCATCGCCTTCAGCAGCTTCCTCTTCACCGGTCAGTATCTGCAGCTCGTGCTGGGAATGAAGCCGCTGGAGGCCGGGCTCTGGTCCCTGCCCTCTGCGCTTGGTTTCATCCTGGGATCGATGTTCGCGCCCCGTATCGTCGGCAGCGCGAGCCCTGCGCATGTCATGGCGGGCGGCTTCACGTTGACCGCGTTGGGCTTTGCGACGCTGGCCGGGATCAGCCATGTCGAAGGCCCCATGATCATCGTCGCCGGGACGGTTCTGCTCTCGCTGGGGCTCGCGCCG
Source organism: Allobosea sp. P4_E12 (assembly GCF_056401655.1). NCBI lineage: Bacteria > Pseudomonadati > Pseudomonadota > Alphaproteobacteria > Hyphomicrobiales > Alloboseaceae > Allobosea > Allobosea sp. P4_E12. Next base: position 135,889 of record NZ_JBFUIY010000017.1, on the reverse strand, counting down.
ATCGTCACGCTGACGACCGATCTCGTGGTCGGCAGCGTTCCGCCCGAGCGCGCCGGCACGGCGTCGGGCCTGTCCGAAACGAGCGCCGAGTTCGGCGGCGCTCTCGGCATCGCCATCCTCGGAAGCGTCCTGACTGCGCTGTATCGCTATCAGATGGGCCTGGCCGTGCCGTCGGGCGTGTCGCCGGAGGCGGCCGCTGCTGCGCGTGATACGCTCGGTGGCGCATTGACCATTGCAAAGGAGGTCGCGGGGACAGCCGGGGCAGACCTGCTTGCGACGGCGCGTGCGGCCTTCACACGCTCCTTCGCCATCACGGCGGGGCTCTGTTCGGCGATTGCGGTCCTTGCCGGCCTCTTTGCGGTCGTGATGCTGCGTGGCGTTGGTGGCGGCCCGGACCAGCACCACGAGGCCGGCGCGCCGGCTCCGGTTGCGCGCTAGCTGCCGCAGCTGCGACGGCTAGATCATCGGACCGGAAATCGTATCCGGTCCGATGATCTAACCCTTTGTGTTTGCATCGGCTTTTCCGAAAACCGCAATCCACTTTTCGGGCCGATGCAATAGCGCGAGACGGTAAGAGGTCAGCCCGGCCCGGCGCCCTGCGTATTGACATAGACCGCGTAGATCGACTGGCTCGCTGCCATGAACAGGCGGTTTCGCTTCGGTCCGCCGAAACAGATATTGCCGCAGACCTCCGGCAGGCGGATGCGCCCGATCAGCTTGCCCGCCGGGTTGAACACCTGCACGCCATTATAGCCGACGGCGCGGCCGGCATTGCTCGAGACCCAGAGATTGCCGTCGACATCGCTGCGTATCCCGTCGGGCCCGCATTTCACGCCGTCGAGCATGCAATCGGAGAAGAGCTTCTGATTGCCAAGCTTGTTGTCGGCACCGACATCGAAGACATGAATGTCGCCCTTGCCGCCGGGGCCGGTATCGCCCGGCCCCTTTCCGGTCGAGACAACGTAGAGCTTCTTGAAATCAGGCGAGAAGCAGAGCCCGTTCGGGTCCGGCACCTGTTCCTCGGTGACGACGCGGTCGATGCGGCCGGACGGGTCGATGCGATAACAGTTCGTCGGCAGTTCGCGTTTGGCCATGCCGATGCCGGCGAGCTGGCCGAGCCGCGGATTGAGCCGCCCACTCGGGTTGCTCGGACCTCCGGCGGCGTCCGGCGCGCCCTCGTAGAGTTGGCCGCCATAGGGCGGATCGGTGAACCAGTAGCTGCCGTCGGGATGGGCAACGATATCATTGGGCGAGTTCAGTTTCTTGCCCTCGAAACTGTCGGCGAGCACGGTCGCCGACCCGTCGAGCTCATAGCGCACGACGCGGCGGTTCAGGTGCTCGCAGGAGAGCTGGCGGCCCTGGAAGTCGAAGCTGTTGCCATTGCTGTTGCCTGACGGTGTGCGGAAGATGCTGACCCGTCCGTCATCTTCCAGCCAGCGCAATTGCCGATTGTTGGGGATGTCGCTCCAGACCAGATAGCGACCCTGCGCGTTCCAGGCCGGTCCTTCGGCCCAGAGCGCGCCGGTCCAGAGCCGCTGGATCGCGCTGTTGGGCTGGGCATAATTGTTGAACACCGGGTCGACCGCGAGGACGTCGGGATCGGTGAAATAGGTTGTCGGGGCGCCGTTGCGGCTGAAATCCCGGGGCGGGCTGGTAATCGTGCTGGGCGGTCCGACCGGGCCGGACGGGGCCTGGGCGAGGGCTGGGTTCGTCGCCATGGCGAGCGCGCCGGTTCCCATCGCAGCGATGAGATGTCTCCGTGAGAGCTCCGGGCGTTGCTGCGTGTCAGTCAGTTGATCTGTCATCTTTAACCTCCCTGAGTGGCTTTTGATGAGATATCCCCCCGACCCTGTGGCCTTCGTCTCCGTGCGAATATTGTCCTTTCCTGTCAGGCTAGACTTAAGGCCGCACTCAGCACTGCCAACACTGCAGCAACCGGTCGAGCCTCTGCCGCTTGCGAGCGGGATTGCAGCAGCGGCATGGACAGGCAGTCCCCTGTGCGCCCCAGGGCCATACAATCACCGAAACTGCCGCAGACATAGCGGCCTTGCCGCGCAAGCCTTGCCCCGGCGCGCAAAATCGCCCAGAGGTGGCCGCCCGCCGCCAACGGATTGTTTCTATGATTGCTGGAATCCCCTTGGGCGATCTCGCCTTTCTTGCCGTGTCGCTGGTTCTGGCCGGTGCGGTCACCGGTGTTCTCGCCGGGCTCTTCGGCGTCGGCGGCGGCGCGGTCATCGTGCCGATCCTCTACGAGGTCTTCCGCGTCATCGGCGTGCCGGAGGAGGTGCGCATGCCGCTTTGCGTCGGCACCTCGCTCGCGATCATCATCCCGACCTCGATCCGCTCCTTCAACGCCCACCGGGCCAAGGGGCTCGTCGATCTCGACATTCTCAAGGTCTGGGCGGTCCCGGTCGTGCTCGGCGTCATGGGCGGCAGCTATATCGCGCGCTATGCGCCGCCCGACCTGTTCAAGATCATCTTCGTCGCGGTCGCCGTGGTGAGCGCGATCCGCCTGCTCTTCGCCTCGGACCGCTGGAAGCTCGGCGATGACATGCCGGGCAAGGGGCTGATGACGGTCTATGGTGGCATCATCGGCGTGCTCTCTGCGCTGATGGGCATTGGCGGCGGTCAGCTCTCCAGCCTGTTCATGACGTTTTATGGCCGACCGATCCATCAGGCCGTGGCGACCTCCTCGGGCCTCGGCGTGCTGATCTCGATCCCGGGCGCGTTGGGCTATATCTATGCCGGCTGGCCGAAGATGGACGTTTTGCCGCCGCTCTCGCTCGGCTACGTCTCCTTCATCGGCTTCCTGCTCTTCATCCCGACCAGCATCTGGACGGCCCCGATCGGAGCGCGGCTGGCGCATCGGCTCTCCAAGCGCAAGCTGGAGGTCGTCTTCGGCATCTTCCTGCTCTTCGTCGCGAGCCGCTTCATCTGGTCGCTGCTGTTCTGATCGATCCGGCGAGCTGCATGCGGGGCGAGGGCGCGCATGGTCACGACCCGACTGGCGACACCGGCTGACCATCCCGGGCTGATGGCCGTGCTCGTGGAGATGCAGGGCCACTACGCGGTGCCGTGCCCTGCGCCCGAGGCCATTCTGGCAGGGCTTCGCGATCGACCCGCCGGCACCGAGATCCTGCTGGCGGTGGAGCACGCCACGATCACCGGCTTTGCCGCCGTCGCTGCGATCTATCCCGGGCCAGGCCTCCAGCCTGGCTTCTTCCTCAAGGAGCTCTATGTCGCGGCGTCCGCGCGCGGCAGCGGTTCGGGGAAGGCGCTGATGCGGGGGCTGGCGCGGCTGGCGCTCGAACGCGGCTTCCAGCGCATCGACTGGACGGCGGCGCGCGATGATCTTGGCCTGAGGGGCTTCTACGAGGCGCTCGGGGCTGCGCCGCATCCCGACAAGATCTTCTATCGGCTGACCGGCGATGCCTTGCAGCGGCTGGGGCGCGAAGCCGAGGCTTAAAGCACCGGCCCGAAAAGTGGATTGCGGTTCTCGGGAAAGCCGATGGTCTAGCCTGTCGGCTGGCTCGACCGGTCCGACGGAATCTTGCGGCGAGACAATTCGGCCATGATGGCCAGCCGCTCGGGCTCGCTCAGCCGCGACCAGTCGGCGATCTCCTGAAGCGTTCGCAGGCAGCCTTCACAGAGCCGCGATACGGGGTCGATCACACAGATCTGCACGCAGGGGCTGGAGGCGCCGCTCATTGCCAGGCAGAGCCCAGCGCGAAGGCGAAGCCGCAGGTGAGCGCGATCTCGGCGAGTTGCTGTGCTGCACCCAGAATATCGCCGGTCTGGCCGCCGATCAGGCGGCGGCCGAGCCGGGCGAGCCCCGCCAGGACGAGCACGGATAGCGCCAGGCCAAGCGCAAGGCCCGTACCCGGCAGCCCGGTGGCCAGTGTCCCTGCGACGGCGAACGCGACCGAAAGCGCCAGCGCTGTCCAGGCCGTTGCGGCGGTGGGCTGGCCAACCGCAGCCGAGGCGCCGGAGCTCCGGGCAGGGGGCTCGGTGGCGAGCAGATAGAGCGCAGTGGCGCGCGACCATGGCGCCGCGATCAGCAGCGCGGCGGCTGCAGCCAGAGATCCGAGCGCCTGGAGAATGGCCGCAAGTGCCGTCACCCGCAGCAGCAGGGAGAGCCCCAGCGCCATCGCCCCGAAGGTGCCGACGCGGCTGTCCTTCATGATCTCCAGCCGCCGTTCCGGCGTATGCCCTCCGAACAGCCCGTCGGCGGTGTCGGCAAGGCCGTCCTCGTGGAAAGCACCCGTCGTCAGTGCCGCGACCGTGACGGCAAGCGCTGCTGCCAGCGGCGGGCTGATGCCGGCCGCGCCAGCAGCTAGGAGGACAAGCGTTGCGGGCAAAGCGATGACGAGCGCAGCCAGCGGTACGGCGCGCGGCACCAGCCTGAAATCCGGCAGGCCATGCGCTGAATCCTCGCCGGGCAGGCGCGGCACCGGAAGACGCGAATAGAAACGGATGCAGATCGCAGTCGCGATCAGCCAGCCCGGCCAATGCGGCCGGCCGGCCGGCAACTCCGAGATGTCGAGAGGGGCGTCGGCCATGCGGTCTCGGTATCCTCGATTGTCTTCCGCCGTCCAAGCCTATAGCAGCAGCGGCAACCCGGCGGCCACGCCGCATCCCGCCCGATTCCATCTTTCGCGAGACATCCAGCGATGCCCGCTTCCGGCCTTCCCTTCGACGACATCCGCAATCTCATCGCCAACATGCCCGGCCCCGATATGGGTGCCGCCAATGCTGTGCGGGCCCGAGACAAGGATCTTACCAAGCCCGCCGGCAGCCTCGGCCGCATGGAGGAGATCGCCGAATGGCTTGCAGCCTGGCAAGGCAAGGCGCCCCCGCGCGTCGACCGGCCGCTGGTTTGCGTCTTCGCCGGGAATCACGGTGTCGTGGCGCAGGGCGTCTCGGCCTATCCGCAGGCGGTAACGCGCCAGATGCTGGAGAATTTTGCCGCCGGCGGCGCTGCGATCAACCAGATCTGCGCGGCCTTCGATCTCGGCTTCAAGGTCTTTGACCTGGCCCTCGACCTGCCGACCGGCGATTTCACGCAAGGTGATGCGCTCGACGAGAAGGCCTGCGTCGCGACCATGGCCTTCGGCATGGAGGCGCTTGCCGGCGGGGCCGATCTGCTCTGCCTCGGCGAGATGGGCATCGGCAACACCACGTCAGCGGCTGCGATCTACGCGGCGCTCTATGGCGGCGGCGCTGCGATGTGGTGCGGGCGCGGCACCGGCGTCGACGATGACGGTCTGAATCGCAAGATTGCCGCTGTCGAAGCGGGCCTCGCTTTCCACGCCGCGCATCTGGGCGACCCGCTGGAAGTGCTGCGCCGCCTCGGCGGTCGCGAGATCGCAGCCATTTGCGGCGCGATCATCGCCGCCCGGCTGCAGCGCATCCCGGTGATCCTCGACGGCTATGTCGTCACTGCCGCCGCTGCCGTCCTGCATGCCATCGAACCGTCCTCGATCGACCATTGCCTTGCCGGCCATCTCTCTGCCGAGGGCGCCCATCGCGAAGCGCTGCTCCGGCTCGGCAAGCAGCCGCTGCTGGCGCTCGAGATGCGGCTCGGCGAGGGCACGGGGGCGGCGCTTGCGGCAAGCCTCGTCAAGGCCGCCGCCGCCATCCATTCCGGCATGGCGACCTTCGATCAGGCGCAGGTCTCGAAGAAGGACTGAAACTGCGGGAGCCTGACGGCAGCGTTGCTCCCAAGGCTCGTCTCGAACTCAGGCCCTGAGCGCGCCGTGCGGGGCCCGGGCAGCCCCGCAAATGCGCGACCTCGTCAGGTTGCGGCCTTCGTCTCGAAGGGTTCCCAGATACTGATCTGGCGCGTTTCCGGCATCAGGAAGAGGCAGAGCACGAAGCACACGGCCGGGACGGCGATCGGGTAGATCAACGCGTAGCCGACGCTCCCGGTCGCCGCGAAGGCCGCCGACGTGATGAATGGCACCAATCCACCACCCCAGCCATTTCCGATGTGATAGGGAACCGATACCGACGTGTACCGGATCCTGGCGGGGAAGTATTCGGCGAGGAAGGCCCCGACCGGCCCGTACACCATCCCGACATAGCAAACGAGGATGAAGATGATGAAGATCGCGGTCGGAAAGTGGACATTGCCGGGTCGCGTGACCGTTCCCAGCCACAGGTACAGCGGATAGTACGTGATCGCGGCGAGCAGCATGCCGCCCAGGATCACTGGCTTGCGGCCGATGATGTCGGATAGCCAGCCGAAGAAGATCAAGCTCGGGGTTGCGAGGAGCAGCGCTGCTCCCACGATGTAGGACGAGGTCAGCGGGTCCAGCTTTGAAACCTGCTGCAGGAAATACAACGCCCAGAACTGGCCGCTGTACCAGACCACTCCCTGTCCGATCAGCACGAGGGTGGCGATCCCGACATATTTGATGTTGGAGCTGAGAAAGGCTTCCTTCCAGGGGTTCCTGGTCATCTGTCCCCTGGCCTTGATCGCCTCGAAGATCGGCGTCTCCTGGAGCTGGAGCCGGATGTAGATTGCGACGGCGACCAGAAGGAAGGATATCAAGAATGGAACGCGCCAAGCCCATGCTTTGAACGTCGCCTCGCCGAAATAGGTGCGGGTCGCGATGATCACGATGAGCGACACCACGATCCCGAGCGTCGGGGAGGTTTGCAGCCAGCCCGTGTAGTAGCCGCGGCGCTCGTCCGGAACATGCTCGGCGACATAGGTGATGGCGCCGCCATATTCGCCACCCAGGCACAGGCCCTGGATGATCCGCAAACCGAAGAGAATGAATGCGGCAGTCAGACCGATGGAGTCGTAGGTCGGGATCAACCCGATCGCCCCGGTGCCCAGCCCCATTCCGCTGAGCGTAACGAGGAAGGTGTATTTGCGGCCGACCCGATCGCCCATCCATCCGAAGAGGAATGCTCCCAGCGGACGGATCAGGAAACCGGCGGTAAACAGCGCGATCGTGCTCAGTAATGCCGCGACCGGATGACTCTGCTCGAAGAACTTGACCGACAGAATGGCGGCCAGGCTGCCGAATATGTAGAAGTCATACCATTCGATGACATTCCCCACCGATGCAGCGACGATCACGCGGCGGAAATCACTCGGGATCTGGATGGGCATGGCGCCCTCCCTTTACTTCAAGGCACTTTCTCCGGTGTTTCACGCTTGATGGCTCGCACCGCGAAATCCACGCGTGACAGCTGTGGGGTGCCGTCCGCTGCGCTTGCCGTATGAAGCTCTGTATCGCTCGAGGGGAGCTCCAACGGCCATGGGCGCCGCGAGCCGTCATTCCCTCCTACCCGCCGTGAAACAAGGGCGTAGCCGCCATTTTAATCCTTAATGGGCGGTTGCGGTATCGATTTTCTACTTGAAGCCAGCTGGGCGAGCGGTGACTGCTGGACTTGCCGGGAGCGTCAAAGTGATCGCTTCGGATGCTGTCACGGTTGGCGCGGCAGCCCCTCAGATATGCCCCACCACCTGCCCCGGCAGCGTGGCGGATCGCGCGCCATGGCAGCGCTCATTCTCTCTCCCTTCGCGAGCGGGGAGGCCGTTCCGGCGATCTGCGTGATGGAACCGGGCAGTCTCGGCGGCCTCGTTCCATCCGATCGGAACTCCGCTCTGGCGAGCGCATCCCGTGCGCGCGCCTAAGCCGCCGATCGTGCCGGCTCGGGCAGCGCCGCCAGCGTGTCCATCACGCGCTCGGGCGGCAGGGTGATCGTCACTTCCGTGCCGGCGCGCGGCCTGGATTTCAGATGGAAGCCGCCATTATGGAGATCGAGCAGCCCCTTCACGATCGGTAGCCCCAGGCCGGAGCCCTGTTCGGCGGTCTTGATGGCGAGCGAACCGCGCCCGAAGGTCTGCAGCACGATCGGGATTTCATCCTCGGGAATGCCCGGCCCGGTGTCCGTGACCGAGACATATTGTCCGCCATTCGCCGTCCAGCCGACCTTGATGGTGATGTCGCCGCCCTGCGGCGTGAATTTGATCGCGTTGGACAGGATGTTGAGCACCGCCTGCCGGATCGCGCGCTCGTCCGCCCAGACCTTCGGCAGATCGGGCTCGGCCGCCTCGCGGATCGTTTGCCCCTTGGCCTTGGCGCGCAGCTTCAGCATGTGCCGGCATTCGTCGACCACGCCTGCCAGGCTGAGGGCCTCCTCGTTCAGCGCGTATTTGCCGGCCTCGATCCGCGAGAGATCGAGAATCTCGTTGATCAGGTTGAGCAGATGCTGGCCCGAGCCGTGGATGTCGCCCGAATATTCCTTGTAGGCCGGGTTGGCGTGAACGCCGAAGATCTCGTTCTTCATCACCTCGGAGAAGCCGAGAATGGCATTGAGCGGCGTCCGCAGCTCATGGCTCATCGTGGCGAGGAAGCGGGATTTGGCGAGGTTGGCCTCTTCGGCCTTGCGGCGCGCCTCGTCGGAATTCGCGGTCGCAGTCTCGAGCTCGGCGATCAGCGCGTCCTTCTCGGCGCGGAACTCGATGGTTGCGACCGAACTCGAATAGAGCCGGTGGGCGAGGAAGATGAAGAAGAGCTGGGCCGATGCCGCCATCAGCGCCATGGTGACGCTGTCGATGTCGGAGCGGCCCCAGAAGAACAGCGTGATGCCGATGGTGACCGGCCCCAGCCCGGAATACACCGCAAGCGGGATCGTCGCCGCCAGCATCACGGTCAGCGCGCTGACGACGAGCAGCGTCGTCATCACGAAGACCTTGGCGCCCGGTCCGTCGACCTGCGCGAACAGGACGAGGATCAGCGTCCAGGACAGGCCGTGAAAGGCTTCCGCCGCCGGCAGCAGGCGGCGCCAGCGCCGAATATTCACCTCGCCGGCCGGCTGCGCCAGGAAGCGGCGGCAAAGCAGGACCATGACCGCCGAGGCCAGGATGACGATGCCGAGCCAGGTGGTGACCTGGTAAGCCGGGACCCAGAGGCAAGCGGCGGTCGCGATGCACAACGCCAGGACCAGCGCGCCGACCGAGCCGTGCATCCGATACTGGGCGAAGACCCGCAGCAATTCGTAGTCGAAGGCGCGTTCGAGGCCGGTCGTCGAGGTCAGCCGCTCGCGCACGGACTTGACCTCGCGCGTGACGAGCTTGCGCCGCGCCAACGCCGTAGGGTCGGGACCGCGCCCTCGCTGGATCTGTTCGGCCGTCACTTCCGCCATAATCGGAACGCATGTACCTCTTCCGGCGGCAGACCCTGCACGCCCGGCTCGCCATTATGGTCTCGAAATCGTTAAGCTCTTACTGATGGCGCGCTTCGGATTCGGACGATCTCGGTATGGACCTTTCGGCTGGCGCCGCGTCAGCCGCCCGGTCGATCTGGTCGTCGCACTCGGGCTGCTCGGCCTGCTGGCGATTGCCGGCGCTGTCCTGCAATACAAGCTTGGCCCCGCCCGCATGCTTGCCGGAGCCGCCCAGGCGATCGATGGCGATTCGCTGCGGCTGAATGGCGAAGAGCTCAGGCTCGAAGGCATCGATGCCCCGGAATTCCGCCAGAGCTGTCGCGACAGCGCGGGCAGGGATGTGGATTGCGGCCGTGCCGCCCGCCGTGCCCTGCTGGCGCTGATCGGGCGCGGTCTCGTCACCTGCGACATCGGCCGGGTCGATCGCTACGGCCGCGGCCTCGCACGCTGCAGGCAGGGCGAGACCGATATCAACGCCGCGATGGTGCGGCAGGGCCATGCCGTCGCCTATGGTGATTATCGCAGCGAGGAAGACGAGGCGCGAGCCGCCGGGCGCGGCATCTGGGCGCTGCAGTTCGAGCGGCCGGAGGCGTGGCGCAAGGCTCATCCGCGGTAGAGCATTGGACCGAAAAGTGGAATCCGGCTTTCGGAAAATCCGATGCTTAAGCAAGGAGCTGGATCGCCGATCCTGCGTCCGAACGGACGCAGGGCGACTCTAGCGCGCATGGCTGCGCCATCACGAATGGGTTTGAAATGGTTGACCGCCGGACCTCCGCCATGGTCGGGTTCGCACGCGGTTTCCGATGAGGTTGACGATGAAGCTCTATGATGGCGGGCGCGCGCCCAATCCGCGGCGGGTCCGCATCTTCTTCGCAGAGAAGGGCGTTCCCCTGCCGGAGCTCGTGCCGGTCGATATCACCCGGAAGGAACACCTCACGCCCGAATTCGCCCGCATCAACCCGCTGAAGCGCCTGCCGGTGCTCATGCTCGACGATGGAACGGCGCTTGCCGAGACGATTGCGATCTGCCGCTATCTCGAAAGCCTGCATCCCCAACCCGTGCTCTTCGGTGGGGATGCCAAGGAACAGGCGCAGATCGAGATGTGGAACCGGCGCGTCGAGCTGGGCCTGTTCAGCAGTGTCATGTCTGTCTTCCGGCACAGCCACCCGTCGATGGCGGAGCTCGAGCATCAGGTGCCGGAATGGGCCGAGGCCAGCCGCGAGCAGATCGATGACCACCTCCTGATCATGGAGCTCCAGCTCGCGGGTAGCCGCTTCCTGTCCGGGGATCGGTTCACGGTGGCCGATATCACTGGAGGCATCGCCGTCGACTTCATGAAGCCGTCCCGGGTTCGGTTGCCTGAGGAATGCGTCAACATCCGCCGGTGGCATGACGAAGTGTCTGCGCGGCCAAGCTGGAAGGCCTGATGCGACCGGTCTTCGCCATTCTGGCGCTGCTGGTGCTGGTCCAGCCCTCCGTCGCGGCCGAACGGCTGAACGGCGAGGCGATCAAGCGAGCCTTCGAGGGCAACACGGTGAGCGGCCGCTACACCAATGGCGGGTTCTTCACCGAGTATCATGAGCCGGATGGCCGCGCACTCGGCCATAATGGCTGGCAGCCGAACAAGGATGCCTGCTGGATCACGAAGGAGGATCAGGTCTGCTACTACTATGGCCCTCCCAGCGACCGCACGGTGCATTGCTTCACGGTCGAGCTGACGGATCGGCTCTATGTCCTGCGCAATGTCTCGAACGGGCAGATCAATGCTCTTGCCACGATCGAGCCCGGCAATCCGCGCGGGCATTCCGACAAGGGGGAGCCCTGGTATTGCGACGGCCTGATCTCGCGGGCACCTGAGGTCCCGATGTCACGGCGCAGGCTTGCCTCGCGATGATGCGTCTGCTGCTCCTTGCGGCCGCGCTCATGCTTCAGGCCGCCGCCAACTCTCCGGTGACGGCCGCGGAGCGCCTGAGCGGCGAGGACATCCGCCGTGTCTTCGAAGGCAATACCGTCAGCGGCCGCTACAATAACGGCATGCCGTTCAGCGAGTACCATCACGCCGACGGCCGGGCGAGCGGACATAACCGGCACGTGCCGAACCGCGACGCCTGCTGGACGACCACACCGGACGCGGTCTGCTATTACTACGGACCGCCCGAGCAGCGTCGCACCTATTGCTTCACGGTCGAGCGCAGCGGAGGCCTCTATGTCCTGCGCAACCGGCCGAGCGGCCGCATCAACGGCATCGCCACCATCGAAGCGGGTGACCCGCATGGCTATGCGACCAGCGCCAAGATCTGGACCTGCGACGGCCTGATCTCGCAGCGGCGCGGGGAGCCGTCCCGTCTGGCGGCGCGATGAAGTCGGATCGGGAGCGCCCATCGGAAACGCTCGCCGCGGTGCTGCAGAAACTGGCTGCCTGCCGCATCTGTCGCGACGAGCCGCGCTTCCAGCCGCCGCTTCCGCATGAGCCGCGCCCGGTGATCCAGGCCTCGCCGACGGCCAGGCTCTGCATTGCCGGCCAGGCGCCGGGCACCCGCGTCCATGCCAGCGGCAAGCCGTTCACCGATCCGTCCGGTGTCCGGCTGCGGCAATGGCTCGGGCTCGACGAAGCGGCGTTCTACGACGCAGCCAGGGTCGCGGTCGTGCCGATGGGCCATTGCTTCCCGGGGCTCGACGCGCAGGGCGGGGATCTGCCGCCGCGCCGCGAATGCGCACCGATCTGGCGCTCACGCGTGCTTGCGGCGATGCCGCAGGTCGAGCTCGTGCTCGCCATCGGCCGCTATGCGCAGGCCTGGCATCTCGGCGCGAAGGCGGGCGCCAATCTCTCCGCCACGGTCGCGGGCTGGCGCGCGATCCTGGCGGAGCCGCGCCGCCCCCGCGTGCTGCCGCTGCCGCATCCCTCCTGGCGCAACAACGCCTGGCTGAAGCGCAATCCCTGGTTCGAGGCGGAGCTTCTGCCGGTGTTGCGCGAGGAGGTGGCGCGGCTGGTCCTGTGAACGCGGAGAGCCCCGCTCAATCCTCGAGGCGCGCAATCAGGCTGGACGTATCCCAGCGCCTGCCGCCCATCTTCTGGACTTCGGCATAGAACTGGTCGACCAGCGCGGTGACCGGGAGCTGGGCGCCGTTGCGACGCGCCTCCTCGAGCACGATGTCGAGGTCCTTGCGCATCCAGTCGACGGCGAAGCCGAAGTCGAATTTCCCGGCATTCATGGTCTTGCCGCGGTTCTCCATCTGCCACGAGCCGGCGGCACCCTTGGAAATCACCTCCAGCATGGACTCGACATCGAGGCCGGCGCGCTTGGCGAAATGAATGCCCTCGGACAGCCCCTGCACCAGTCCGGCGATGCAGATCTGGTTGACCATCTTGGTGAGCTGGCCAGAGCCGGCCGGGCCCATCAGCTTACACATCCGCGCGAAGGCACCGATCACCGGCTCGACCCGGGCATAGGTTTCCGGGGCGCCGCCGCACATCACGGTCAGCACGCCGTTCTCGGCGCCGGCCTGGCCACCGGAGACCGGTGCATCGATGAAGCCGAAGCCGCCGGCCTTCGCGGCCGCGTCGAGTTCGCGGGCGACGCCAGCCGAGGCCGTGGTGTGGTCGACGAAGACAGCGCCCATCGCCATGCCCGCAAAGGCTCCGGCTTCGCCGGTGGTCACGGAGCGCAGATCGTCGTCATTGCCGACGCAGGCGAAGACGATCTCCTGGCCCCTGGCCGCCTCGGCCGGTGTCGGGGCGGATCTGCCGCCATGCTGCGCCACCCAGGCCTGGGCCTTGGCCGCGTTGCGGTTATAGACGGTGACGTCGTGGCCCTTGGCCTTGAGATGGCCGGCCATGGGGTAGCCCATGACGCCGAGACCGAGGAAGGCAACCTTAGCCATGTTCCGCTCCGCTGATAGGTTCTGGTTTCGCTTCGGCCTGTAGCGCGCGCGACCCGTAGGGGGAAGTCGCGCGGACGCCAAGGCACTTTGTCAGGAATGGAGAGGGGGCGCGCGGCGCGCCCCGCTCAGCGTAGCGCCATATGCCGCGTCAGCCTGAGTTCCAGCCGGTCCCAGACCCGCCGGATCACCTCGACCAGAAGAAGATAGATCAGCGCGGCGTAGAGATAGATCGTGAGATCGAAGGACCGGGCGAAGGCGAGCCTTGTCGCGCCCATGAGGTCGAACAGCGTGACGAGCGAGGCGATTGCGCTGGCCTTGATCATCACGATCAGCTCGTTGCCGAGTGGCCTGAGCGCCAGGATCATCGCCTGGGGCATGATCACAAGGCGCAAGGTCGACCAGCGATGCAGCCCGAGCGCCATGGCGCCTTCGAACTGGCCGCGCGGGATCGACTGGATGGCGCCGCGCAGGATTTCGGCCTGATAGGCGGCCGTGTTCACGGTGAAGGTCAGCAGCGCGCAGTAGAACGGCTCCCGGAAGAACCACCACAGCCCGACATCCTGCCAGAACAGCCGGAATTGGCCGAGCCCGTAATAGACCAGGAAGAGCTGGCACAGCAGCGGCGTGCCGCGGAAGAAGGTGGTGTAGCCGTTGATCGCGGCCTTGGCCCAGCGCGGCCCGTAAAGCCGTGCGATGGCGAGCCCGAGTGCCAGCACAAAGCCGATCGCGACCGAGATTATGACCAGCTCGAAGGTCACCCACAGGCCGCTCGCCATCCGGCAGCCGTAGTTCTGGAAAACCTCGCTGCCGAAGAGATAGCCCGGATATTCGCACCAGCTCATCGCGTCGCTCCACCAAAGGCAGCAAAGCCGCGATTGGCGCGGATCTCGAGACGCCCGACGCCCCAGGCCGAGATCAGCGAGAAGAACAGGTAGATCAGCATCGCCGCACCGAAGAACAGGAACGGTTCCTTGGTCGCGACATTGGCGCGGGTGGTGATGAACATGATGTCGGGCAGGGTGATGACCGAGACCAGCGAGGTCTCCTTCAGCAGCACCATCCAGTTATTGCCCAAGCCGGGCAGCGCCACCCGGATGAGCTGGGGGAAGACCACGAGGCGGAAGGCCTGCCCTTTGCTCAGGCCGAGCGCGGCGGCGGCCTCGCGCTGGCCCTTCTGGATCGAGTTGAGGGCGCCGACCCAGACCTCGCTGGAGAAGGCGGAGAGCACCACGCCGAGCGCCACCATGCCGGCGACGAAGGGTGGCATGCTGAAATTGCCGGGCAGGCCGAGCGAGACCCAGGCCTTCTGCAGCACGATCTGGATGCCGAAATAGATGATGTAGAGCGTCAGAAGCTCCGGCACCCCGCGGAAAACGGTCGTGTAGACCGTGGCCAGCCAGCGCAGAACAATGTTCTCGGAGCGCTTGCCGAGCGCGACGATCAGGCCCAGCAGCAGGCCGAAAGGCAGGGTTGCCAGCGCGATTGCGATGGTGATCCCGGCGCCCTGGAGCAGGGCGAGGCCCCAGCCGCCGTCGCCGAAACCGAGCAGTGCGAGTTTGTCGAACATGGATAAGCCGGCGAGGGGAGGGAAATGGACCACCGCCGGCGCGCGAGGCACGCCGACGGGGTTCGGTCAGCCGGCTATTGTCACAGGATAGGGAACTTGAACCACTTGTCCTGGATCTTCTTGTGCGAGCCGTCGGCGATCGATTCGGCGATCGCCTTGTCCCACATCGCCTTCAGTTCAACATCGGCCTTGCGCACCGCGCCGGCCGTGCCGGGGCCGTGGATGGTGGCGTCACGCGGAACGTCGGCCGCCTTCTTGCAGCAATCCTTGCCCTTGCCATTGAGGAAGTCCTCGAGCGAGAGCGAGTCGGCGATGATGTAGTCGAGCCGCCCATTCGCCAGGTCGAGATTCGCCTCTTCCTGGGTCGGGTACAGGCGGATGGTCGAATCCTTGTAGAACTTCTCGAGGAAGTTGGCGTGGATGGTCGAGCCCTGCGTGCCGATGGCCTTGCCCTTCAGGGCTGCCGGCGAGATGTCGGTTCCAGCCGACTTGGCGCTGATCGCCCAGATCGGGGTCTTGGTGTAGACCGCGGTGAAGTCGACCTGCTTCTTGCGCTCATCGGTGGCGTTCATGCCGGCGATGATGATGTCGTATTTATTGGCGAGCAGCGCCGGGATGATGCCGTCCCAGTCCTGGACCACCCAGGTGCATTTCACCTTCATCTTCTCGCAAAGCATGTTCGCGTAGTCGATCTCGAAGCCTTCGAGTTCCTTCTTGGCGTTGAGATTGTTGAAGGGGGGATAGGCGCCTTCGGTGCCGATCCGGATCTCCTTCCACTCCTTTGCCTGGGCCAGGACGCCAGTGGCGCCGGCAGCCGTCAGCACAGCGGCGGCGATCAAACGAACGAAACCTTTCATGGTACCTCCCACAGGTTTGACCGGCCGGGCGTTTCGAGTTCCCGTGTCCGGCTTGTGCTTACAGATTGTGCGATCCTGTGCCCTGCCCGCAAGTGGGGGCATGCAGCTTTTCTGAGCGAAGCCGCTTAAAGGGGAGGCAGCGCAAATCATTGATTTTATTGATTGTTTATGCCCCTGTCTGATTCCGCGCGGATTGTGCCTGCGCGCTTCGACACCGTGCTCAGGCTGCGCTGGCCCTGCGCTGTCCGCCAAACGCGGCAAAGACTGCCTCGCAGCGGTCGAGTCCCCAGTCCAGTTCCGCCCGGCTGATCGTCAGCGGCGGGGCGAATCGGATGACCGTCTCGTGCGTTTCCTTGGTCAGCACGCCGGCGCTGGCCAGTGCCTTGACGAGCGCCTTGGCGGAACCCACTGCCGGATCGATATCGACGCCGATCCACAGACCGGCTCCCCGGACGTCCCGCGCGATACCGCGGGTCATCGCGGCAAGGCGCTGCTTCATGTGAGCGCCCTGTTCGGCGGAGCGCTGCACCAGCCGCTCTTCCTCGATGATCTTGAGCGACTCCAGCCCGATCGCGGCGGCGAGCGCGTTGCCGCCGAAGGTCGAGCCATGCGAGCCGGGCTCGAACAGGCGCATGACATCCCGAGAGGCAAGGAAGGCCGAGACGGGATAGACACCGCCGCCAAGCGCCTTGCCGACGATCAGGCCGTCCGCTCGGATGCCCTCATGCTGATGCGCGAACCAGCGCCCGGTGCGTCCGAGCCCGGACTGGATCTCGTCGAGGATCAGCAGGACGTTGTGGCGGTCGCAGAGTTCGCGCAACCGCTTGAGATAGCCCGCAGGCGGCATGACGATGCCCGCCTCTCCCTGGATCGGCTCGATCATGATGGCGGCGGTGCGGGGGGTGATCGCCGCCTCGACGGCCGCTGAATCACCGAAGGGCACCGTCACGAAGCCCGGTGCGAAGGGGCCGAAACCGTCGCGATAGCTGTTCTCGGAGGAGAAGCCGACGATCGTCGTGGTACGCCCGTGGAAATTACCCGCGGCGACGATGATCTCGGCCTGATCCCTGGCGATATCCTTGACCCGGTAGCCCCAGCGCCGTGCCGCCTTGATGGCGGTTTCGACCGCCTCGGCGCCGGTGTTCATCGGCAGCGCCATGTCCTGGCCCGATACGGCGCAGAGCTTCTCGAGGAAGGGGCCGAGAGGTTCGCAGTGGAAGGCCCGGCTCGTCACCGCGAGCTTGCGCGCCTGTTCGCTCAGGACCTTGAGAATACGCGGGTGACCGTGGCCCAGGCTGACGGCCGAATAGCCGCTCATCATGTCGAGCCGTTTCACCCCGGAGGTATCGGTCAGCCAGACACCCTCGCCATGTGAGAGCATGATCGGCAGTGGCGCGTAGTTGGCGGCACAGACCTGCTGCTCGAGCGCGATTGCATCCATGGTCGTTCTCCCTCGTTCCAGCGAGGGTAAATCTGCCGAGACGACCGGTTCGTGTTGGAATCAGCTCCATCGGCGGCCGATTCTGTCGAGTGAGCGACAGAATCGGACACGCCAGCGCCGCATGGACGTGGCTAGGCCGTGCCGCGACGCGCGATCGGTATGACGAGATAGACCATGCCGAGCACCATGGGCGGCACGGCCAGCGCGGTGACCGACCAGGTCGACCAGCCGGCCGTCAGGGGAGCAAGCAGGCTCAGCAGGGCGTTGATGAGAAGATAGGCGCCGACCATGAGCGTGCCCAGGAAGCGAAGCCTGGCGAGGATGCCGGGGAGTGATGACGATTGAGACATGCTCTTCTCCAAAACGAAACGTACCGTTTCGATATATTGATATGCACAGCCCGTTTCGTTATGCAAGAGGCGGATGACATAAAGGAGTCGCGTCGTCACTCATGAGCGGGATCGATCAGCCCACGCCACGGCGCGCCTCGATTGGGGCCAAGCGCAGTCCGGCCTCTGAGGCTGCGATTCTCGCCGCGGCCCGCGCCGTGCTGGCTGAAGGGGGCTATGCGGGTTTCTCGATCGACGCCGTCTCCCGGCGCGCGGGTGCCGGCAAGCCGACGATCTATCGGTGGTGGAAGACGCGCGCCGATCTGCTCATGGACGTCTATGACGCCGAGAAGGCGTCTATGCTGACGCAGCCGATGACGGGGGACCTGACGGGGGACCTGGTCGCCTATACCGAGGGGCTCTGGGACTTCTGGTCGGCAACGCCATCAGGCCGGACCTTTCGCGCCCTCATCGCCGAAGCCCAATCGAACAGCGCCGCTCTCGACGCCCTGCGCCTGAAATTCCTGCCGAAGCGGACACTCCACCTGAGCAAGCTCTTCACCGCTGCGGCCGGGCGAGGCGAGATTGCCGAAAGCGAGATCGAGACGCGGCTCGCGCTCTATATCGGCTTCAACTGGTACTATGTCCTGACCGACCGCCTCGACGAGGGGCGGGCGGCCATTCCTGCGGCCATGAGTCTGATCGCAGCGCCAGCGTCCCGCTGACGGGACGCTTGGCAGGGGCTTATTGGAGACGCTATTCGCCCGGGGCGAGCGCTGCCCTGCCTGCCTCGCTGGCCTGCATGTCCCACAGCGTCAGCAGCCAGATCGCGAAGCCACCGAGCGCGAGCGCGCTGCCGACCCAGCCCGTCGAGGTCCAGCCATAGCCGGAGGCAATCGCCATGCCGGCGAGCAGGGGGCCGAGCGCATTGGCGAGGTTGAAGGCGCTGTGGTTCAACGCGGCAGCGAGGGTTTGCGCGTCCTCCGCGACATCCATCAACCGGGTTTGCAGAGGCGTGCCAAGGCCGCCGCCACAGCCGATCATGAAGACCACGATCGAGACGGTCCAGATATTGCCGGCGGCGAGCGGAAACAGGGCGAGCGAGGCCGCGCTCCAGAGCAGGATGCCACCGACCGACGGCATCAGGGCCCGGTCCGCCGCCCAGGCACTGACGATCGTGCCAACGGTCATGCCGAGCCCGAAGATGGCGAGCACGACCGGCACCATGCCCGGCGCGACATGCGTGACCTCCATCAGTGTCGAGGCGACATAGGTGTAGACCGCGAACATGCCGCCGAAGCCGATCGCGCCGATCGCCAGCGTCAGCCAGACCTGCCTGTGCCGAAGCGCGCCGAGTTCGCGCAGCGGGCTCGCCCCGGGCTGCGGCCTGTCCTTCGGTGCGAACGCCGCGACCAGAATGACGGTGAGGAGGGCCAGGGCCGCAACGACGCCAAAGCCCCAGCGCCAGCCGAGCGCGAGGCCCAGCCAGTTGGCGAGGGGCACGCCGAGAATGGTGGAGATCGTCAGCCCCAGCATGACGCGGGCGACCGCCTGCGAACGCCGGTTCTTCGGCACCAGCGAGGCGGCGACCAGGGCTGCGACGCCGAAATAGGCGCCGTGCGGCAGGCCGCTGAGAAAGCGGAAGACGAGCATCCAGCCATAGGTGGGAGCAAGCGCGCTCAAGCCGTTGGTGATGGCGAAGGCCGCCATCAGCCCGATCAGCAGCGTCCGCCGCGAGAGTTTTGCCGCGAGCACTGCGATGACGGGGGCGCCGGCAACGACGCCGAGCGCATAGGCGCTGATCACGTGCCCGGCGGTCGGCCCGTCGACGCCGAGGCCGACTGAGAAATAGGGCAGCAGGCTCATGACCGCGAATTCGGCCGTCCCGATGGCGAAGCCACCCATCGCCAATGCGAACAGAACGAGGCTGGTGCGTTGAGCCGGCGCGGCAAGCGATCCTGCTGGGCGCGCGACAGCCGCTCCCGTGCTGGAGGAGGTCATGGAATTCGTCCGGGTGATGAAGGCGCGATGCTGCGGCGCGATGTTCACGCTGCGCTGCAATATATTGTCTCCGACATGCGTTCGACGCAAGAGCCCAAGGGCTCAATCGCGCGTAGGGCAGGGCGCCATGAATTCAGGGCATGGCGCCCGCTGCGCTGCTTACTGCTCCGCCAGGGGGTATCCGTCGAAGTCCTTCAGCGCCTTCAGTGCGAAGGTGGTGGCAATCTTGGCCACGCCGAGCTGCGCATCGGCCAGCCAGGTCCCCGTCAGTTCCTCATACTCCGCCAGTGAATCCGCGACGATGCGGGCAAGATAATCCGCCTCGCCGCTGACCACCTGCACCTCGACCACGTCCGGACAGGCCCTCAAGACCTTCTCGACCCGTTCGCGCCGCCCGACCGAGTGGTCGCGCAGCGAGATCTGCGCGAAGGCGACGATGGCGTGGCCCGCGATCTCCGGCGACAGCCTCGCGCCATAGCCGAGGATCAGCCCCGAGGCTTCGAGCTTGCGCACGCGCTCGAGGCAGGGGCGGGCGGACAAGCCGACCCGCTCCGAGAGCGCCTGATTGGTGATGCGGCCCTCCGCGCGCAGGATCGTGACGATCCTGCGGTCGATCGCGTCGAGCTGGACGGCCTTGCGTTTCACGGCCTGCCCTTGCCGGCAGCGCGCGCCTCGGCGATCAGGCAGAGTTCGGCGAACAGGACCTGCGCCGCGCATTGGGCCGTATTCGAGGTCGCGTCATATTGCGGCGCGACTTCAACCACGTCAGCCGCGACGATATCGCGGCCCTTGAGGCCGCGCAGGATCGCAAGGGCCTCGCGCGGCGTCAGGCCGCCGACCTCGGGCGTGCCGGTGCCGGGCGCGAAGGCCGGGTCGAGCGAATCGACATCGAAGGAGACATAGGTCGGCCCGTCGCCGATCACGGCAAGCGCCTTTGCGATCACCGCATCGAGCCCCATGCGGTCGACCTCATCGGCATGGATCACGGTCATGCCGGACTCGTAGGAGAACTCCCAGAGATACTCGGCGCCGCCGCGGATGCCGATCTGGATGACGCGCTCGGGATCGAGCACACCATCGAGTACGGCCTGCCGGAATGGCCCGCCATGATGGAATTTCGAGCCTTCATAGGGCCCGGACGTGTCGCAATGCGCGTCGATATGAACCATGCCGACCGGGCGCTTCTCGCCGACGGCCTTGAGGATCGGATAGGTGATCGAATGGTCGCCACCGACCGCAAGCGTCGAGACGCCGGCCTTCACGATCGTCTTGAAAGTCGCTTCGATATCCTCGTGGCAACTCTCGAGCGAATAGCGCGAGCGGAAGGGCACGTCGCCGATATCGGCAACCTTGAGCTGGCCGAAGGGCGCCATGCCGGTGACGTGATCCATCGGCCCCATGCGCTCGACGGCCCGGACCGCGCGCGGCCCCAGCCGCGTGCCGGCACGGTTCGTGACGCCGAGATCCATCGGCAGGCCAATGATCGCGACGTCGAGCCCGCCGAGATCGGGCTTGCTCAGTGCATCGGGCTGGTAGGGCGCGCTGATGAAGGTCGCAACGTCGGAGAAGGGCCATTTCCGACGGTCGCCCTTGAACTGGTCGGCAGCGACCTTGGCGAAGCGCGGGTCGTGGATGTCGCCCCCGCTCGCGCCGGCATAGCGGGCTCTCAGCCTGGCGAGTTTATCCTGATCCATGTCGCGTCTCTCATCAATTTGTCTGCATTGCGCGATCGGAGGTTGACCGGGCCCCGCGAAAGTACCATGCGCTTCGTGTGCAGCCGTGCCATGCCTTGAGCGCAATTGTCGAGGCGTCTGGGTTGGTTGACGGTGATGCGATGTTTGGGGAGAGCTGCGCAAATCTTGTGCAGGCGCGGATCGGCGGCAGGAATGAAAGTTTGGATCAACCAAACATGCCCGCAAGATCGACTGCATTCCTAGCCAGAATGATCCTTGAAACTTCGCCGTAACGGGACCGAACCCGCCTGCGCATCGCAAAGTCGAAATCCGAGGAGATGTCCATAATGAAGCGTCGTCAATTTATTCAGGCCGCCACTGCTGGCGCTGCGGCCTCCGCTGTCGCCATGCCGGCCGTTGCGCAGTCGAAACCGGAAGTGAAATGGCGCCTGGCGTCGAGCTTCCCGAAGTCTCTCGACACGATCTATGCCGGCGCCGAGATCATGGCCAAGATGGTCTCCGAACTGACCGACGGCAATTTCCAGATCCAGGTCTTCGCGGCGGGCGAAATCGTTCCCGGCCTGCAGGCGGCGGATGCCGTCACCAACGGCACGATCGAGATGGCGCACACCGTCTCTTATTACTATGTCGGCAAGGATCCGACCTTCGCGATTCCCGCATCGGTGCCGTTTGGTCTCAACGCCCGCATGCAGAATGCCTGGCTCTATCAGAACGGCGGCAATGAGCTGTTCAACGAGTTCTTCAAGAAGTTCAACATCTACGGCCTGCCCTGCGGCAATACCGGCGCGCAGATGGGCGGCTGGTTCCGCAAGGAATTCAAGACCGTTGCCGATCTTCAGGGCCTGAAGATGCGCATCGGCGGTATCGCCGGCCAGGTTCTGGCCAAGCTCGGCGTCGTGCCGCAGCWGCTCGCCGGTGGCGACATCTATCCGGCGCTGGAAAAGGGCACGATCGACGGCGCCGAGTGGGTCGGCCCCTATGACGACGAGAAGCTCGGCTTCTCCAAGGTCGCGCCGTACTACTACTATCCGGGCTTCTGGGAAGGCGGGCCGACGGTCCATGCCTTCGTCAACCTGGAGAAGTGGAACGCCCTTCCCAAGGCCTACCAGGCAGCCCTGACCGCCGCCTGCACCTATGCCAACACGCAGATGGGCGCGCGTTATGATGTCGTGAACCCGCCGGCGCTGAAGCGCCTGGTCGGTGCCGGCACACAGCTGCGCCCGTTCTCGCAGGAGATCCTCGAAGCCAGCCTCAAGGCCACGAACGAACTCTACGCCGAGATCTCGGCCAAGAACCCGGACTTCAAGAAGGCCATCGATACGATGACCGCTTTCCGCTCGGACCAGTATCTCTGGTGGCAGGTCGCGGAACTGACCTTCGACGTCTTCCAGGTGCGTTCGCGCGCGCGCTGAGATCGGCAACATCGACTGAGATCTTCTCGGTCGAGATCAACGCGAAAGCCCGGCGCAAGCCGGGCTTTTTCTTTGGTCGTTCGCGCGAGATCGGTCTTCCCTTCGGGGCAGGCGGGCCGGTCTTGTTTGACGGAACTCGCTTTCCCCTGCGACGAAAGTACTATCCTGCAAAAAATGCATAGGGGGCATGCTTTCCACTTGCGCGGATCACAGGACCTGCTTTTCTGGAGCGCGCGCGCAAAGCCGGATCAACCGGTGCCGCTGAACGTCTCTGAGGGGAGAAAAATCCAGATGAAGCGTCGCCATTTCTTGAAGGTTGCCGGGGCGGGGGCTGCCGCTGGCGCCATTGCCAGCCCGGCCATCGCCCAGCCTATGCCTGAGCTGAAATGGCGAGTGACCTCGTCATTCCCGAAATCCCTCGACACGATCTACGGCGCTTCCGAGATTCTCGCGAAGGCCGTGTCGGAAGCGACCGACGGGAATTTCCAGATCCAGGTCTTCGCAGCCGGCGAAATCGTTCCCGGCCTGCAGGCCGCCGATGCGGTGACCAATGGCACTGTCGAGATGTGCCACACCGCTTCCTATTACTATGTCGGCAAGGATCCGACCTTCGCCTTCGGCACTGCGGTGCCGTTCGGCCTCAATGCGCGCCAGCAGAATGCCTGGTTCTACCATGGCGGCGGCAATGAATTGCTCAACGAATTCTACAAGAAGCACAACATCTACGCGATTCCCGGTGGCAATACCGGCTGCCAGATGGGCGGCTGGTTCCGCAAGGAGATCAAGACCGTCGCCGATATGCAGGGCGTGAAGATGCGCATCGGCGGCTTCGCCGGACAGGTCATGAGCAAGCTTGGCGTCGTGCCGCAGCAGATCGCCGGTGGCGACATCTATCCGGCGCTGGAAAAGGGCACGATCGACGCGGCCGAATGGGTCGGCCCGGCCGATGACGAGAAGCTTGGCTTCAACAAGGTTGCGCCGTTCTATTACTATCCGGGCTGGTGGGAAGGCGGCGCTGCGCTGCATTTCTTCATCAACCAGGCGAAGTGGGAATCGCTGCCGAAGGTCTACAAATCGGTGCTGACCACGGCGGCGGCACTGGCGAATGTCGACATGCAGGCCAAATACGATGCCAGGAATCCCGCGGCCCTGAAGCGTCTCGTCGGCGCCGGTGCACAATTGCGACCGTTTTCGCAGGAGATCATGGAAGCCTGCCTCAAGGCATCCAAGGAGGTCTATGCCGAGACCTCAGCCAAGAACCCCGACTTCAAGAAGGTCTATGAGGCGATGTCGGCCTTCCGCGGCGACGAATATCTCTGGTTCCAGATCGCCGAATACAGCTTCGACAATTTTCTGATCCGCGCGCGCGCGGCCAACCAGCTCTGAAGAGAGCGACCCGCCGGGAAACCGGCGAACTCGATCCCTGTCGGACCCCGGCCGCGAGGCCGGGGTTTTTCGCATCCGCCGGGCATGCCAATGGGGCGGCGGCCGGCCATTGCTTTGCCGCGCTTGCGGGCTAGACTCAGGGCTGGTCACGCCTTGCGCGCCGCTTGCGCATTTGTTCGGGAAGTCTTGCGAATGCCGCGTCTGATTGTCGGTCTGCTCGCCGTGTTCGCTGCAACGGTCCCCGCCGCGGCTCAGTCGATCGGCGAGCCCCTCCCTGGCCGCGGCGTCCCGTCGGCCAAGCTGCCTGCACCCAAGCTGGATAAGGCGACGCGTCCCTGCCCGGAATGTGGCCCCGGCTATGTCAGGGTCGATGGTTCCTCTTTCTGCGTGCGCGCGGGCGGCTCGGTTCGGGCCGAATTCGGCAAGCGCTCCGATAATCGCTATGGCTCTGCCGTCGGTGCCACGGCCCAGCTCGAGGCACGCGGCGAGTCCACCCTCGGGCCCGTGCGCGCGATCGTCCGCGGCAAGGTTCAATCCGACCGGGGCTTGTTCGGCGACAGCTTCTATCGCTGATCCCAAGCGCTGCCGTACGGACATGAAAAAAGGCGGGGATCGCTCCCCGCCCTTTTTGTTTCGGCTGACCGGCGCCTATTTGAGGTTGAGCGTCGGCGGGGCGTTGAGGTCGAGACCTGGCATGCTGCCGCCCAGTCCCGGGATCTGGATCGAGTCGAACTGCTTGTCGATCGACTTCTGGTCGAGCTGAATGGCCGACGCCTTGTAGTGCATCACCATCTTCGGGAAGATGATGACGAGCGCCACCATGATGCACTGGATCACCACGAAGGGCACGGCGCCCCAATAGATCTGGCCGGTGGTGACGGGCTCCATCTGCAGGCCCGTGACCTTGTCCTTGTAGCGGTGCTTGGGCGCGACCGAACGCAGGAAGAACAGCGCGAAGCCAAAGGGCGGGTGCATGAAGCTCGTCTGCATGTTCACGCCCAGGATAACGCCGAACCAGATCAGGTCGATGCCGAGCTTCTCGGCCGCGGGGCCGAGCAACGGCACCACGATGAAGGCCAGCTCGAAGAAATCCAGGAAGAAGGCCAGCAGGAAGACCATCACGTTGACGACGATCAGGAAGCCCGTCGCGCCGCCGGGCAGCCCGACCAGCAGATGCTCGACCCAGACATGGCCGTTGACGCCGTAGAACGTCAGCGAGAACACGCGCGCGCCGACCAGGATGAAGAGCACGAAGGCCGAGAGCTTGGCCGTCGACTCCGTCGCCTGCTTCAGCAGCTCGAAGGAGAGGCGGCGCTTGCTGAAGGCGAGCAGGATCGCACCCGCCGCGCCCATCGCGCCGCCTTCGGTCGGTGTCGCGACGCCGATGAAGATCGTCCCGAGCACGAGGAAGATTAGCGCCAGCGGCGGCACCATCACGAAGATGACCTGCTCGGTCATGCGCGACAGCAGCTTGAGCCCCAGCATCTTGTTGATCAGCGCGATGACCAGCGAGACGCCAACCATGATCGACATCGTCAGCACGACGAAATCGGCCCCGGCATCGACCTTGGTATAGAGCTTCATATAGGCGTAGGCGACGCAGAAGGAGATGATCGCGACAACCAGCAGCGAGAACCGGCGTGTCTTGCCGTCGGCGTCGCGCAGGGTCTGTGCCTCTGGCGGCAGGCCGGGAGCGCGCTTCGGGTAGACGATGGTGACAAGGAAGACGTAACCGGCGTAGAGCCCGGCGAGGACGAGGCCTGGGATGAAGGCGCCCTCATACATGTCGCCAACGGACCGGCCGAGCTGGTCGGCAAGCACGATCAGAACCAGCGAAGGCGGGATGATCTGCGCCAGCGTTCCGGACGCTGCGATCACACCCGAGGCGAGTCGGCGGTCATAGCCGTAGCGCAGCATGATCGGCAGCGAGATCAGGCCCATCGAGATGACGGAGGCGGCAACGACACCGGTCGTGGCGGCGAGCAGGGCGCCAACGAAGATCACGGCATAGGCGAGGCCGCCGCGGATCGGGCCGAAGAGCTGGCCGATGGTGTCGAGCAGGTCTTCCGCCATGCCCGAGCGCTCGAGCACCAATCCCATGAAGGTGAAGAAGGGAATGGCGAGCAGCACGTCATTGTTCATCGTGCCGTAGATGCGTTCCGGCAGCGCCTGCAGGAAGTTCTCCTGGAACATGCCGAGGTCGATGCCGATCAGCGCGAAGAGCAGACCGTTGGCGGCGAGTGCGAAGGCGACGGGGTAGCCGAGCAGGAGGAAGAGCACGAGGGCGGCGAACATCACCGGCGCCATGTTGACGCGCAGAAAATCCCCGATCCCCGCGGCATGGGCATCGCCCATATGCAGGCTGAAGAAGGCAGTCAGGGTGAGCGCGAGCAAAAGCCCGGCTGCGCGCGCGAAGCGGGAGGCGGTCATCGGCGGTTTCCGGAGTTCTTCTGGGTTGCTCACGAAGCCAGGCCCTGGGCCTTGGCTTGATCCAGCAGGCGTTGCGCTTCCGCTTCCGCAGCGGCCGCATGGCCACGCAACGTCTCTTCGTCCTCCAGGAGGCCGCGCATGATCGCGATCTGCTTGATGACCTCCGAAATGCCCTGGCAGAACAGCATGAAGAAGCCGACGATCAGGAGCCCCTTGGCGGGCCACTGGGGCAGGCCGCCGGCCGAGAGCGACTGCTCATTGACCGCGTAGGAGCGCCAGAAGAACGGCCAGGAATGGTAGATCATCAGCGCGCAGAACGGCAGCAGGAACAGGAGATGACCGAGAAGGTCGATCCATTGCTGAACGCGCTTCGGCAACTGGCTGTTCAGGATGTCGATGCGGATATGCTCTTTCACCTGCAGCGTCCAGGAGGCGCACATCAGGAAGACGGCGCCGAACAGCATCCATTGCAGCTCGAGCCAGGCATTCGACGACATGTTGAACATCTTGCGGATAATCGCATTCACCGCTGCGACGATGACTGCCAGCAGGATCAGCCAGGCAACTTTCTTGCCGATCTGACTGTTGATCGCGTCGATGATGCGGCTGACCTTGAGAAGTCCCTGCACACCCGCTCTCCCAGATTATGAATGCACGCGACGCATGAGGGCCATGTCGCGCTGGTTAAGCGCTGGTTATACGAAGGTCTGGGGCAGCACAAGATTACGCAGGGCGACAGGCTGGGGATCAGCTGTGTCGCCGGAAGCCGCTGAAACGCAAGGAAAATAGCCCGATCGCCATCATCAGCCACATCGTGGCGATCAGGGACTGCGGCCAAAGTATGACAAGCCAGCTGATCACGATCGTGGCCAACGCACCGACACCGAGCTGGATGGCTCCCATCAGCCCGGCTGCGGAGCCGGCAAGTTCGGGTTTGGCGGACAGCGCTGCAGCTGCCGCACCGGGAATCGTCAAGCCATTGCCGACCGAGCTGATCGCCAGCGGCAGGAACAGGGTCAGCGGCGTCCAGTAATCGCTCATCGCGAACACCATCGCGATGCTCATCATCACCACGGAGATGATCAGGCCAAGCCGCACCAGGGGAGCGGCCCCGCGCCTGACCGCGAGCCGCGACATCGCGAAATTCCCGACCATGTAGCCGAACGCGCTCAGGATGAAGTAGGCGCCATAGACATCCGAGCCCCGGCCCATCGTCTCGACGACGATGAAGGGGGCTCCGGCGACGAAGGCGAAGAACGCGGCCGATGTCATCGAAAGCGCGATGACGTTGACGATGAACTCCCGGTCGAGCGCCAGGAGCGGGAAGGAGCGGAAGACGCCGAGCAGCGATGTCCTGATGCCGACATTCGGAGCGGTTTCCGGCAATCGGGCCGCCGTCAGCAGGAGAACGAGCACGCCGGCTGCGGTCATTGCCCAGAAGATCATCCGCCAGCCGAACCAGGTTTCGATATGGCCGCCGAGATAGGGTGCGATCATCGGCGCCACCACCATGACCATGGTGACGCTGGCGATCTGGCTCGCTGCCTCGTCGCGATGGGCGCTGTCGCGGATGATGGCCCGGGCGAGCGCGAAGGTCGTACCGGCACCAGCGCCCTCCAGCACGCGCGCCGCCAGCAGGACTTCCGTGGTGGGGGCCAATGCTCCGAGAATCGAGCCGAGAATGAAGACGATGATCCCGCCATTGACGCAGGGCCGCCGCCCGAAGCGGTCCGAGAGCGGGCCGATCAGCAACTGGATCAGCGCGACAGAGACGAGATACAGCGTCAGCGTGAGCTGGATCGTTGCGTAGTTCGTGCCGAAATGGCGCGCCACGGCTGGTGTCGCAGGCGCGAGAAGGTTGAGGGCGATCGGCTGCAGGGTCGAGATCGCGACCAGGACGAGCAGGGCGGGCTTCGCTGCAACAGGCTGGCCGCTCATGACGCAGGGCCACCCTCGATCTTGAGCTTGGCACTGGGAACGACGCGCTGGCGATGCAGGGTGTAGAGGCCGCTGCCGGCGATCAGCGCGATGCCGGTGACGGCCCAGGCGTCCGGAATCTCGCCCCAGAGCAGGTGCCCGATCAGCACCGCGAAGGCGACGCCGGAATAGCGGTAGCCGGTGACGACCCCGACATCGGTGTTCCGGAAGGCGTTGACGATGCAGAAGCTGCCAAGCGAAACCAGCACGGCCGCGCCGCCGACATAGACGGTCTCGATCCGCTGGACCGGCACCCAGGTCTCGAAGAAGCCGAGTGCGAAGGCGGAGAGGCCGACGATGATCGTCGCCGTGAACGAAATCACCGTCGAAGGGACGTGGTTGCCAATCCTGCGGGTAACCAGATCGCGAACCGCCGCCAATATCGCGCTGACGAGGGCCGCAATCGCGGCGATGTTCATATGCTCGGGCGTCGGCCGGATCACGACCAGCACGCCGATAAAGCCGACCGCGACGGCAACCGTCCGGCGCCAGCCGACCTTCTCGATGCCGAGCGCCACCGCGAGGACGAGGATGATGAGCGGTGAGGCCATCAGGATGGCGGTGATGTTCCCGAGTGGGAGCTTGGCCACCGACCAGATGAAGATCAGGGCGATTGCGGCCTCTATCATCCCGCGGAGCAGGACCAGCGGCCTGAACATTTCGCCGAGCTTGCGGCCTTCGCCCATCATCCAGATCATGGCGAGGGCCGTCGTCACCGCAAAGACGGCCCGCAGCGAGATCGCCTGCCCGACGGGGTAGACTTCACGTGCCAGCTTCATGAGCGCGTCGTTGCAGGTGAAGAGAAACATCGCCAGCAGCATGGCGATGATTCCGCGACGGTTTTCGGCTGAACTGGCCAAGGCAAGGTCCTGGTGGCGTCGAGAGGCCGTCGCGCAGAAGTTCTGCGCCGGGCTCGCGGCGGCTCACGCTTCCGGAAAGCGGCTGAGCGAGAAGGGTTTGAGATCGAAAGCGGATTGGCCGGTGGTGGAGAGGTCGGCGAGGATTTCGCCGATAGCGCTGGCGAATTTGTAGCCATGGCCGGAACAGGCGGATGCGAACACGGCCTGCGGGACGCCCGGCACGGCGTCGATTACGAAATCCTCGTCCGGCGTCACCGTGTAGACGCAGCCCTTGAGGCTGAGCGGTTCTCCGGCGGCATCGGGCAGGTAGCGGGCGAGGCAATCGCGGATCAGCGCCACCTGGCGCGGGCTCGGCGTGCGGTCCGGCTCGCGCGGATCCATCGGCTCGCGCCCGAAATGCGGGCCGCCGAGCTTGAAGCCGGGATGCTCGTAGAGCGGAAAGCCGTAGAAGGTGCCTTCCTCGACACTGAGGATGAAGACGGGGAAGGCGCCCGGACGATACAGCTCCGGCCGTCGCGTCGTGAACCAGCCGATGGCCTGCCGCACGGTCGAGACATTCGCAGCCAATGCCGGGACCGCGTCGGCGATCCAGCCGCCGGAGGTGATCACCAGCCGGCCAGCGGAATAGGTGCCGCGCTCGGTGCGAACGACCACGCCGCCTTGCGCTGTCGGCGCCCAGTCGAGCAGCGGCTCATTGGTCCGGATCTCGGCGCCACGCGATTGGGCGAGGCCGACATGGGCATAGATCGCCTTCTCGGAGGCGACGAACCCGCCATCGGGCTGCCAGAGACCGACATGTCCCGCCGGCAGCTGAAAGCCAGGGAAACGGCGCGCGATCTCCTGGCCCGAGAGCACCTCATGCGTCAACCCGTGGTCGAGGCAGGAGCGCAGCGAGGACTCGACCGGCCCGGCGCCTTCGGGGGCGAGATCGAGCGAACCGGTGACGTGCAGCAACTGCATGCCCGCTTCCGCGCCGGTCTCGGACCAGAGCTGATGCGCGCGCCGGACGATCGGCACGTAATGCGAGCCTTCGAAATAGGCGAGGCGGATGATCCGCGTCATGCCATGCGACGAGCCCATCGCATGGCCGAGGTCGAAGCGCTCGAGGCCAAGGACCTTCAGTCCGCGCCGCGCGAGATGCCAGCAGGCGGCGGAGCCCATGGCACCGACACCGGCAACGATCACGTCGTAGCTATGACTGGTCATGGGCTGGCCTGGGGGAGGGCAATGCGGATGATCAGAGCTTTAGCTGCAGCCTCGCATCGGGTCCATGCCGGTCCGGGACGGCGAATCCCGCTTCCGGCGCATGGCCCTGCGCGCTTTCGGCCTCTCGTTTGGGCAAGTCGTGGCTTCGGGAGAAGCTTTGTTAACATTGCCCGACCATAAAGGTTCGACTTTGCGCTGTCCGGGATTGGCTGATGTTTCGCGAAAGGGTCCGGCGCTGGTTGGGCACCCAAGACCGTGCCGTTGCAGCCGGGCCTGTCGCCACTGCGGAGCCGACGTCGCCGGCAGAAGCGATCGAACTTCCCGATCCGCTCGACGATGCCTCGATCCGCGAAGCCGTCAATGCGCTCGAGCAGGATGTCGTTGCCGCCCTGCGACGCCTCACCGGGCGCCTCTATGAGGCAGAGCATACATCGAGCCAGGCCGAGGGTGGTTCGATCGGCATTCACAGGCGTACCGGCGATCTGAGGCAGGCGGCCGAGACGGCCAGCATGAATTCGAGCGCGCTCGCGACCGCCACCCAGCAGGTCTCCGACGCGGCCGAGCAGGTCGGCAGCTCGATGAATGGCGCGCGCGACATGCTGGAGGCGGCGGCCATGCGTGCCGGCGAGGCGACGCACATGATGACAGGCCTCGCCTCCGCCACGGTCGAGATCCGCAGCATCGTCGATTCCATTGCCGAGATCGCGCGCCAGACCAATCTGCTTGCCTTGAATGCGACCATCGAAGCGGCGCGCGCCGGCGAGGCCGGCCGCGGCTTCGGCGTGGTTGCCCAGGAAGTGAAGGCGCTTTCCATCGAGGTGCGCGACGCGGTCGACCATATCCGCAACCGTGTCGATCGGCTGACCCAGACGGCCCAGGGCTCGGCCGCGATCGTCAATGATGCGCTGCAAATGGTGCGGGACGTCAATCCGGTGATCGCGGCGATCGGCAGCGCCTCGCTCGAGCAGGCAGCAGCGGCCTCGGAACTGTCGCGCAGCGCCGACGAGACGGCCCGCTTCATCGATACGGTTTCCCGGCAGGTCGGTGAGATCGACGAAATGGCCTTGGGCGCAGCGGCCCGCAGCGCCGAGGCGCGCGCCGCCATGTCGGATGGCGCGCGCCAGGCCGAAGGACTGATGGGGCGCTTCGTGCCATTGCTGCGGCACACCGTCTTCGCCGACCGCCGCCAGCATGACAGGTTCCCTGCGGAGTATCCGGTCGAGGGACACTTCGGCGCCACGACCTTCAACGCGCAGACGATCGACCTCGGCTTGGGTGGAACGCTGCTGCTCGCCCAGTCCGATCCCGGCATCCGCCCAGGCACGGGCGGGACGATCACCATCCCTGGCCTGCCGCCTTTGGCCTGCCGTCTGATGGCGTCGAGCCAGCTCGGCCTGCATGTCGCCTTCGGCGAAGCGACCGTCAGGGAGCATGAGCCCCTGCGCCGTCTGCTCGACGAGATCGAAGAATCCTATCGGCCGCTGATCGAGCGCGCGCAGCTCTTCGCGGTTCGCCTGGGCACGCTCTTCGAGCAGGCACTGCGGGATGGGAAGCTGTCCGAGGCCCAGCTCTTTGACGTCAACTATCTGCCCGTGCCGGAGACCGAGCCGCAGCAATACACCAACAGCGCCTTGCCGGCCCTTGAGGCGCTGTTGCCGCCGGCGCTCGCCGAGGAACTGGCCAGCGATCCGCGGCTGGTCTTCGCCCTGCCGATCGATCGCAACGGCTATATTCCGGTGCACCACCCCGAGTTCGCCCATCCGCAGCGCAAGGGCGATCCTGCCTGGAACGCGCCGCATAGCCGCAACCGCCGCATGTTCCACGATCGCGCCGGCATCATGTCGGCCCGCTCCGTGCGCCCCTTCCTCGTCCAGTCCTACCGGCGCGACATGGGCGATGTCACCCAGCTCATGCGCGAGGTCGACGCGCCGCTCCGCGTGAATGGCCGGCATTGGGGCGGTGTGCGGATGGCCTATCGGATGTAGGAGGCCGGGGCGCTCCGCAGCCACCTGGAGAGTGACCGGTTCCCTCAACGTGCTCGTCCTTGCGCCGGGCAGCGGCATCGTAGAAAGAGCTCTGCCCTGAATGGAAGAGCACTGGCATGCCGCCGCCCATCACAGTTGAACTGCACCCCCATGATCCCCATTGGTCCGATCTCGCCGGGCGCGAGGCGCAACGTCTTGCGGAGGCGATCGGGCCATGCCTGCTCATCGTTCATCACGTCGGTTCGACAGCGATCCCGGCCATTCACGCCAAGCCGATCCTGGACCTTCTGCCAGTGGTCGGGAGCCTGGCTGCGCTCGATGCCCGGCAAGGCGAGCTGGAAACGCTCGGATACGAATGGTGGGGAGAGCTTGGCTTGGCCGGCCGGCGCTACCTTACGAAAGCCGATACGGAGACGGGGCGCAGGCTCGTCCAGCTCCATTGCTATCCCGAAGGCTCCCCGGAGATCACGCGACACCTGGCGTTCCGCGATTATCTCCGGGCCCGTCCCGACATCGCAGCCGCCTATGATCGCGTAAAGGCGGACTGCCGGAGCCGGCACCCCGACGACTCCCACGCTTATGGCGACTGCAAGGATGCGTGGATCAGACAGGCGGAGGCAGATGCTCTCGCGTGGTATCAAAGCCACTGAGCTGCGACGTCTTTGAGACCGGCCGGCCCCGACCTGAGCCAGCCGGCGGGGATGACAGGCCGTCCCCGTGGATAACCGCAGGCCGCAGGTCGCGCTTCCGGATCGTCGGGAGTTGCCCGCTTGGGCGACAGGGGGCGCAGGTTATTGCCGCTGGAGACAAGTCTGGCACATTCGGCTGCGCGCGCCGACCGTCAGCCCCCCGTCACGCTCATATGGCGCCTGACGGCAGGGCGGGCATGCCTTCGGTCGATGACGAAGTCATGGCCCTTCGGCTTGCGCGAGATCGCCTCGTCCATGGCACGGTAGAGCAGGGCATCGTCGCCGGAGGCGCGCACGGCGGCGCGCAGATCGGCGGCGTCCTCCTGGCCAAGGCACATGTAGAGAGTGCCGGTGCAGGTCAGGCGCACCCGGTTGCAGCTTTCGCAGAAATTATGGGTCATCGGCGTGATGAAGCCGAGCAGCCCGCCGGTCTCGCGAACTCGGACATAGCGCGCCGGGCCGCCGGTACGATAGGGATCGTCGTCGAGCGTATAGCGGTCCATCAGCCTCGCGCGGACGATCGAGAGCGGCAGGAACTGGTCGATGCGTCCGGGCTCGATCTCGCCGAGCGGCATCACCTCGATCAAGGTGAGGTCCATGCCGAGTCCATGGGCCCATTGCATCAGGCCCTCGATCTCATCCTCGTTGACGCCCTTCAGGGCCACCGCATTGATCTTGACCCTGAGCCCGGCCTCGCGCGCAGCCTCGATACCGCGCTGCACTTTGCCGAGATCGCCCCAGCGCGTGATCGCGCGGAATTTGTCCGGATCGAGCGTGTCGAGCGAGACATTGATGCGCCGCACGCCGCAGGCTGCGAGCTCGCTCGCATAGCGCTCCAGCTGCGAGCCGTTGGTCGTCAGGGTCAACTCATCAAGCGCGCCGCTGGTCAAATGCCGCGAGAGCGAGCGGAACAGGTTCATGATGTCGCGCCGGACCAGCGGCTCGCCGCCGGTGATGCGCAGTTTGCGGGTGCCGCGCGCCACGAAGGCGGTCGCAACCCGGTCGACCTCTTCCAGCGTCAGCAGATCGCGCTTGGGCAGGAACGTCATGTCCTCGGACATGCAGTAGACGCAGCGGAAATCGCAGCGATCCG
Source organism: Allobosea sp. P4_E12 (assembly GCF_056401655.1). NCBI lineage: Bacteria > Pseudomonadati > Pseudomonadota > Alphaproteobacteria > Hyphomicrobiales > Alloboseaceae > Allobosea > Allobosea sp. P4_E12. The sequence continues at coordinate 101,894 of NZ_JBFUIY010000017.1, read as the reverse complement.
TCACGGAGATGCGCAGATAGCTGATCTCCCGGCCGAACGGATCGATCAGCGGCGGGCGCATCACGGGCTTGTGGGAGTCGATCAGCACTCTGGTTTCGTCTCTACAGCGTTTCCACCATCCGCTGCTCGCACGTGCGTGGTGGCAGCCGCATAGCTATATCATGTTCAGACATTGGCACTGGCGTGCGTGGCGTCAATAGCTGCGATCGTCACATCCCCTTGGTGAAAAACGAAGATGTCAGCCTGGCCCACCGAAATCCGCCTCTCCAAGGATCGGCGCACCCTCCACATTGCCTTCGAGGACGGCGCGAGCTTCGCGCTGGCGGCCGAGCTGCTGCGGGTGGAAAGCCCGTCCGCCGAAGTCCAGGGCCATGACCCGAGCCAGAAGAAGACGGTGCCGGGCAAGGCCGAGGTCGAGATCATCGGCGTCGACCCCGTCGGCCACTACGCCGTCAAGCTCTCCTTCGACGACATGCACGATACCGGCATCTTTGCCTGGGACTATCTGCGCGAGCTCGGCGAGCATGCGCAGGAGAAGACGCAGGCCTATCTCGACGCTCTCGCCGCCAAGGGGCTGTCGCGGGAGCCTGTCAGACGGAGGTGACCGGCTTCCGAACCGGCGCGGTCAGGACCGCCCGGCTCGAACAAGAAAAAGGCCGGCACGAGGCCGGCCTTCCTTATCCAGGGAAGCGGGTCGCTCAGCGGGCGACGACGACCCGGGTGCCGACCTTGGTGCGCTCGTAAAGGTCGATCACATCATCGTTCAGCATGCGGATGCAGCCCGACGACACGGCCTGGCCGATCGTCTCCGGCTCGTTCGAGCCATGGATGCGATACAGGGTCGAGCCGAGATACATGGCGCGGGCGCCCATCGGGTTCTCCGGGCCACCGGGCATGAAGCGCGGCAGGTCGGGGCGCCGCTTCAGCATCTGCGACGGCGGGGTCCAGGTCGGCCACTCCGCCTTGCGCGTGATGGCCTGCGAGCCGGACCAGTCGAAGCCGGGGCGGCCGACGCCGACGCCATAGCGCACGGCCTTGCCTTCGGGCAGCACGAAATAGAGTCGGCGCTCGGTCGTGTTGATCACAATGGTGCCGGGCCGCTGCCGGGTGTCATAGGACACGATCTCGCGGGGAATGGCGGTAGCCTGCGCCTTGGCGGCCTCAGGGTTCTGCATCAATGGCTGGCGCGTCAGCGGATCGATCTCATAGGCATTGGCAGTCGACGCGGCAGCCATCAGGCCCAAGCCTGCGAACATGGCCATTCGGAAAGAGCGGTTCATCGGGACCTCAGGGCGTGGATTCGCGCGGACATGAAGTTGACCGGAAAAAGTCAACATCTCCTCAATCTCCTGTCAGACTCACGTTTGGCGTGCAATCATTGTGGCATCACATCGACGCGAGGCACGGGCTTTCGACCGCCGCGTTGCGCACCTGCAACATAAACTTGGCCGCTCAGCTCTTGAGCACGACGCAGGCCCCGTTCTGCGCCTGGATGCGACGGCACAGCGCGGTTGCCTCGGTTCGTGTGGCGGCTGGCAGCCGCACCCGATAGAAGGCCCGCGTCCCGCGACTGCGCAGCCGTGTGCCGATGATCATCGGTTGCAGCTCGGCAATGATCGTCCGGTGCTTCTCGCTCGCCCGCTGGAAAGACGCCAGCGCGCGTGCCTTCGAGAAGTTTCCGGCCAATTGCACGCCCCATGGCGCGAAGGGCGCCTCGCGCAGCTCGAGCGGCTTGCTGCCGGCGCGGATCGCCACGACCGTCGTTGCGCAGAACGAGGTTTCGTCTCGCGTTGCGCGCCGGGCAGGGCGGTCGCGCCCGTCGCCGTTCACGGCCGCGCGCGCATCCTCGGCCCAGGTCTCGGCGGCGACGCCAGTGATCGAGAGCACATAATTCTCAGTCTCGAATGGCAGGCCGCCGCGACCGGCGAGCCAGGATGCGACCCGGTTCGGGCCGCCGTTATAGGCGGCGGCGGCAAGTCCCCAATTGCCGAAGCGCTGGCGCAGCTCCGCCAGGAAATGGGCAGCCTTCGGCACGGCCTGCTCCGGGTCGAACGGGTCGAGCAGGCCGCGCTCGCGCGCCGTGCCCGGCATGAACTGCGCCACGCCCTGGGCTCCTGCCGGGCTGGTGACGCCCGGGCGAAAGCTCGATTCCTGAAAGATCAGCCGGGTGAGGAAGGCGGCCGGAACCCCCTGGCCCCGCGCCGCTTCGTCGATCAGCCGGCAGAGGGCCTGGTCGATTCCGGAGGAGGCTGGCTCCTCCGGCGCTGCCAAGGCCGGACACGCGAGCAGCGCGCCTGCGAGGCATGTCACTGGGACCAGATGGCGGTGACGCCGCCGCGGACAGGCCGTTGCCGCCCCGCCGAGCCGCCGCAACAGGCGCGGCAGGATATCAGCCGCGGCCTCAAAGGCGTCTGCGATCACAGTTCGAGGGGTTGGGCGGATCGGCATGGCTCTGTATCGCATGGGCGCACTGATTGCTCGACACATCCCGCCCGTCTCGGTCACAATCCGTCTCGGGTCCGGAACCTGTGTTTGACCGGACAAGTCTGCGGAAGGGCCTAACGATGTTCAACTGGATCATTCAGGCATTGCTGGCCTTGGCCGGGATCGTCGCCGCTTGGTTCGTTGCTCCCAGCGCTCCCAATTTCGACTTTGTTCAGATGGTGGTCGCGCTTCTCCTGCTGACGGTCTTCGTGGCGCTCGCGGCCTTCTGGCCGACATTGGCCATCTGGCGCCGGAATCGTCGGCCCCGCGACCGGGCATGATCAGGTGTTCGAGGGACGCGCCTGCTGCCGTGCCGGGGCGAGGCTGAAACCAATCGGGTGTTCGCGCGTAGTTGCTTCATCTGCAACCGCCATAGGGAATTCCTGTGTCCGAGCCGTGCAAGGGGCCGGTGGATGGTGCGCAACGCGCGAGGGCGGTCGTCTGATGCAGGTTTCCGCTGAGGAGCAAGCGCTCGTCGGGCTTTACCGGTCGCTCTCCTTCGAAAACCAGCGAAATGTCATCCGCTATGCCGACGCGGTGCGGGATATCGAGACCATGTTCAAGCGCGCCCCTGCAGGGGATTTCCCCTGACCGCGAAGCCGGCGCAATGGACGCGATCCCGCATCGCGGACACACTCTGACAGTCTGAGCAAACCAGTCCAGCGAAGGAGTTCGCTCGATGCCGATCGGGTCGTCTGTCCTTGCTGCAGTTTTCCTTGCCATCGCCTCGGCCGCCGCACCGGCTGCTGCCCAGCAGCGGACGCTCGGTCCGCCGACAGGCTCGGTCCGCATCCAGCAGGTCCAGGTTGCCTTCATCGGCTCCGGCGAGGTCGGCGGCGGAACGCTGAAGTTCGGCGGCCGTTCCTACGGCATCACGGTCGGCGGTGTGGGCTTCGGCGGCTTCGGCGCTTCACGGATGACGGCGACCGGGACGGTCTACGGCCTTCACCGCTTGCAGGACTTCGCGGGGGCTTATGTCCAGTTGCGCGAGGGTTGGGCGCTGGGAGCGCAGGGCAAGGGCAGCGTCTGGCTCCGCAACAGCAATGGCGTCACGATGAAGCTGAACACGCGCAGCCAGGGTCTGCAGCTTGCGCTTGGGGCAGACGGCATCCTGATCGGTTTCAAGTGATCCGGGGCCGAAGGCCCGCGCTCTGACACAATCGGACCTGACGAGATCGCGAGCCAGGGCTTGCTCGCGATCTCGCCGAGATTTCTACTGAATGGCGCCGCGCTTGGGGCCGAAACCGTCGAAATAACAGCGGCAAGGGGCGCCTCTTGGCGATGGCGGCGCTTCGCAGGAGCCGCGGGAGGTGACGCACATGTCGCCATAGCGCGGCTGGCGATAGGGGCGCTCATAGCCGTAGCGCGGCGGCGGTGGCCGGTCGTAGTCCCAGCCCCGATCATAGCCGTAGCGCGGCGGCGGGCGGTCATAGGGGTCATAATACTGTGCGTGCGCCGCTGCCGCCGGGATCAGCGCCGAGACCACTGCCGACGTGAGGATCAGTTTTCTGAGCAGCATCGATGGGTCCTCCGATTCGAGGCGTGAATAGCTCGCTGCGGATGAACGGAACGTGACCCGCTCTGTTCCCTCCAGGGCCAAAGGCGCGCTTTCCCCATGGGCAACGGATATGCGCGGCGTGAGCGGCAGGTGACGCGCGTGCTCTGCGGCCTGGCGGTCCGCGCCAGCGAAGTCAGCTGTCGGGATTCGCCGCAATGTCGCATTGTGTGGCGTTGCCGCCTGATGGAGGCGGGGAGGGCCTCCTACAGCACTGCGGCTGGGTCGGTGCTGAGATTTCCCCGGCTGCGTGCGGGCTTGGCGGAACTGCGCCTTGACGGCGCATGTGTCCGCGACTAGGAGAAGGCCGGTCCGGGCGGCTAGCTCAGCGGTAGAGCACTCCCTTCACACGGGAGGGGTCACAGGTTCGATCCCTGTGCCGCCCACCATTTTTCCTCTTCATATCGCTGTCGAGATCTGTGCAAAGCGCGCTTTGCGTGCATCAGCATGGCTATCCAGTTGTGACGCAGATATCGCGCTGCTTGCCTCAACGACGGGCCGCGTCACCCGACCTGATCGGTCAGCAGCGGAGCCGATCAAAGCCCCGCCGATCGCTATTTCGCCGATGCGCAAAGCGCGGGCGCCGGCTCCAGTATCTGCCGCACGGCGCCGTGCAACTCGTCGAAATGCTGGATCACGAGATCGGGCTCCAGCTCCTCGATCGGGACATCGGTATAGCCGAAGGGAACGCAGATCGAGGGGATACCGGCGGCACGCGCGGTGGTGATATCCGTGCGTGAATCGCCGATCATCACCGCGCGCCTAGGGTCACCGCCGGCGGCTTCGATCGTCAGCGTCAGGTGGCGGGGGTCGGGCTTGTGGAAGGCGAAGCTGTCGCGCCCGGCCACAGCCGCAAAATGCCCGCTGATGCCAAAATGCTCGAGGATCAGGCGCGTGTGCAGGATCGGCTTGTTGGTGCAGACGGCGAGCGCATAACCGTCCTCCGCCAAGGCCTGCATGGCAGCAACGACGCCCTCGTAGAGATAGCTGTTCGAGGCGACGTCCTCGGCGTAGATTCGCAGGAAGTCCTGGAACAGCCGCTCCAGCGTCTCTTCGTCGAGCGGCCGTCCGGAGACGCGAAAACCACGTTCGATCAGGGCGCGGGCGCCGGCGCCGACGAGTTCACGCGCGCGTTCCAACGGCAGGGGCGAGAGCTTTTCCTGCTCGAGAATGACGTTGAGCGTGCGCATGATATCGGGCGCGGTCTCGGCGAGGGTGCCGTCGAGATCGAAGACGACGATGGGGAGCAAGCTCATGGGCGGGGTTCCGGTGCGCAGGTGCTTTGGGCCTCTAAAGGCGGTCTGGTCCGGTTTGGCAAGCGAGCCGCGCCGGATCGTCATCTTGGCAGGCAGCAACAATGCTATCTTTGCCTTGATTCGCGTGAAGGATGGCAGTGGTGTCTGAATATCTTGAAAACGCCGGCTTCCGCCGGTCGGTGCTCAGGGCGCTGCTGGCGCTCGGCACCTGCATCGTGCCGCATGTCTCCGCTCAGGCCGCGCCCTTCGAGTTTGCGCCTGCGCCGCAGACGGATCTCAACCGTGTCTACAGGGTCGATCGCGCCACCGGCGAGGTCGGCGCCTGCCAGTTCCAGCTCAAGGAAGGCGGCGTCGGCGTCACTGTCTGCTTCCCGGCGGGGGAGGGGGCCGGCCCGCAGGCGCCGAGCGACTACCTGCTGATGCCGTCGCGCCACGAGCGTGAAGGTGGCATCTTCCGCGTCAATGTTCGCACCGGCGAGATGAGCATCTGCTACGTCTTCGACGACAAGGTGGTCTGTACACCGCAGACGAAATAGCCCCGTCCTGCGCTTCGAGCACCTGCAGCATGCGGCATTTTGAATCGGCGCGACGCGATCGCTCGTGCTAGAGGCCCGGGCATGTCCGCAATCGCGTCGAGGCCCGCCATGCTGAAGCTGAATGATCCGTCGCTCCTGAAATCGCAGTGCTATGTCGATGGCGCCTGGATCGGCGCGGGCGTCGATGCGGTCGACAATCCCGCAACCGGCGAGCTGCTGGCCAAGGTGCCGCGCTTCGGCGCCGATGAGACCACCGCTGCGGTCGAAGCCGCCTCGCGGGCCTTCAAGCCCTGGGCGAAGAAGAGCGCCAAGGAGCGCTCGGTGATCCTGCGCAAATGGTTCGACCTGATCATGGCGAACCAGGAGGACCTGGCGCAGATCATGACCGCCGAGCAGGGCAAGCCGCTGAGCGAAGCGCGCGGCGAGGTCGCCTATGCCGCCTCCTTCGTCGAGTTCTACGCCGAAGAGGCCAAGCGCATCTATGGCGAGACGATTCCCTCGCCCTTCCCGAATTCGCGCATCATCGTCCAGAAGCAGCCAGTCGGCGTCTGCGCTGCGATCACGCCCTGGAATTTTCCGGCCGCGATGATCACCCGCAAATGCGCTCCCGGTCTCGCCGCCGGCTGTACCTTCGTGGTCAAGCCGGCCCCGGATACGCCGCTGACGGCACTGGCTCTGGTCGAACTGGCCGAGCGGGCCGGTTTCCCCAAGGGCGTCATCAATCTCGTCACCGGCGATGCGCAGGCCATCGGCGGCGTGATGACCTCGCACCCGGCCGTGCGCTTCATCGGCTTCACCGGCTCGACGCCGGTCGGCAAGCTCCTGATGCAGCAGGCCGCCTCGACGGTGAAGAAGGTTGGCCTCGAGCTCGGCGGCAATGCGCCCTTCATCGTCTTTGACGATGCCGATCTCGACGCTGCCGTGCAGGGCGCGATCATCGCCAAGTACCGCAACATGGGTCAGACCTGCGTCTGCACCAACCGGCTCTTCGTGCAGGACGGCATCCATGACGATTTCGTCGCGAAATTCGCCGGCGAAGTCGCAAAGATGAAGGTCGGCAACGGTGCCGAAATCGGTGTCGTGCAGGGGCCGCTGATCAATGAGCGCGCGGTCGAGAAGGTCGAGCGTCATGTCGCCGATGCCGTCGCCAATGGGGCGAAGGTCGTGGTCGGCGGCAAGCGCCATGCGCTCGGTCGCACCTTCTTCGAGCCGACCGTGCTTGCCGGCGTCACCACGAAGATGCTGGTGACGCGCGAGGAAACCTTTGGCCCGCTCGCTCCGGTCTATCGCTTCACCAGCGAGGACGAGGTCGTGGCCATGGCCAATGACACGCCCTTCGGGCTCGCCGCCTATTTCTACACCCGGGATCTCGGTCGCGCCTTCCGCGTCGCCGAGGAGCTCGAATACGGCATGGTCGGCATCAACTCCGCCATCCTCGGCACCGAGGTTGCGCCCTTCGGCGGGGTCAAGGAATCCGGCCTCGGCCGCGAGGGCTCCCTCCACGGCATGGATGAGTTCGTCGAGATCAAGTACATGCTCCTCGGCGGGCTGGGCGCGTGACAGGTCAGGACAAGCTGATGAGCCCCGACGACCTCAAGAAGCAGGCGGCAGCGCGCGCGCTCGAACTGGTTCGCCCAGGCATGAGGCTCGGCCTCGGCACGGGCTCGACGGCGAAGCATTTCGTCGACCTGCTCGGCGCTCGCGTTGCGGCGGGGCTGGATGTGCTCTGCGTCGCGACCTCCGAAGCGACGCAGGCCCAGGCCATGGCGCTGGCCATCCCGATGTCGACGCTCGATCAGACGCCGGAGCTCGACCTGACGGTCGATGGCGCAGACGAGGTCGATCCGCAGCTTCGCCTGATCAAGGGTGGCGGAGCAGCCCATCTGCGCGAGAAGATCGTCGCGGTGGCCTCGAAGCGCATGGTCGTCATCGCCGATGACACCAAGCTGGTCGAGACCCTCGGGCGTTTCCCGCTGCCGATCGAGGTCGTGCCTTTCGGGCTTGAGGCGACGCGTCGCGCCGTGGCGTCCGCGATCGCGGCATCGGGGGCGGCAGGCGAGATCAAGCTGCGGCTGCGCCCGGACGGCTCGACGCTGGTCACCGATGGCGGCCATTTCATCCTTGATGCGCATCTCGGGCGCATCGAACAGCCCGAGGCGCTCGCCGCCGCCTTGAACGCCGTTCCGGGCGTGGTCGAGCACGGGCTCTTCCTCGGCATTGCCTCCTGCGCCATCCTCGCCAGCAGCTCGGGCCTGAAGATTCTCGGCACGATCGAATGATTCCATTCCGGCGCAATCCGCGCTAAGGAGACGCGCACCACGCCGCCCGGAACCGGACGGATACGTCACCACGCCGATCGCGGCGATACCGAAACCGCCGGGTGGACCGGCTCGCTTGCCGAAGGGCGGGCGAGGGTCATGCCCGGGCTGTGTGAGTCAGCCTGATAATGAAGGGGCCCAACGCAATGTTCCGTCACCACCTCGCCGGCGTGGCCGTCGGTCTGGCGCTTGTATTCGCCGTGCCTGCGCAGGCCCAGGCTCCGGCTGCGACCCCGGCTCCGGCCTCCACGGTGACGGCTTCGCAGCTCCAGGCTGGCCGCGATGTCGTGATCTCCTCGGGCATCGCACAGTCCTTCGAGTCGATTTACGGCGAGTTCCGCGATCGCGTCCGCCAGATCGTCGGCACCACCCGTCCCGAGATCCAGAAGGATCTGAATGAGGTGATCGATACGCTGAAGCCGGAATCCGATCAGAAGATCGCGGAGATGATCACCGCGGCAGGCGAGATCTTCGCGAAGAAGATGACCGAGTCCGACCTCAAGGAGGTCGCCGCCTTCTTCAAGTCGCCGGTCGGGCAGCGCTACAACGCCTTCCGTCCGCAGGCGATCGACGAGATCTTCGTCGTGCTGCAGCCATGGACCCTGCAGACCAGCAACTTCCTGTTCGATCGGTTCAGCCAGGAAATGCGCAAGCGCGGCCACCAGCTCTGAGCAGCCGACACAAGCCGTCCAAAGAGAAGGCCGCCGGTGATGAACCGGCGGCCTTCTTGGTTTTCGAGACGGGGGGCGGTTCACCGCGCGGCCCGCATCCGGCTCGATCATCCCTTGCACGGGCAGCAACTGAGGCGCCCCGGCGGGACATATGACCAGGGCGGGTCGCTCAGACCATCGGGCTGGATAGTCGCATCCGGTCCGATGTCTGAGCTTCAGTGATTGCATCGGCCCGAAAACTGCAATCCGCTTCCGGGCCGATATCTTAGTCTTCGGAAGCCTTGAACCTGTTCAGCCCGCTCATCACGAAGGGCGCGACGAGCCCGATGAAGGCCAGGCCGAGCAGGATCGCGGAGCCAGGGTTCTCGAGCAGGATCATCGGGTCGCCGAGGCTGATCTGGAGCGCGCGGCGCAACTGCGCCTCCGCCATCGGGCCGAGGATGAGCCCGACCACCATCGGAGCGACCGGATAGTCGTAGCGGCGCATCAGAAAGCCGAGGAAGCCGAAGACGAAGAGCATCGAGAGTTCGACCACCGAGGCCTTGACCGCGAGCGTGCCCATCGCCGCGAAGACCAGGATGCCGGCATAGAGCCAGGGCTGGGGGATCGCCAGAAGCCTGACCCAGAGCCCGATCAGCGGCAGGTTGATGATCACCAGCATCGTGTTGGCGATGAAGAGCGAGGCGATCAGGCCCCAGACGAGATCGGGGCGTTCGGCGAAGAGCAGCGGGCCAGGGTTGAGCCCGTATTGCTGGAAGCCAGCCAGCATGATCGCGGCCGTCGCCGAGGTCGGCAGGCCGAGCGTCAGCAGCGGCACCAGCGTGCCCGCCGCCGAGGCATTGTTGGCGGCTTCCGGGCCGGCGACGCCTTCAATCGCGCCCTTGCCGAACTCGCCGGGATATTTGCAGAGCTTCTTCTCGGTCGAATAGGACAGGAAGGTCGGCACCTCTGCGCCGCCAGCGGGCAGCGCGCCGATCGGGAAGCCGAAGGCGGTCCCGCGCAGCCATGGCGCCCACGAGCGCTTCCAGTCCTCCTTGGTCATCCAGAGCGAGCCCTTGATCGGGACGATCTCCTCCGGGTCCCGGAAGCGCTTGGAAGCGACATAGAGCGCCTCGCCGACCGCAAACAGGCCGACGGCCAGCGTCGTCACCTCGACGCCGTCGAGCAGTTCCGGCACGCCGAAGGTCAGGCGCGCCTGTCCGGTCAGGCGGTCGATGCCGATCAGGCCGAGCGTGACGCCGATGGCGAGGCTGGTGATCCCGCGCAGAGGTGAATCGCCGAAGGTCGCCGATACCGTGACGAAGGCGAGGATCATCAGCGCGAAATAGTCCCACGGCCCGAACTTGACCGCGACCTCCACCAGCCACGGCGCGAGGAAGGCGAGGCCCAGCGTCGCGATGGTGCCGGCGACGAAGGAGCCGATCGCGGAGGTTGCCAGTGCCGGGCCGCCGCGGCCGGCCTTGGCCATCTTGGAACCTTCGAGCGCGGTTGCGAGAGAGGCACTCTCTCCTGGCGCGTTAATCAGGATCGCAGTGGTCGAACCGCCATACATGCCGCCGTAATAGATGCCGGCGAACATGATCAGCGAGCCGGCGGGATCGAGTTTGAAGGTCACCGGCAGGAGCAGTGCCACCGTCAGCGCCGGGCCGATGCCCGGCAGGACGCCGACTGCAGTGCCGAGGAAGACGCCGACCAGCGCGAAGAGCAGTTTCGACGGCTCGATCGCGACGGCGAAGCCGTGCATCAGTGCGTTGAATGTGTCCATTGTCCCGGCTCCTCAGAACAGCTTTTCAAGCGGACCGGACGGCAGCGTCAGCTGCAGCAGCTTGGAGAACATCAGGAAGATGGCAAGCCCGAGCACGAGGCCGATGCCGAAATCGACGGCCAGTGCCTGACGGCCGAAGGAGCGCGCGGTCGCGGAGAAGACGATGGCCGTCGCAATGATGAAGCCGCCGCCGAGCCCGATGCAGGCGATCAGGCCGATCAATCCGCCCGTCAGCCAGAGCACCGCGGTGCTGTCGACCGCCTCGGGCTTGGGCAGGCCCTCCCGGAACGCGACGACGAGATGGCACAGGCCCAGCACGCCAAGGACGGCGCTGACCACGTAGGGCATCGCCGTCGGGCCGACGCCATAAGTCGAGACGATCGTCTGCGATTTCGCGTCATAGGCGACGAGAGCCGCCGCGATCAGCAGCAGAGCTGCGACGACGAGGGCGGGGATGTCGGCGCCCTTGGCCGAGGAGGTGGAGGCCATGTCGTTCCTTACCTGGTTTGATGCGGACCAGAACCGGTGCGCCCAGCTGATGGCAAAGCGGCGACTGCCAGAGATAACTGGCAGGAGAGAATGGGCGGGCGGTGATGGCACCGCCCGCCCATGCCTATGTTCGTCAGTCGCCTGTGGCGTTACTTCACAAGGCCGACGTCGCGGAGGACCTTGCCGACGCGGGCATCTTCGGCCTTCAGGAAGGCTTCGAACTCGGCGCCGCCGAGATAGGCGTCATCCCAGCCGCGAGCCTTGAGGATCTCGGCCCATTCCTTCGACTTGGCCATCTTCTCCATGGCATCGGCCAGCACCTTGCGCTGCTCGGCGGTGATGCCGGGAGGGGCGACGACCGAACGCCAGTTCAGCACCTCGAGATTGACGCCGCCCTCCTTCAGGGTCGGGGCATCGGGGGCGTTGGGGAGGCGGGCGCCGGAGCTCACGCCGACGACGCGCAGCTTGCCAGCCTTGATCTGACCCTCGAACTCGCCATAGCCCGAGATGCCGGCCGTGACGCGCCCGCCGAGCAGCGCGGCCAGGGCCTCGCCACCGCCGGAGAAGGGGATGTAGTTGATCTTGGTGGCATCGCCGCCGACAGCGCCGGCGAAGAGGGCAGCCATGATGTGGTCGACGCCGCCGGCCGAGCCGCCAGCCCAGGTCACCTTGGCCGGGTCGGCCTTGACGCGGTCAGCGAGGTCCTTGGCGGTCTTGATCGGCGAATCCGCGGGAACGACGATGACCTGAGCCTCGGCGGTCAGGCGTGCGATCGGCGTCACCTGGCTGAGATTGACCGGCGACTTGTTCAGGAGGATGGCGCCGACCATGACGAAGCCGTTGACCATCAGCTGCGAGCCGTCGCCCTTGGCGCCGTTCACGAACTGCGCAAGGCCGATGGTGCCGCCCGCGCCGTTGACGTTGTTGACCTGCACGCTCTTGGCGATGCCGGACGCGGTCAGCGCCTGCTGCATCGAGCGGGCGGTTCCGTCCCAGCCACCACCCGGCGCGGCCGGAGCCATGATCTTGAGCTCGAGCTGCGCAAATGCGGCAGTCGTCAGGCCAGCGAGCGCCAGAGCCGTCACGGCTCCGCGCGACAGAATGGATTTGAGCATGTTGTTCCTCCGCTTGCGGATTCCCGCACTGTTTTGGTGTCAGCGCTCCGCGAGTGACACTTTGACGCTCCGCCGGTCAATTGCGCCTGATTGCATAATCTCAAGTCAAGGTCTTTTGCGCATCAACGCACGCGAGCCGGCGGAATTCACGCTAGGCGGGCTTGGTGCGATCGCGTAATCGCATGACCATGAGCTTGAACTTCAACTCGCGGGATGTCGATCGCGCTGTGATCACCGACCCTTCCCCGTCGCGCCAGGCCCTTCGACTCGCAGCGCTGGGCGGCATCCTCATGGTCGCGTTGCCGCTCGTCATGTGGGCGGCAAATCGGTCCGCGCCGCTGATGCTCGGGCTGGCGGCAGCGGCATTCGCTGCCGCTGCCGTTGCCGCTGCGGGCCGCGATGTCGGCCCCCTGTTGCGGCGCATCCTTGCAGGCTTGCGAAGCCCGATCGGCCTCGCACTGACGGCCCTCCTTGCCTGGGCCCTGGTCTCGCTGCTGTGGACGCATCGGCCGGCATCCGGCTTTGCAGCCTGGGCGGAGTTGCTGCTGCCTCTTGGTTTTGCCCTGGTGATCGCGGCGAGTGCCTGGTTCAGGCCGAAGCAGGCACTGATGCGGGCCCTGGCCATTTGCCTGATACTGGCCTCGGGCCTGATCTTCCTGGAGCTGCAGAATGGCCTCGCTCAGCGCATTACGCTGGGCCTGGGCGGCAAACAGATGAGCTTTATATTCAACCGGCCGGTCATCGCCTGCCTCGTGCTCCTGGCTCCGGCTGTGCACTTGCTCTGGAGCGGCGGATCGAAACGCGTCGCCGATCGTCTGCTGGCGGGGGGCGTAGCCGCAGCGGTTGCGGGCATCATTCTCTATTCCGATAGCGGCACTGCGAAACTTGGATTGGGCATTCTCGTCCTTGCCTGGCTGCTGGCCCGCCTGCTTCCACGTCTGACTCTGGCTGCGACGGCACTTGGCTTTGCGGCGACGCTGGTGCTGGCGCCGGTGATCGGACAATTGGTCGATCGGCTTCTGCCGCCCGCGCTCTATGAGCAGACGGCCGAATCCCATTCGCGTGACCGCGTCGACATCTGGCTCAGCTTCGGGGAGGCGATCGCGGCCCGCCCGTTCATCGGCTCTGGCTTCGGCTCCTCCTCGGCCCTCCAGACGCACCCGGTCGCAGAACAGGTCTCGCCGCCACGTCGCTTGCTCCTGGCGGTTGGACACCCGCATAGCGCGCCGATTCAGCTCTGGACGGAAACCGGCATCGTCGGCGCCGCATTGCTGCTGGTTGCTGGGCTGTTGTTCTTCCGGAGGCTTGGCGCCTTGTCCGCGCGCGAACGCGCCCCGCGGCTTGCACTTTTTGCGGCAGCCTTCGTCATGGCATCGGTGGGACATGGCGCCTGGCAGGGCTGGTGGATCGCGGCCCTGGCTGCCGCCGCCCTTTGGTTCGAGTCGGGCCGAGATGTCGGCCGAGGAGCAGAGCATGGCTGATTTCGATGTCGACCTTTTCGTGATCGGCGCTGGTTCCGGCGGTACGCGCGCGGCGCGGATCTCGGCCGGGCACGGGGCGCGCGTCATGATCGCCGAGGAAGACCGCATCGGCGGCACCTGCGTCATTCGCGGCTGTGTCCCGAAGAAGCTCTTCGTCTATGCCAGCCGCTTTGCAGACGAGTTTGAGGATGCTGCCGGCTTCGGCTGGACGCTCGACAAGCCGAGCTTCGACTGGCCGACCTTGCGGGATGCCGTTGCCAACGAAGTGACCCGGCTCTCCGGCCTTTACCGCAAGGGGCTTGAAGGCGCCAAGGTCGCGATCCGCGAAGAGCGCGCTGTGGTCGAAGGGCCGAACACGGTGCGCCTGCTGAAATCCGGCGAGACCGTCCGGGCCCGGCACATCCTGGTCGCGACCGGAGGCTACCCCGCCTTCGATCCGCCGATCCCTGGCGGCGAACTCGGCATCAGCTCGAACGAGATCTTTCATCTTCCGAGCCTGCCGCGGCGCATGCTGGTGGTGGGCGGCGGTTATATCGCGCTCGAATTTGCCAGCGTGTTCCGCCGCCTCGGCGTCGAGGTGACGGTGCTGCACCGCGGCGACAATGTCCTGCGCGGCTTCGAGGAGGATCTGCGCGTGCGCCTCCGCGATGCGCTGGTCCATGCGGGCATCACGTTGCGGCTGGGCTGCACCATCGATCGCATCGAACAATTGGCCGATGGTACGCGCCGTGCCCATTGCGCCACGGGCGAGCCGATCGATGCGGACGTGGTTCTCGTGGCGACCGGCCGTCGTCCCAATACGGTGGGGCTCGGCCTGGAGACCGCCGGCGTCAAGCTCGGGCCCATCGGTCAGGTCATGGTCGATGCGAATTCGGCCTCGACCGTGCCGTCGATCCACGCGGTCGGCGATGTCACCAATCGCATCAATCTCACGCCCGTCGCCATTCGCGAGGGCCACGCCTTCGCCGACTCGACCTTTGGCGGAAAGCCCTGGGCGATGGACCATCACGTGGTGGCCTCGGCAGTATTCACCACACCGGAGATCGGAACGGTCGGCCTGACCGAGCAGCAGGCGATCGCCGCTGGTTACGAACTGCGCGTCTTCGAGGCCGGTTTCCGGCCGATGAAGGCGACGATCTCGGGCCGCCACGAGCGCATCTACATGAAGCTCGTGGTCGACGCGAAAACGGACCGGATGCTGGGTGTCCACATCATCGGCCATGACGCGGGCGAGATCATCCAGGCGGTGGCGATTGCCGTCACCATGGGAGCGACCAAGGCCGATTTCGACCGCACCATCGCGCTGCATCCGAGCGCGGCCGAGGAACTCGTGACGATGCGGACGGCGCGCCACTGAGCAGCAAGGCGGCGCCCCTTGGGGCGCCGCCTTGCATCACTTGGTCAGTCCCTTCCGGACGAGCCAATCCTGGACGACCTGCGCCACCTCGAGATTGTTCTTGTCCATCATCAGCATATGGGAATTGCCCTTGATGCCGATGCTGGGGAGGTTGACGACATCGACTGAGCCGCCCGCCGCCCTGATCTTGTCGCCGAACTCGGTGCCGTTCTTGCGGATCGTCGGCCAGCGCGCATCCTGTTCGATGTAATCGCCATAGATCATCAGGACGGGGATGTTCTTCAAAACATCGGCCTTGGCGGGGTCTCCGAGGCCTGCCGGTTCCACCGCGATCAGGGCCTTGATCTTGTCGGGCCGGGCCTGGGCAACCTTGAAGCCGAACTGGCCGGCCTGGCTGTGGAACACGATCACACAGGGGCAGATCTTGTCGACTTCGGCCAGATAGGCGTCGATGATCATCTGGTCCGTCGACGTCCAGCGCGGCACGATCTGCTTGACGAAATTGTCGTAGCCATCGGGCGGGAACTGGCTGCCGGCCAGGAATGTCCGCTTGGCCGGGTCTTTATCATAGGCATTTGCGCCAGCGCCGATACGGAAGCGCTCGAACGGGTTCGCGGTGGTCAGGAAGACCGGCTCGCCGGGGATGACGTCGGGATACATGGCCCAGCCGGCACGGCCGCGCTCGACGGCATCGGAATTATAGACGGCCCAGCCCTTGCGCAGGAAGTATTCGAGCCAGCCTTGCCGTCCATCCGGCGTGCTCTCCCAGTTCACGCCGGTCATGCCACCGCCATGCCAGAACAGCAGCGGCGCTGCACCGCGCTCGTTCTGCGGCAGGAAATACTGCACATACATCTGGCCGGTCTGGTAAGTGCCGTTGGGGTCGACCTTGGCCGGTACCCCGCCAGGGGTGAAGGTGACCTCCTTCACGGGACGGCCCGAGATCTCGACCAACTTGCCGCCGACATGGAACGAGCCCATGCCGCGAAGCGCGAGGGGCTCCTCGGCCCGTGCAGCCCATGCTGCGGCAACCATGAAAGCAGCAACCGCGAACGCGCGAATGACCATGCCTTGTTTCTCCCTGCCGATGTTCTTGTGATTGGCAGGTGACGTTAGGGAGCTGTCGAGGCGAATACAACGATGCCCGGCAGCCGGCGGCCTGCATCGCCGACGGGATGAACTCCTCGGCCGACACGCAGAGGCGAACGAAGCGGCATGCCCTTGCCGTGCTCTTGGGCGCTCTCGTTCACGCGGCCCGGTCCTGGTCGCCGGAACAGCTCCGCCCTGCGACGCCCAGCTCGCGCATACGTAACCGTCAACGGCTTTATGGTCTTTGCTGCGGTGCGGGTGTATAGCGCCGGGATCACACTGCCTTTCCGTGGGGAGGGGTGGGCGTGAGATGTTATCATCAGGAGCAAGTGAGATGTCCGAGCGGTGGACGCCCGAGAGCTGGAGGGCAAAGCCCGTCCAGCAGATGCCGGAATATCCGGACCAGGCAGCCTTGAAGGCGGTTGAGCAGCAGCTCGCCGGCTTTCCGCCGCTCGTTTTTGCAGGCGAGGCGCGCAAGCTCAAACGGGCGTTGAGCAAGGTTGCCGCCGGTGAGGCCTTCCTCCTCCAGGGCGGCGACTGCGCCGAGAGCTTCGCCGAGCATTCGGCCGATAATATCCGCGACTTCTTCCGCCTGTTCCTGCAGATGGCGGTCGTCCTGACCTTTGCCGGCGGCTCGCCGGTGGTGAAGGTCGGCCGCGTCGCTGGCCAGTTCGCCAAGCCGCGCTCGACCCCGACCGAGACGATCGGTGGCGTCGAGCTGCCGAGCTACAAGGGCGATATCATCAACGACAACGAGTTCACGGCAGAATCCCGGATTCCGGATCCGCGCCGTCAGCTCGAGGCCTATCGCCAGTCGGCGGCGACGCTGAACCTGATCCGCGCCTTCGCCACCGGCGGTTATGCCAATCTCGACAATGCGCATCGCTGGATGCTCGGCTTCGTCAAGGACAGTCCGCAGTCGGGCCGCTACCAGGAGGTGGCGGGGCGCATCACCGAGGCGCTCGATTTCATGCGCGCCATCGGCATCGATCCTGAGACGCATCCCGAGATGCGGAGCACGGATTTCTACACCAGCCACGAGGCGTTGCTGCTCGGCTACGAGCAGGCGATGACCCGCGTCGATTCCACCTCCGGCGACTGGTACGACACCTCCGGCCATATGGTCTGGATCGGTGACCGCACCCGCCAGCTCGACCATGCCCATGTCGAGTTCTTCCGTGGCATCCGCAATCCGATCGGCCTGAAATGCGGCCCGTCCCTGACCCCGGACAACCTGATGAGGCTGATCGACACGCTCGATCCGCAGAACCAGGCCGGACGCCTGACGCTGATCGCACGCTTCGGCGCCGACAAGGTCTTCGACCATCTGCCGGCCCTGGTACGCGCCACCAAGCGGGAAGGGCGCAATGTCGTCTGGTCCTGTGATCCGATGCACGGCAACACGGTGAAGGCTGCGAGCGGCTACAAGACGCGGCCCTTCGACCTGATCCTGAGCGAGGTGAAGAACTTCTTCGCCGTGCACCAGGCCGAAGGCACCTATGCCGGCGGCCTGCACCTGGAAATGACCGGCAAGAACGTCACGGAATGCACGGGTGGTGCACGCGGCATGACCGACGCCGACCTGAACGACCGCTACCACACCTTCTGCGACCCGCGCCTCAATGCGGAGCAGGCGCTGGAGATGGCGTTCCTGGTTGCAGAACTGGTCAAGCGCGAGCGCTCGGGCCGGGCCCGGCCCGAGGCCGAGGCAGCGGAATAAGCAGGCGTCACCCTGGCAGAAACAAGAAAGCCGCGGCGTGAGCCGCGGCTTTTCCTATTAGTCCGGGTCTTCAGATCAGAATTTTACGCCCGCGGCGACGCGGGCCGTGTTGACCGTCGTCGTTGTCCCTTCGACGTCCGCGAAGCGGATCAACTGGTATTCGCCGCGCAGGAAGAGGTTGTCGGTCAAGGCCATGTCAACGCCGGCGCCGACCGCGAGGCCGTAGCCATAGACGTTCTTCTTGGTGGCCCCGACTGTGAGCGGGTAGCCAACCGCCATGCCGGAGTTGATGGCGCCGGTGACAGGATTCGCCTGGGTGATGAAGTTTGTCGCTGTGATCGTCGATGCGGTGTCGAAGCGACCGACGGCGCCACCGAATGTCGCGAAGGGCATGATGCGGCCATAGGCCCAACCCATGCGAATGCGCGCCGTCGCGTAGTCGTTCAGAACCGCTCCCTGGCGGGTCGTCATGGACCAGTCATTTACCGTGCCGTTCGAGGTGATCGTCCGGCGCGCAATGAAGTCGTTGATGCCGTAGCTCTGGTCGGAGCGGGTATAGTCGGCCTCGATGCCGAGTACGGCATCGCCAAAGGCAATGTTATAGCCGGCCATGCCAAAATACGTTGCGCCGCTGTCCCTCTTCGACGGCAGGTTGTTGACGAACGAGCCYATATTGCTCTCGGCGCCAAGCAACGTGTTCCGGAAGGCGAAATTGGCCAGGTTCTGCAGGCCGGTTCCGGGCTCGAATTTCGTCTCCGAGACCCCGGCGCCGCCGCCCAGATAGAAGCCCGTCCAGTTGACCCCGCCCGAGAAATACTCCGATGGCGGCGGTGGTGCATCTTCGATCTGCGAGCCGCGCAACACCGGATAGTCGGCCGAAGCCGCCGGCATGGCGGCCACGGACAGTCCGAGCGCGGCAAGGCCCAGGGCCGGCGCAATGGAGCGGATACGCATCGTGGTCTCCCCGAGCAGGGGCCGCAACCCGGCCTTTGTCGCACTGCTCTGGGCGGTATTGATGCATTGGTAACCCTAATGCGGCGTTAACGTGCTCATCTCTGTCGGGCCCTGTTTGTTTGGCGTTTCGCGCCGGAGTTTTCAGATCGGCTATAGAAAGTTTGCAGTCCTTGTTCTCTCCGCATTCCGTTCCAGACCGCGGCTTGCGCGCCGAAGCCTCTTGGTCGATGTGCTTGGTGTAGCGCTCGACCATTCCAATCGACATGCCGAACAGGGCGGCAAGTCACTCATGCCATCGTCTGTGACGACCGGGACGAGGGCTATGTGATGCCGTTCCACCTGTCTCCGAAGCCCACCGGGGCGTCTACTCACTCCGTAAGTGCGGCGCTGAAGGAAAGCCAAACTGACGGCCGGCTGACAAATTGGCCCCAGGGCGCCACCTGACATCCACGATGGCGCCCGATCTCATCGAGCCTAGGCCTTCTGGCACTCGTCGCGAAACTTCTTCCTGGCCTTCCCGTGAAGCCCCTTCTGATCGGCTTGTACAGAGCACGCCTTTGACTTGGCGGTCCTGTCGGAGGAGGTCGCCGTAGCCTTCTTGGCAGGCGCCGCGGGTGCCGGGGAGGTCATGGCCGGCTTTGTATCCGGACCCATCTGTACGGGTGTTTGCGCAAACCCGTATCCCGTCATCATCGCGAGCGCGGCAACCGGCAGCAGATAGTGCGAGAGGTTCATGGCAACGTCCGTCATCAACCCGGATGATCGGTTCCAGGCAGTCGCCGGGTCGGCTGTCGGATGGCGAATGATCGCGCTGCCCGACTTGAATGGCTACTGAACAGCTGGCTGGCCACGTCTTCGACCTGTGGCATTTTCAGTCTCGCTCCGGCGGGGCGTTTCTTTGAGGTGAGACAGTGAACCCGAGCAGGCCCATTCACGGTAGCCGCTGCGGGTGCCGTACGGGACGCTCTTGGCGCCGATCTCGGCACAGGTCACCAGATATTCCGCGCCGCGATGCGGAGCCAGGATTTTGAGCACGGCAATCCGTTTGGCGGTCAGTTGAGGCGCGCGCCTGCTCATGGCGCCACCTCGCGGAGGGGTGAACAGGGCGAGAGGGAGTTTTCAGCGTGCCGCGCGATTCCGCTTTCGTACGCGGCTGTTCCGGCGACCGAGGGAAGCGGAGGCAAGCAAGATTAAGCGCTTGGCTGGATCGATGCCGATGCGGCGTTAACGCAGGTTGCGTTTTGCGCACCGTCGGGAAGACATCGGCCCGAAAGGGCGGCGCGATTCCCGGCTGCCTGCGAGGGAGGGCGCATGATCCGCCACATCGTATTTTTCACGGCGCAGCGGCGCGAGGATGTCGAGACGATCCGCCTGTCTCTGTCCCGGCTCGGCGATATCCCGCATTCGCTCGCCTTCGAGGTCGTGGCCAATGCCAAGCTCGATCCGCTGGGCAATGACATCGATGTCGTCGTCTACGGCGAATTTGCCGATGAGGCGGCGCTGGCGGCCTACAAGGCCCATCCGATCTATGACGAAACGACACGCCGCGTGCGTCCGCTGCGCGAGCTGCGCTATTCCGCCGATTTCCGTTCGACCTTGCGTTGATCGAAGGGCCGATCACGCACAAATGCAGGTCGGGGCAGGGCGCGCGCCCGTTGCTGGCCCTGCCGCCGCGCGGTAAAGCCGAAGCATGACAGCGACCTCGTTCCGCCTGGCTCTGGCCCAGCTCAATCCCATCGTCGGCGATGTAGCCGGCAATGCCGACATGGTGCGCGTTGCGCGGCGCGACGCTGCAACTGCCGGCGCCGATCTCGTGATGTTCACGGAACTCTTCCTGTCGGCCTATCCGCCGGAAGATCTGGTGCTGAAGCCCGCCTTCCAGGATGCCTGTCGCAGGGCTTGCGAGGATCTGGCGCGCGAGACCGCCGATGGTGGTCCAGCTCTGCTCGTCGGGTTGCCCTGGCTCGAGGACGGCAAGCTCTACAACGCCTACGCGCTGCTCGACGCCGGGATGATCCAGTCGGTGCGCTTCAAGGTCGACCTGCCGAATTACGGTGTATTCGACGAGAAACGCGTCTTCGAACCCGGCCCGCTGCCCGGTCCTGTCGTCTTCCGCAACCATATCCGCCTTGGCCTGCCGGTCTGCGAGGATATCTGGGGCGAGGAGGTCGTGGAGTGCATCGCCGAGACCGGCGGCGAGATCCTGCTTGTTCCCAATGGCTCGCCCTATCGGCGCGGCGTCACCGAGGAACGCCTGAATGTCGCGGTCGCTCGCGTCGTCGAGGCCGGGTTGCCGATGGTCTATCTGAACCAGCTCGGCGGCCAGGACGAGCTCGTCTTCGAGGGCGCCTCCTTCGTGCTGAATGCGGACAAGACCTTTGCTCACCAGCTCCCGGCGTTTCGCGAAGTGCTGCGCCTGACCGATTGGGTGCGCGAGAACGGGTCCTGGCGCTGCCTGCCGGGCGAGATCACGCCGATCGAGAGCAGCGACGAGGCTGATTACGCGGCTTGCGTGCTGGGCCTGCGCGACTATGTCGAGAAGAACCGCTTTCCCGGCGTGGTGCTTGGCCTCTCCGGCGGCATCGATTCCGCGATCTGCGCGGCGATGGCGGTCGATGCGCTCGGCGCCGACAAGGTCCGCTGCGTGATGATGCCCTATCGCTTCACCTCGCAGGAGAGCCTGGACGATGCGAAGCGCTGCGCCGATGCGCTCGGCGTCCGCTACGAGATCGTGCCGATTGCCGAGCCGGTCGAGGGCTTCGAAGCGGCGCTCGCCGGCCTCTTCGCCGGAACCAATCGCGGCGTCACCGAGGAGAACCTGCAGAGCCGCGTGCGCGGCACGCTGCTGATGTCGATCTCGAACAAGTTCGGGCCGATGGTGGTGACCACCGGCAACAAATCCGAGATGTCATGCGGCTATGCCACGCTCTATGGCGACATGAATGGCGGCTACAACCCGATCAAGGACCTCTACAAGACCGAGGTCTTTCGCATGTCGGCGCTGCGCAACCGCTGGAAGCCCGCCGGTGCGCTCGGACCGGACGGCGAGGTCATTCCGCACAATATCATCGTCAAGCCGCCGACGGCCGAGCTGCGCGAGAACCAGAAGGACGAGGATTCGCTGCCGCCCTATGACGTGCTGGACGATATCCTGGCCTGCCTGATCGAGCATGAGATGCGTCTCGCCGACATCGTCGCCCGTGGCCACGATCTCGAGACGGTCAAGAAGGTCGAACGCCTGCTCTATCTCGCCGAGTACAAGCGCCGACAGGCCGCGCCCGGCGTGAAGGTGACGCGCAAGAATTTCGGCCGCGACCGGCGCTACCCGATCGTCAATCGCTTCCGCGATCCCGGCGAACCCGCGCATCGGCCGGACGCCGCGCTGGTCAAGGGCGTCGGCAAGGCCGGGGGCGAGAGCTTCGATTTCTGAGCCGATTGTCGGCCTCGCGCAAAGGCGTCATAAGCCTCGTCATGACAACGCCACTCGTTCGCTTCGCGCCGTCGCCGACCGGCTATCTCCATATCGGCAATGCCCGTCCGGCGCTGTTCAACTGGCTCTATGCCCGCCGCAATGGCGGGCGTTTCCTGCTGCGCTACGACGATACCGATCTTGCGCGCTCGAAGCCCGAATTCGCGGATGCGATTTCAGGGGATCTCGGCTGGCTCGGCATCGAGCCCGATCTCGTCATTCGCCAGTCGGAGCGGCTCCCGATCTATGATGCGGCAGCCGACAGGCTGCGTGCTGCCGGGCGGCTTTACCCCTGCTTCGAGACCGCCGACGAACTGGATCGCCGCCGCAAGCGCCAGCTCGCTCGCGGCCTGCCGCCGATCTACGACCGCGCTGCGCTGAAGCTCACGGCCGAGCAGCGGGCGGCGCTTGAGGCGGAAGGACGCAAGCCGCATTGGCGCTTCCTGCTCGAGGCCCGTGAGGTCGCCTGGGACGATCTCGTGCGCGGCGCATCGCATGTCGACTGCGCCTCGCTCTCCGATCCGGTGCTGGTGCGCGAGGATGGCAGCTATCTCTACACGCTGCCTTCGGTCGTCGACGATATCGAGACCGGCGTCACCCATGTCATTCGCGGCGAGGACCATGTCACCAACACGGCGGTCCAGATCCAGATCTTCGAGGCGCTGGGCGCTGGCCTTCCGGCATTCGGCCACCACAACCTGCTGACCACGGCGAGTGGGGAGGGGCTGTCGAAGCGGCTCGGCCATCTCTCGCTGCGCGGCCTGCGCGAGTCCGGGGTGGAGGCGCTCGCCGTCGCGGCATTGGCCGTCCTGGTCGGCTCCTCCGACGCCGTCAGGCCGGTCGCGAGCCTGGATGAGCTCGCGGATCTCGTCGACCTCGCCCATGTCTCGCGCGCACCGGCCAAGTTCGATGAGCATGAGCTTGAAGCCCTGAGCGCGCGCACGCTGCATCAGCTGCCGTTCGACGCGGTGTCGCACCGGTTGCAGGAGCTTGGGATCGCGGCCGGCGAGCCCTTCTGGCTGGCGGTGCGCGGCAATCTCGCGAAGCTTGCCGAGGTGCAGGCCTGGTGGCAGGTCGTTCGCGGCCCGATCACGCCCGTGATCACCGATGCCGGCTTTGCGGCGAGCGCAGCCGCACTGCTCCCGGCCGAGCCCTTCGATATGACAACCTGGAAGAGCTGGACACAGGCCGTCGGCGCGGCGACCGGCACCAAGGGCAAGGGGCTCTTCATGCCGCTTCGCCAGGCGCTGACCGGCCTCGAGCACGGGCCGGAGCTGGCTGCACTGCTGCCGCTCATCGGCCGTGACAAAGCGCTGAAGCGGCTCGGGGGCGAGGCGGCCTGAAGGCTTCGCATCGTCCCGGATCAGCGCGGCTTGCGCTACGTGTCCGGGACGACATCGGTCCAGCGGGCAATGGCGCCGTGGATCACTCGTGCCGGTGCATCGCCGATTCATGTTTGGTGTCGCGCATGGTCGCGTAGACCAGCAGCGACAGGAAGATCACGCCCGCCAGGTAGTAGAAGAACCACTGCTCGTGGCCCTGCTGCTTGAAGAACAGCGCGATCGCAGGCGCCGTGCCGCCAAAGATCGAGACCGTCACGGCGTAGGGCACGGCGATGCCTGTGGCGCGGATCGCGGTCGGGAACAATTCGGCCTTCACCACGGCGTTGATCGAGGTATAGCCGGCGACGAAGATCCAGGCTCCGGAGATCAGCAGGAACGCCATCCAGGGCGACTTGGTCTGGGACAGCATCGTCAGGATCGGCACCGTCAGCAGCGAGCCGGCAACGCCGAAGAAGATCAGCAGCGGCTTGCGGCCGATCCTGTCCGAGATGGCGCCATAGATCGGCTGCAGGATCGAGGCGAAGATCAGCGAACCGGCGATGACATAGGTCGTCGTGATGTCGGACAGGCCGACGGTCTGCTTCACGAAGGTCTGCATATAGGTGGTGAAGGTATAGAAGGCCGCGGTGCCGCCGGCCGTCAGGCCGACCACGATCGCAACCTCGCGCGGGTATTTCAGCAGCCCGCGCAGCGAGCTTTCGCGCTTCTTCGTCTTGCTGGCTTCGACGAAGGATTCCGTCTCATGCATGTGGCGGCGCATGAACATCGCGGTGATCGCGAGCAGGGCTCCGATCACGAAAGGAATGCGCCAGCCCCAGGCGACGAGCTGTTCATGGGTCAGGAACACGTTCTGGAGCAGCAGCAGTACCACGATGGCGGTCAGCTGGCCGCCGATCAGCGTGACGTACTGAAAGCTCGAATAGAACCCGCGATGGTTCGGGTCGGCGATCTCGGTGAGATAGGTCGCGCTTGCCCCGTACTCGCCGCCGAGGCTCAGGCCTTCGATGATCCGCGCGAGAGCGAGCAGCGCGGGCGCTGCAAATCCGATTGTCGCATAGGTCGGCGTCAGCGCGATGATCAGCGAGCCGAAACACATCATCAGCACCGAGATCGTCAGCGAAAGCCGGCGGCCATAGCGGTCGGCGATGTGACCGAACAGCCATCCGCCGATCGGGCGGACGATGAAGCCGGCGGCAAACAGCGTCGCGGCGTTGAGCTGCTGGACGACCGGATCGTGCGACGGGAAAAAATGCGGCGCGAAATAGAGTGCGAAGGCCGTGTAGGCGTAGAAATCATACCATTCGACGAGATTGCCGACCGAGCCCATGAAGATCGCCTTCAGGCGACGACGGGTATCGGCCAGATCCATTCCGGTATGCGTGTTGGCGGTTGTCTCTGACATGGGACGCCTCTGCTGGGCTCTGCCAAGGAGGCCGTCAGAGTAGGATTGCGCGCTGGAAGAGCAATCCTGACGAAATCTGGCGCGTATCCAGGCCGGCCGGGGTGGTCTTGCCTGTATATGCGCCTGTCGGCGTCATGCGTCCAGCGCTTGATCTGCGGGGTATTTAAGCGCCGCTCTCCGCTCTGGCGCATGACGCAGCCTTCGCCGCCGACGCACGAGGCGCCGTTGCGGCGGCGCTGCCGGCGTCAGGGCCGCGCGACTGCGGGGCCCAGATTGGGTGCGAGGTTGGGCGCAACGATCCTGACCGTGCGCCGCTCGCCGGTGACGCTGCGGCTTTCCTTCTTCACGCCGTCGCCTTGCTGCACGACCTTCTCGGGCTCGACGCTCTGCGGACCCATGCCGGCCGACTCCGTGCCCGAAGTCGGCGAATTCTCGGACGGCATCGGCTTGTCGTCGGCATCAGACAGGATCGGCTGTTGTTGAGCCGGCGCGGGTGTCGCGGTCCTGCGCTTGGGATCGGGCTTGGGCCGCGACAGCTCGGCTGCGCGCTGTTCGGTGACGATGACGTCGCCCTTGCGCTTGTCGAGAAGCTCCTCGGCATTGCGCAGCGCCTGGGACCAGCTTTGGCCCGGCGCCCGGCAGGTGCAGGCGGAATCGAAGCTTCGAATGTATTTTCCGGCGTTCGCCAGCGACGAATAGGGCGTCCCGCTAGCACGGGCGACAGCATTCTGAATGTCGCCGCCGGTGCTCATGCCGAAGGCCAGCGTCTCCGTCCCCGGGCAGAGCGCCTGGCACATTTCATCCTGGCCGTCGCGGCCGCCGGGGCTGTTGGCGAGCGGGAAGAAATAGCCGTCGCAGGTCCGGACGCAGACCGTATTGGGGCCGCCCTGGCGGGGCTTCTCCGAATCGAGCGGCTGCATGTCCGGATCGAGTTCGGGCATGGTCGAATCGATCTCACCGCGGCGAGGCTCGATGCCGAAGATCGTCTCGAAGAAGCCGCGCTGCTGCCCGCCCCCCCGGCAATTGGTCTCGATCGCTGCGGCGAGCTGCATGCGGCGCTGCTCGGCAGCTCCGCCCTGTGCCTGGCGCTGGAGTGCCGTGTACTGGGACTGCAATTGGTTGATCTGTGCCTGCAGGCCGCCGCATTGCGGGGGCGCCTGCGCACCGAAGAAGAGGAATCCGCCACGTTCGCAGCCCATCGCGCGGAACTGGCTGACGCTTTGCGAGAGCTGGGCGCCGACGCGCTGCGCCTGCTGCGCGGCGCGCGGATCGCCGCCGCGCTGGCCCTGCAGGCTCGCGAGTTCGCTGCGCCAGGCATTGCACGCGGGCGACTGCGCCAGCGCCGCTCCACCCATCGCCGAGAAGGCCAGCAGCATCGCGCCGAGGCGCCGGGTTAGTCGTAGTCTCATCGCCGGTCGGGCCATATTACCTGCTTGTTCGATCCGCCCCGGAAACCGGGCAATCGCTTTGCGGGAGTTTCACCTGCCAAACGCGACGGAACTAAGGACGGGTCCTGCGATGGCGCGGCGCGGATTCGGGCGGACGGCCATGGCGAGGCCCGGCATGCCATATTTGGCGGCAAGCGGCAATTCAGCCTTCGCTTTCGTGATAGCCGCCGGCGAGATGGCGGCCCCGTTCGGTGAGAATCGAAAGCACGCGTTCGAACACGCGCAGCTCCTCTGCCGGAAGTCCCTCGGTCCAGCGCGCCTGGAAGGCGAGCGCCAGGGGCACGATCTCGGCATAGGTTCGGGAGCCGCGGGGGGTAAGGCTGATGAAGGCCTCGCGCCGGTCCTCGCGATTCTCGCTGCGCGACGTCAGGCCGCGCTTCTCGAGCTCGCTGACGGCGCGCGAAACCTTGGTCTTGTGCATCTGGGACAGCTCGCCGATGTCGCGCGAAGTCAGCTTTCCGAATTCGCCGAGCTGCGCGATCACACGCCATTCGGGAATGCCTATGCCGAAGCGCTCGCTATAGATTCGTCCGAGCGCGCGGCTGGCGAAATGGCCGACGACGTTCAGCCGATAGGGCAGGAACTGCTCCAGCCGCAAGGTCGTTTCGTCGCCGGGTGGGGGAGGCTCGGGCTGCGTTGACATTAGTTTCATCTGTAACTAGCTGAGGTCGGGGCGGGACGCCCGCTCCGATCTTTCCGGAACCTGCGTTCTTGTCAAAGCGGTCCGGCAGCGGAAGGGGAAATGCTCATGAATGTCCAGGCACAGATTCATACAGCCCCGCTGCGCCAGGCCGCGACCGGCACGCGCTACATGTCGGGATTCGGCAATAGTTTCGAGACCGAGGCGCTGCCCGGCGCCTTGCCGGTCGGCCGCAATTCGCCGCAGAGGCCCGCCTATGGCCTCTATGCCGAGCAGCTATCCGGCTCGCCCTTCACCGCGCCGCGCTCCTCGAACGAGCGGTCCTGGCTCTACCGCATCCGGCCCAGCGTCAAGCATGGCGGGCGCTGGAAGAAGGTCGACAAGGGGCTGATCCGCAGTGCGCCCTGCCGCGACGAGGCCGAGCTGCCGATCGGACAGCTGCGCTGGAGCCCGATTCCGATGCCATCGGAGTCGCTGACCTTCCTCACCGGGCTGCGCACGCTGACGACCGCTGGCGATGCCGAGACCCAGGCCGGCATGGCCGCCCATATGGTTTTCGTCACGGCCTCGATGGAACGCGAATACGTCTTCTGCGCCGATGGCGAATTGCTCATCGTGGCGCAGGAGGGGGCGTTGCGCTTCTGCACCGAATTCGGCGTGATCGAGATCGAGCCCGGCGAGATCTGCATCATTCCGCGCGGCGTCGTCTTCCGCTGCGAGCTGATGGGCGGACCGGCCCGCGCCTATGTCTGCGAAAACTATGGCGGCTCCTTCACCTTGCCGGATCGCGGCCCGATCGGCGCGAATTGCCTGGCCAATCCGCGCGATTTCCTGACTCCCATCGCGGCCTATGAAGACGATGAGACGCCGTCGACGCTCTATGCGAAATGGGGCGGGGAACTCTTCTCCACGCCGATCGGCCAGTCGCCGCTCGATGTCGTGGCCTGGCACGGCAATTACGCGCCCTACAAATACGACCTGCGCCATTATTCGCCGGTCGGGGCGATCTCCTTCGACCATCCCGACCCGTCGATCTTCACGGTCCTGACCGCGCCCTCGGAGACACCCGGCACTGCGAATATCGACTTCGTGATCTTCCCCGAGCGCTGGCTGGTCGCGGAGAACACGTTCCGCCCGCCCTGGTATCATCGCAATATCATGTCCGAGTTCATGGGGCTGATCTACGGCGTCTATGACGCCAAGCCGGAGGGCTTCACGCCTGGCGGCTTCAGCCTCCACAACATGATGCTGCCGCATGGCCCGGACGCGCAGGCGTTCGAACATGCAAGCACGGTCGAGCTCAAGCCCGTGAAGCTGACCGGGACCATGGCCTTCATGTTCGAGACCCGCTTCCCCCAGCGCGTCACCGGCTACGCCGCGAGCCTGCCCGCCCGGCAGCCGGACTACAGCGCCTGCTGGGAGGGCCTGAAGAAGCGTTTCGATCCGACGAGGCGCGAGGCCTGGTAGCGTTCCGATCCTTGCAAGGCACTTGCGGAGCCCGAATGCTTGTCGCTCAATGCGCTCCCGAACTTCGCAAGGAGCGCGCCTTGGCGATACCCGCGAAAGCACCGGTTCGGCTGAGCGGCGGCAGGAGCCCGCGCGCCCGGACGTCGCGCAATGCGGTGCCCAGCGGTCCGGCATTGATGCGGCTCTGGGCCCAGCACTGGCTCGCAGTTTGTCGCGAGATGCCGTTGCAGGGGCGGCGGTTACTCGACCGCCTGGAGAGCGACCCCGCCAAGGGTGTTCATGATTTCCGCCGACTGATGAAGGCGTGGCGTTCCCTGCTGAAGCTCTCGCCGGCTGCACTGGAGGAGGAGACGGCGCTGCTCCGGGCCGGCATCAAGCGCCTGCGCCAGACCTTCACCGCGACCCGCGAAGCTGCGGTCGTCGCGCGGACCTTGCAGGAGCTGCTGCCCAGCGAACGCGGCAAGCTGGTCGAGCCTCCGCCTGACCCGATGCCGCTGCCGGAAACCGTTGCGGCGATGCAAACGGAGCTCGACCGTCTCGCTGCCAGGATGGAGGAGTGGTCGGTGGCTGGCGAGCGCGGGGGCTTCCTGCTCGCCGGGTTCCGGCGCAGCTACCGCAAGGCCAGACGCGCGGCGCGCCGTGATCCGCGCCGGATGAGCCTGAAGCGCCTGCACGCCTGGCGCACCCGCATCATCGATCTCGGCTATCAGCTCAGCTTCTTCCAGCCTGCCGATCCCGGTCACTACAAGGAGCAGATCGAGGCGGTCGAGCGTTTGCGCACACATCTCGGTGCGGTCGTCGATCTTGATTTGACAGAGCGGCAACTGGCGGAAACCGCCACGACCAGATCCCTGAGGAACGTCAGGAAGAAACTCCGCCGGCGCGCCGGCAAGCAGCGTGGCAAGGCGGCGGGGATGGTCGAGCCCGTGCTCGACACGCGCCCGAAAGCGGTCTGCGCCCACCTGGCCGAGGCGATGGTGGCGCATGCGCCGCGCCGGATCAAACTTGTCTGACCCGGCGCCATCTATTGGTCCCGGTGGCGCCTCAGCGCGACCGCAGACGGTTCATGAACGAGTCGTACGACAGCTCTGCCACCTGCCACCAGAGCAGGTTCTCGCCGCGGAAAGCGACCATCGAGTCGTAGCCCTTCTTGAACAACTCACTCTTGGCGGAGGTCTCGGCGTAGTACTCGTCCGCCGCCTTGAGAGCCGCTTCCATGATCGGCATCGGGAAGGCCTTGAGCTGTGCGCCCTGCTGGACCAGCCGGCGCAGGCCACCCGGGTTCACCGCATCGTACTTGGCCAGCATCCAGTTATTGGCAGCCTCGCAGGCGTGATGGACGATCGCCTGGTAGTGCTTCGGCAGCTTGTTCCAGGCCTCCTGGCCAACGACGAGATGCAGCATGGCGCCGCCCTCCCACCAGCCGGGATAGTAGTAGTATTTGGCGACGCGCACGAAGCCGAGCTTCTCGTCATCATAGGGGCCGACGAATTCTGCGGCGTCGATCGTGCCGCGCTCCAGCGCCGGGTAGACGTCGCCGCCTGCGATCTGCGTGGGCACCACGCCGAGCTTGGCCAGCACGGCCCCGCCCATGCCGCCGATACGGAACTTCAGGCCCTTGAGATCATCGAGCGAGGTCAGTTCCTTGCGGAAGAAGCCGCCCATCTGGCAGCCGGAATTGCCGCAGGGGATCGAATAGGCATTGAATTTGGCCAGCGCCGAATTGATGATCTCCTCGCCGCCGCCGAAGAACCACCAGGAATGCTGCTGACGCGCGTTGAGTCCGAACGGGATGCCGGTGCCGAGCCCGAGTGCCGGCTCCTTGCCGATATAGAAATAGGTCGGCGTATGCGCGCATTCGACCGTGCCGGAGGTGACCGCGTCGAGGGCCTGCAGGCCCGGCACTATCTCGCCGGCGGAGAAGGTCTGGACCTGGAATTTGCCGTCGGTCGCGTCCGACATGTATTTCGCGAACTGCTGGGCCGTGCCGTAGATCGTGTCGAGCGCCTTCGGGAAGCTCGAGGTCAGGCGCCACTTCACCTCAGGTTGCGACTGCGCGATCGCCGGCATCGCGACCGGCGTCGCAGCCGCTGCCAGCGCACCGGTTTTCAAAAAGTCGCGGCGTTTCATAAGCTGAACTCCCAGAGGTTTGTTGCGCGCAATCTCGCGTGTTCGTCACGGATTGGAAAGAGATGAAACTCGCTTCCCTCATGCACGGTCGTGATGGCCGCCTTGTCGTGGTTTCCAAAGACCTGACGCGCGCCACGGACGCTTTTCCCGTGGTCGCGACCATGCAGGCCGCGCTCGACGACTGGGGGCGCCATGCGCCGCGCCTGGCCGATCTAGCAGAAGGATTGGAGCATGGCTCCGTCCCATCCTTCCGTTTCCACGAGCATGATTGCGCAGCCCCCTTGCCACGCGCCTATCAATGGCTCGACGGCTCGGCCTATGTGAACCATGTCGCGCTCGTCAGGAAGGCGAGGGGCGCGGAGATGCCCGAGAGTTTCTGGAGCGACCCTCTGATGTATCAGGGCGGATCCGACGCCCTGCTGGGGCCGCGCCAGCCGATCCGGACCCGCAACGAGGAGGACGGCATCGATTTCGAGGCCGAGATCGCCGTCATCACCGGCGACGTGCCGATGGGGGTCTCTGCGGAAGCGGCGCATGGCCATGTCCGCCTCGTGATGCTCGTCAATGACGTCAGCCTGCGCAACCTGATTCCGGACGAACTGGCGAAGGGCTTTGGCTTTCTCCAGTCGAAGCCGCCGACGGCCTTCTCGCCGGTGGCCGCGACACCGGATGAACTGGGCGAGGCATGGCAGGGCGGAAAGCTGCATCTGCCGTTGCTGTCGCTGCTCAACGGCCAGCCCTTCGGACAGCCGAATGCCGGCATCGACATGACCTTCGATTTCGGCACGCTGATCGCTCATGCCGCGCGAACGCGCCCGCTTTCGGCCGGAACGATCATCGGCTCCGGCACGGTCTCGAACCGCGACGACGAAGGTGGCCCGGGGCGCCCGATCGCGCTGGGAGGCGTCGGCTACGCCTGTATCGCCGAGCAGCGCATGGTCGAGATCATCAAGTCGGGCACCGCGGCAACGCCTTTCCTGCGCTTCGGCGATACGGTTCGTATCGAGATGAAGGACGGGGATGGTTCTTCCATTTTCGGTGCGATCGAACAGGACGTGCTGCCCCATGTCGACTGACAAGCCCGCCTTCGCCTCCAGTGCCGATCTCGGTGAGAAGACCGTTTCCTTCGATGAGATCGGCCGGGGCATCTACGCCTATACCGCCGAGGGCGACCCCAATACCGGGGTCGTCGTCGGTGACGAGAGCGTGCTCGTCTTCGATGCGCAGGCGACGCCGAAGATGGCGGAAACCGTGATCGAACGCGTCCGCAGGATCACCGACAAGCCGATCAGCCATGTCGTGCTCTCGCATTACCACGCGGTCCGCGTGCTGGGAGCGCCAGCCTACAGCGCCCGCGAGATCGTCGCCTCCGATGTCGCCCGCGAGATGATCGTGGAACGCGGCGAGCAGGACAAGGCGAGCGAGATCGGCCGGTTTCCGCGGCTCTTCCAGGGCGCGGATTCGATCCGCCCGGGCCTGACCTGGCCGACCATGACCTTTTCCGACACCGCCTCGATCTGGCTGGGCAAGCGCGAGGTCAGGCTGATGAAGCTCGGGCGCGGTCATACCGCAGGCGACATCGTCGCCTGGATTCCCGATGCCGAGGTCTCCTTCGCGGGGGATCTCGTCGAATATGGTGCGACGCCCTATTGCGGCGATGCCCATTTCGAGGACTGGCCGACGACGCTCGACCATTTGTCGGCCCTCGGCTCGGTCGCGATGGTGCCTGGCCGGGGCGCTGCGCTGACCGATGCGGCGATGGTCGCCGATGGCATCAGCGGCACGCGCGCCTTTCTCAGCGACCTCTATGACGCCGTGAAGCAGAACGCCGGCGCGGGCCGCTCGCTCCGCGAGACCTTCGAGCGTGTCCATGCCGTTTTGAAGCCAGGCTATGGCGACTGGGTGATCTTCGAGCATTGCCTGCCCTTCAATGTTTCGCGTGCCTATGACGAGGCCAACGGGCTCGATCATCCCCGCATCTGGACCGACGAGCGCGATCGCCAGATGTGGCTCGACCTGCGAGGGTAGGGCGGTGTCGCTCGTCGCCTATCTGCGCAAGGCGGCCCGCAACAATGGCTGGGCCAATGACCGGCTGCTGCGCGCCTGCGCCGAACTGGACGACGAGGCATTCAGGGCCACGCGAACGAGCTTCTTCCCCTCGCTCCACGAGACCTTGAACCACAATCTCTCGGTCGATCAGTTCTATCTCGACGCCCTGGAGCAGGGCGGGCGCGGGCTCGCCGTCTTCGATACCTTCCGGCCGCTCGACGCGGCCGCGCTCCTCATCGTGCAGGGGCAGACCGATCGCCGCCTGATCGCCTTCTGCGATGCGTTGAGCGAGGCAGAGCTGGCACGGCAGGTCGAGACCGATCGCGGCGATGACGGCAAGGTGCCCGAGCGGATCGACGATCTGCTCGCGCATCTCTTCCAGCATCAGATCCATCATCGCGGCCAGGCCCACCATGCTCGCCGGCACGACGGTCGCGCCGCCGCAGCTCGATGAGTATTTCCTCGCTTTCGATGCCGGCCGGCGTGCCTCGGATCTGCGGGGGCTCGGGATCGAGGGGCCGGAGGCGATCGGATGACGACGGAGCTGCGCCGTTTCGCCTATCGCCGCAGCCCTGACCAGGATGCACGCGAACCGGCCCATCATCCGGTTGTCATCATTGGCGCCGGCCCGGTCGGGCTGACGCTCGCGCTCGATCTGGCGCGCCGTGCCGTTCCCGTCGTGCTGATCGATGATTCCGATCGCATCGGCGAGGGCTCGCGCGCGATCTGTTTTGCCAAGCGTACGCTCGAGATCTTCGACAGGCTCGGCCTCGCGGAAGGCATGGTCGCGAAAGGCGTCACCTGGCAGCGGGGCAGGGTCTTTCGCGGGCAGGAGCAGCTCTATGAGTTCGATCTATTGCCCGAGCCTGGCCACAAGCAGCCGGCCTTCATCAACCTGCAGCAATATTACGTCGAAGCGGCGTTGGCCGACGCTGCGGCTGCGGAGGCGCTGATCGATCTGCGCTGGTCGAACCGTCTCACCGGCATCCAGCCTCGTAGCGACGGCGCGCTCCTGACCATCGCGACGCCGGATGGGCCCTACCAGTTCGATGCCGGCTGGGTGGTCGCCTGCGACGGAGCGCGATCGCCGACGCGCGCGCTGCTTGGCCTGGAGTTTCGCGGTGAGGCCTTCGAGGACAAGTTCCTCATCGCAGACGTGAAGATGCGGGCGGAATTCCCCACCGAGCGTTGGTTCTGGTTCGCGCCGCCCTTCCATTCCGGACAGTCGGCCCTGCTGCACAAGCAGCCGGACGATGTCTGGCGCATCGATCTGCAACTCGATCGCGACGCCGACCCCGAGCATGAACGACAGCCCGAGATCGTGCGGCCGCGCATCCGGCAGATGCTCGGCCATGACGATTTCGCGCTGGAATGGGTCTCGGTCTACCGCTTCCAGTGCCGCAGGCTCGCGCGCTTCGTTCATGGTCTGGTGGTCTTCGCCGGCGATGCGGCGCATCAGGTCTCGCCCTTCGGCGCGCGCGGCGCCAATTCCGGCATCCAGGATGCCGACAATCTCGGCTGGAAACTGGCATTGGTCGTGAAAGGGCAGAGTCCCGCTTCTCTGATCGACAGCTATGACAGGGAGCGTGTCGAAGCAGCGCAGGAGAATATCCTGCATTCGACCCGCGCCACGGATTTCATCGCGCCGCGCTCGCCAGGCGAGCGGGTCTTGCGCGATGCGGCCCTTGCCCTGGCCGGCAAGGCCGGCTTCGCCCGGGGCTTCGTCAATTCCGGGCGTCTCTCGCAGCCGACGACCTATCTGGCGTCGCCGCTTTCGACGCCTGGCCCGGATTGGCAGGGGGGGCTCGCGGCGGGCACCTCCTTCCACGACGCTGCGCTGCCATCCACAGCCGGCGGGCGGCGCTGGCTGAGCGAGACGCTGGCCGAGGGCCGGCCGGTCATCATCGCCTGCGGGGTGGCGGCCGAGGGCATGACGCCTGCCGCCGCCTTGTGGGTCGACGTTCCCGCCAGAGATGGGGGAGACGAGCCCCTGGCGCGACGTTACGGATTGACGCCGGGCGATGCCGTCGTGCTGCGTCCTGACGGCCATGTCGCGGCGCGGTTTCGCCAGGCGACACCTGTGCAACTGGCGGCCGCGATCGAGAGGCTGGAAGGGCGCGCCGCAGCATGAGCAGCGAACTTGTCACGGAACCGAATCTCTCCGATCCCGACGCGGCGTTCCGGATGATCGCGGAGGCGCATCGCGATCTCTCCGAGGCCGAGAGCGTGGCGCTCAATGCAAGGCTCGTCCTGATCTTCGTCAATCATATCGGTGACGTGGAGATCCTGCGTCAGGCCTTGGCGCTGGCGCGCGAGGCGCGGTAACGTCGCATTTCCTCTGCCGGAGCCTTGGCCGCGATGATCGATCCCGTTCCGCTCTATTCCAGCGCCATCCCGCTCTCGTTCTTCCTGTGGGGGCCGGCGCTGGTGATGTTGATGTTCTGGCTCACCGGGCTCTGGGCGAGCCGTCAGGGCGTGGCCCGCATGCTCGAGAGCGACTGGAACGGCTTCAACGCTGCCGATGTCGAAAAGCTCTTCGCAGCTTATGGCGAGGAACGCCGCAACCGCTACCGTCACCGGGTGCTGCCGGCCGATGTCGCCTTCGCCCTGACCTATGCGATCGTCGGCGCGATCATCGTCGCGGGCGTCGCGATGCGCGGCTATCCCTGGTGGGTGGCGGCATTATGCGGCGGCGGCTGGCTCTTCGGCGGGCTCTGCGATGTCGTCGAGAATTTTGTCATTGCCCGGCTGCTCGACAAATACCCCCGGGTCGAGGCGGGCGATGTCGCCATGGCGAGCGGCTTCACGCAGTTGAAGCTGGTGCTGTTCACGCTCGGCGTGCTCGGCGCGCTGGCCGCGGCCTATCTGGTGTTCAAGCCACTGGCGGTGTGACGACCGGTGCCGCGGCTGCGTCATGGGTGGCAAGCCAGCCGGCGCGGCCGAGGCGGAAGAAGGCGCAGAGGAAGTGCGGATCGCCCATCAGCCATGAGCACCGGTCGCTCTCGCGCTGGAAACCGAGCCTCTCCGCCAGACGAAGGGATGCCGCGTTCAACGGGTGCGTGAGGATGACCACCTCGGTTAGGTCCAATGGGCCAAAACCGTGCTGGAGCAGGCGCGAGGCCGCCTCCGTCGTATAACCCCGGCCCCAATGGCGCGTCTCGAAGCGGTAGCTCAGCTCGATCTGCGCCGTCGCCGGAGCGCCGGGGAACAGCGCGACATAGCCCAGCAACGCGCCAGGGCTTTCGCGCGGGCTGATCGACCAGTAGCCCAGCCCCCGATCGACATGGGTGAAGCTGCGCTTCGCCACGGCCTCCCTGCTCATGAAGGCGGTGCCGACTGGCGCGATGTGTCGCATCACCTCCGGATCGGAATTCATTGCAATGACATGGTCGAGATCCTCAATGGTTCTCGGCCTGAGGATGAGGCGGTCCGTCGCGAGGATCGGCTGCGTCGTCGCCGGCATCTTGCTGGTCTGCATCGGACGCCTCTGGCATTGCTTCGCCTCAGAACCCATATGCGGCGCCGGCTACGCGGAACAGTCAGGAGATCGAGAATGCGCGCCTGTGGTACCACCTCTTCACGCGCCCTGGCCCTGGCTCTGTTGGCGCTAGGGCTCGGTCTGACCGGGGCCGCACAGGCCCAGGAGGACCTGATCTTCAGGAAATCGACCGTCTGGAAGATGCTGACGCCGAACGACAAGCTCGCCGTCTATGGCGTCGACGATCCGATCGTCGAGGGTGTGGCCTGCCACTACACTATCCCCGAGAAGGGCGGCGTCTCCGGCATGTTCGGGGTGGCGGAGGAGGTCTCGGAGATCTCGCTCGCCTGTCGTCAGGTCGGTCCGATCAAGTTCAAGGAGAAGTTCGAGCAGGGCGATGTCGTCTTCCGCGAGCGCCGCTCGATGGTCTGGAAGAAGATGCAGATCGTGCGCGGCTGCGACATCAAGCGCAACGTGCTGGTCTATCTCGTCTATTCCGACAAGCTGATCGACGGGTCGCCGCAGAATTCGACATCCACCGTCCCGATCATGCCCTGGGGCGGGGTAGGCGAGGCGCCGAAATGCTCGGATTGGGTGAGGTGAGCCGCAGGCTCAGCCGCCGCAGGTGATCGAGAGCGGCTGTTCGGCCGGTTCGGTGATGACAGGCTTCGAGACCGAACCGGTGAAATCTTCGCGCGAGGCGATGCCGAAGGCTGTCGCCTTCGCAAAACCCTGGGCCTCGCACCAGGCATCGGCGACGATCTTGCCGCATTCCGAAGTCTTCGAGGACAGGCAGTCGGCGACGCCATAGCCGTCGCTCGCCGGAATCAGGAAAATGCGCTGGTCGTTGGAAGCGGCCACCGTCTTCGAGGTCGGCAGGACTGCGAGCGAGAGGCCGGCTCCGACGATTCCGAACAGGCCGATCAGGGCGATGGCGCGGCGCATTCTCGATCTTTCCTCGTGACCCGACAGGCCAAAGAACCTTCGAAGCATGAGGATGGTTCCAGTCCGTTAAATTTGAATGAATTCGGCGTCAGCTATGTTGCGGCGCAACAAACTCGGGCGCCCTCTTGACGCAAAGCCCGCGCACAGGCAATCAGTTTTTCATGACGCAGGCCGCCATCCGGATTTGCATTATTTGCCGCTAGCTTTCGCTGGCCGGCTGCTCACGTCATCGTCCTGAAACGACCCGACAGAAAGCGCCCCCGGCCAGCGGCCCGGACCACGCTTCTCGTCGCCTATTCGCCAGGACCGTTTCGATGACGCCGACTTTAAGGCTCTACAACACGCTGACGCGGACGAAAGAGACGTTCGCGCCGATCGATCCCGGCAATGTCCGCATGTATGTCTGCGGTCCGACGGTCTATGACTACGCCCATATCGGCAATGCCCGCCCGGTCATCGTCTTCGACGTGCTCTACCGGCTGCTCCGCCATCTCTATGGCCCCGAGCATGTCACCTATGCCCGCAACCTCACGGACGTCGACGACAAGATCAATGCGCGCGCCGCCCGCGACTTTCCGGGCCTGCCGCTGAACGAGGCGATTGCCCGGGTCACGCAGACGACGACGGCGCAGTTCCACAATGATGTCGATGCGCTGGGCAATCTGCGCCCCGATGCCGAGCCGCGCGCCACCGACCATATCGAGGAGATGAAGGCGATCATCGAGCGCCTCATCGCCCGTGGCATCGCCTATGTCGCCGAGGAGCATGTGCTGTTCCATGTGCCGGCTGTGGCGAGCCTGGGGAAGGCACCGAAATACGGCTCGCTCGCCCGGCGTTCGCTGGACGAGATGATGGCCGGCGCCCGTGTCGATGTCGCGCCCTACAAGCGCGATGCCATGGATTTCGTGCTGTGGAAGCCAAGCCGCGACGGCATCGACCCCGGCTGGCCTTCCCCGGCCGGCATCGCCACGCCCGGCCGCCCCGGCTGGCATATCGAGTGCTCGGCCATGTCGATGGCGAAGCTGCTCGCACCCTTCGGCGGCGGGCTCGCCTGCGATGACCCCGCCAGGAATGTCTTCGACATCCATGGCGGCGGCATCGACCTCGTCTTCCCGCATCATGAGAACGAAATCGCCCAGAGCTGCTGCGCCTTCGGCGGTGCCGATGGCGCCGGCCGCATGGCGAATATCTGGATGCATAACGGGTTCCTGCAGGTCGAAGGCGAGAAGATGTCGAAGTCTCTCGGCAACTTCGTCACCATCAACGAACTGCTGCAGACCGATGCCTTCGGCGGCCGGACATGGCCGGGCGAAGTGCTGCGCCTTGCGATGTTGAAGACGCATTATCGTCAGCCGATCGACTGGACGGTGAAGTCGCTGGAGGAGGTCGAGTCCATCATCGGTGGCTGGGAGGAAGTCCTGCGTGGCATTCCGACGGAACCGCAGGCCACTCCAAGCGACGTGGATGCCGAAATCATCGCCGCGCTGGCCGATGACCTGAACACGGCCAAGATGATGACGCGGCTTCACGGTCTCGCACGCGAAGCGAAGGCCGGCGATCCGAAGGCTGCGCGCGCATTGGCGGCAAGCGTCGATTTCCTCGGCCTGAATCGTCAGGCCTGGGGGCGGAAGGAACAGGAGTTCCTCATCCGGACGGCGACCGATGACGGCTTCGCGACGCGTGTCGACGATCTGATCCAGCGCCGGCTTGCAGCACGTCGCGCCAAGGACTTTGCCGAGTCCGATCGCATCCGCGACGAACTTGCGGCGATCGGCATCCAGCTCAAGGATGGCAAGGACCCGGCGACGGGCGAGCCCACGACAGCATGGCAGGTCAAGCGATGAACCGCGACCAAGCCCCCTCTCCCCTTGCGGGAGAGGGTTGGGGTGAGGGGTCGCGCGACGCTTGCCGGCCTTCGGCTCATTCTGCTTCAACCGGACAGGGAAGCGCGACCCCTCATCCGGCCGCTGCGCGGCCACCTTCTCCCGCAGGGGGAGAAGGGGAGCATGCGCCGTCGCTGCGTGCCAAGCTCGGCCAGCGCGCGCGCTCGATGCGCAAGGAGCCGACGGAGGCCGAGCGCAAGCTTTGGCACCTCCTGCGCGACAGGCGGTTCAGCGGTTTCAAGTTCCGTCGGCAGGTCCAGATCGGTTCCTATATCGTCGATTTCGTGTGTCCGTCGAAGCGACTGATCGTCGAAGCCGATGGCGGCCACCATGCAGAAAGCACCTATGACGCCGTTCGGGACGCTTGGCTGAAGGAGCAGGGCTTTCGCATTCGTCGCTTCTGGAACGCCGATATTCTTCGTCGTGGCGACGAGGTCCAGGACACGCTTTGGCACGATCTCGATGGAGCGACGCTCCATGAGACGGACATGACATGGGAAGTGAAACGATGAACCGGGATGCCCCGAAGATCCGGCGCGCCGGTGCGCTCTCGGTCGCCATGAAGCTCGTCATGCTCGCCATGGTGATGCCGCGTGTGCTGCGCTATCGGATGAGGGCCGGGCGATGAGCGCCCGCGTCCATCTTTTCGATACGACGCTGCGCGACGGCGCCCAGACCACCGGAGTCGACTTCTCGCTCGACGACAAGCGCGCGGTCGCCGCCATGCTGGACAAGCTCGGCATCGACTATGTCGAGGGCGGCTATCCCGGGGCGAACCCGCTCGATACCGCCTTCTTCGCGGAGAAGCCGACTTCGAAGGCCAAGTTCGCTGCCTTCGGCATGACCAAGCGGGCAGGGCGCTCGGCCGCCAACGACCCGGGCATCGCTGCCCTGCTCGAGGCGAAGGCCGACGCCATCGTCTTCGTCGCCAAGAGCTGGGACTACCATGTCCATGTCGCGCTCGAGATCTCGCTCGAGGACAATCTCGAGGGGATCACCGACAGCGTGAAGGCCGCGAAGGCGGCCGGACGCGAGGTGATGCTCGACTGCGAGCATTTCTTCGACGGCTACAAGGCCAATCCCGACTATGCGCTGGCCTGCGCGCGGGCAGCCTATGAGGCGGGCGCGCGCTGGGTCGTGCTTTGCGACACGAATGGCGGCACCTTGCCGGACGAGGTCGGCGCCATCGTTGCCGAGGTCGCCAAGGTCGTGCCGGGCGATCATCTCGGCATCCATGCCCATGACGATTGCGGCTGCGCCGTTGCCAATTCGCTGGCGGCGGTCGAGGCGGGGGTCCGCCAGATCCAGGGCACGCTGAACGGGCTCGGCGAGCGCTGCGGCAACGCCAATCTGGTGACGCTGATCGGCGCGCTGAAACTGAAGGACAGGTATCGCGAGCGCTTCAGCATCAATGTCGACGAGCAGCAGCTCGGCGAGCTGACCCATGTTTCGCGGGCCCTCGACGAGATGCTGAACCGCGCCCCGAACCGGCACGCGCCCTTCGTCGGTTCGTCTGCCTTCGCGACCAAGGCCGGCATCCATGCCTCAGCGGTGCTGAAGGACCCGCGCACCTATGAGCATGTCGCGCCGGAAGCGACCGGCAATATCCGCAAGGTCCTGATCTCCGACCAGGGCGGCAAGTCCAACCTCGTTGCCGAGCTGGAGCGCATCGGCGTGACGCTTGGGCGCGACGATCCGCGGCTCGGGCGCCTGCTCGACGAGCTCAAGGACAAGGAGGCGCAAGGCTACGCCTTCGAGGGGGCCGACGCCTCCTTCTTCCTGCTCGCCAAGCGGATCCTGCGCGAGGTGCCGGATTATTTCACGGTCGAGCGCTTCAAGGTGAATGTGGAGCGCCGCTACAACGCCAATGGCGAGCTCGTCACCTTCTCCGAGGCGATCGTGAAGGTGCAGGTCGGCGACGAGCTGCTGATCTCGGCTGCCGAGGGCTCTGCCGGTCCGGTCAATGCGCTCGACGTCGCCTTGCGCAAGGATCTCGGCCGCTATCAGTCGCTGATCGGCGGCTTGCGGCTCGTCGACTACAAGGTCCGCATCTTCCAGGGCGGCACCGATGCGGTGACGCGCGTCCTGATCGAATCCGCTGACGAGACCGGCGAACGCTGGACCACGGTCGGTGTCAGCGCCAACATCATCGACGCCTCGTTCCAGGCGCTGGTCGACTCGATCACCTACAAGCTGATGCGGGCCGGCGCGACGGCGTAAGCGACGAGGGCTTTTGATCCGCCGCGATTCCCGGGTGAGGCGCAGCGCCCACCTGGCAATCATTCTGCGGATGAGCGTTCGGCGGTGCCGCCGCGGTCGGGAATGGCCGGGACGAGGCCCGGCCATGATGGCCCTGGCGGCTCAATCCGTCAGGCGGATCGTCTTTTCCCTGCAGAGATCGACGCCGTCATTGTCGTTTTCGACCTCGTCGCTGAAGCGACCGAGCACGAAATAGCTGCAGCCTGCCGGCTTGTTGAGTTTCAGCACGGCGCTCTTTCCGGGAGCGAGCGGCTTGGCGAGTTTGGCGACGAGGCGGGGCTGTTCACCCGAGGTGGTGATTTCGAGCGTGTTCAATGGCACGCTGCGGGCATTGGTTACCTTGATCTGTGCCGGCGGCCGCGCTGATTGCGCCAGGGCGGGAAGCGTCGCGAGGCAGAGTGAGACGCTGGCGCCGATCAGGCCGGCAAGGATAACCCGTTGAGCTCTCATGGCTGTTTCTTTCCCCGATCCGAGCATTGACCGCTCCGACGCCATCTCACACCGGTCCTTCGACGAGAACAAGGCCAAGCCGGCGCGCGTGTTCCGCAATCCCCGACTTGCAGCAAGGCTCATGCATTCGCCCGCGATCGCGGATATATGGGCGGTTCAACTTGGAACTGTTTGAAAAATGTCCCCGCCTGCCGCGCCGCCTCCAGCGTCGAACTTCGCCCACTCGGCCGTCCTGCAACCCGGCTCCGGCT
The DNA here is from genome assembly GCF_056401655.1 of Allobosea sp. P4_E12. Classification (NCBI taxonomy): domain Bacteria; kingdom Pseudomonadati; phylum Pseudomonadota; class Alphaproteobacteria; order Hyphomicrobiales; family Alloboseaceae; genus Allobosea; species Allobosea sp. P4_E12. The sequence continues at coordinate 59,890 of NZ_JBFUIY010000017.1, read as the reverse complement.
TTGTCGCGACCTTCCGTGCGCTCTGGCCCTATCTCTGGCCACCGGATCGCGCCGATCTACGCAAGCGCGTGGTCGCGGCCTTCATCCTGCTGGTCATTGGCCGCATGGTGCTGATGGGCGTGCCCTTCACCTTCAAATGGGCGACGGATGCCCTGGCGAACACGCCGACCAGTCTCGGGCGCTGGCTGCCCTGGCTGGTCGGCGCACCGCTGACCCTGACGCTGATCTACGGGCTGGCGCGCGTCGGCTCCTCGGCCTTCATCCAGATGCGCGACGCGTTGTTCGCACCCGTGTTCATGCATGCGGTGCGCACGCTGGCGCTGCAGACCTTCGGTCATCTGCATTATCTCTCGCTGCGCTTCCATCTCGAGCGCAAGACCGGCGGTCTGACCCGCGTGCTGGAGCGCGGCCGCAACGGCATCGAGGAAATGGTCCGCCTCGGCCTGAACCAGTTGGTGCCGGTCGTGGTCGAAGTCGCCCTGATCACCGCCGTGCTGCTGACGATGTTCGACTGGCTCTATGTCGTCGTGCTGGTGGTGATGGTGACGACCTACATGGCCTACACGATCAAGGCCACCGAATGGCGCATCGCCATTCGCGGCGCCATGAACGAGTCCGATACCGACGCCAATTCGAAGGCGATCGACTCGCTGCTCAACTATGAGACGGTGAAGTATTTCGGAGCAGAGGCTCGCGAGACAGCCCGTTACGACCGTTCGATGGCGCGCTACGAGCGCAATTCGATCAAGGCCTATACCTCGCTCGCCTGGCTCAATTTCGGACAGGCGGCGATCTTCGCGACGGGCCTGACGATCTCGATGGTGATGGCGGTGCGCGGCTTCCAGGCCGGCACGCATACGGTCGGCGATTTCGTGCTGATCAACGCCATGTTGATCCAGCTCTACCAGCCGCTGAATTTCATGGGCACGGTCTATCGCGAGATCAAGCAGGCGACCCTCGACATCGGCGAGATGTTCGCCCTGATTGGCCGCGATCCCGAGATCCAGGACCATCCGGGCGCCCCGCCGCTTCGCGTCGATGCAGGCGAGGTCCGCTTCGAGGACGTGCATTTCGCCTATATCCCTGAGCGGCCGATCCTGAAGGGTATTTCCTTCACGGTGCCGCCGGGCAGGACGATCGCCATCGTCGGCCCGTCCGGCGCCGGCAAGTCGACGATTTCGCGCCTGCTCTTCCGCTTCTACGAACCGGCCAAGGGCAGGATCATGATCGACGGGCAGGATATCGCCGCGATCCAGCAGGTCAGCCTGCGCTCGGCGATCGGCATGGTTCCGCAGGACACCGTGCTGTTCAACGACACGATCGAGTACAATATCCGCTATGGCCGGCCGGATGCGACCGAGGCCGAGGTCGAGGAGGCGGCGCGGCTCGCCCAGATCGACCGCTTCATCCGGTCGTTGCCCGACGGCTATGAGACCTCCGTCGGCGAGCGCGGCCTGAAGCTCTCAGGCGGCGAGAAGCAGCGCGTCGCCATCGCCCGCACCATCCTGAAGGGGCCGCCGATCCTGGTGCTGGACGAGGCGACCTCGGCGCTCGATTCCTTCACCGAGAAGGAGATCCAGGACGCGCTCGACCGGGTCAGCGAGGGGCGCACGACGCTGGTCATCGCCCATCGGCTCTCGACCGTAATCAATGCCGACGAGATCATCGTGCTGGACAAGGGCCTGATCGTCGAACGCGGCCATCACCGCGAGTTGCTGGCGGCGGATGGCGTCTATGCGGCGCTCTGGAACCGTCAGCGCCAGGTCGACGAGGCCAAGGCGACGCTGAAGCGCGCGACCGAGGAAGAAGAAGAGAGTGTGAGAGTGACCCTGACGCAGTAGTCGGGGCGACGGAATTCTCTCGCCAAACGCGGCCTGCTTCCTGCATGCTATACTCCGCCGGTTTCACACGAAGCCGGTGGAGCATTGCGGGGGCTGCTCATGTTCGATCCGACGACCTTCACCGGCTTTCATACCTGGCTCAGCCTGATCGCCATCGTGGCGGGTTTTCCCGTCGCCGCGGCCATGCTGAAAGGGCACACGCGGCCGCGCTGGACCGGAATTTTCCTCTCCACCGCGTTTGCCACCAGCGCGACGGGCTTCGGCTTTCCATTCAACGGCCTCCTGCCCTCGCATATCGTCGGTGCGATCTCGCTCATTCTGGTCGGCCTTGCCGGATACGCCCTCTACGCTCGCAGGCTCGATGGCGCCTGGCGGCGGATCTATGCGGTCACGGCGATGCTCGCCTTCTATCTGCTGATCTTCGTTGCGGTCGCGCAGGCTTTCATGAAGGTGCCGTTTCTCCAGGCCATGGCGCCGACCCAGTCAGAGCCGCCCTTCGCGATTGCCGAAGGGCTCGTGCTGCTGATCTTCGTGGTGCTGACCTATCTCGCCGCGCGCCGCTTCGTCCGCAGCCCGACGGCGCTCGCCTGAGGATTGCGTGGCTTGCGTGGCGATGGCTCGCTCCCACGCAACTGGCCGATCCTTGCCTGCCGCGGTGACACCATGCTGAAGCGCCTGCGCCTGACCGGGGCGCTTCTCTTCTCCATCCTGGCCGCGGACCGGGCCGCTGCCGCGACGGAGCAGGGCTGGGAGCTCTGGATCGTCAAGCCGGGACGGCCGGGCATCGTCCAGACGTGCTCGCTGCTCAGAATGTCGCCGTCGCCGCTTGAATCGACACTTCCTCCCGATCGGCAACCGCTTCGGCTCGATGAGGCGCTCTCGATACGCTGGCAGGGCGGATATCTCGTGCAGGGCGGCGCGCCCGAGAGCCCCGCAGCGAAGCGGGGCTGGAATCCGGCCGATAGTTGCTTCGTCCTGATGGTTGCGGGCAAGCCTGTCGCGGCCGGCGCTGTCCTGCCGCGAGCCTCCGCTCAGCTGCTTCGCTTCGATACTCTCGTGGTCCAGGAGGACCGGGCAGGCCAGCGGCTCGCCTTCGAACTGCTCCCGCATTTTCCGGCGGATGTCATGCTGCCGGCCCCTGCGCCCTGGGCGGCGGCGCTCGGTGCGCTCAGCCGCCCCTCAGGGGCCACGCGATGACGGCAGCGAAGCGCTTGCGAGCGGTGTTCGGGCTCGGCGCCAGCCTGGTCCTGGCGCTGTCGGCCATGCCTGTGCAGGCCTCCGGCACGAAGAAAATCGGCAACTGGGTGGTCATTACCAATGACCGGCAGGGCGGGCGCAAGGATGTCGCGGCGGTGCTGAGCGATAGAGAGGCCCATGTCGGCCTCGCGATCCGCTGCATCGAGGCCAGCCTGTCCATCGCCTTTCTGCCGCTGAACAATGACGGACTGTTCGGCAAGGCGGGGCGGGCGGCTGCATCCTTCGTTCAAGCCGATGGTCAGCCGGCGGTTGAACTGGCGGGCGCGGTCGGGGCGGACCGGGCCGTGCATGTTGCGCGCCCGGCGTCCCTACTCGGATTGATCCTCGGCGGGGCCGAGATGAGTGTGTTGATCCCGGCTCAGGGCAGCGGGGCGGTTTCTGCCGATTTCGACCTTGCATCCGGCCGGAGCGCGCTGGCCGAGCTTGTCGGGCAGTGCCCGGCCGACTGACGGCTACGCTCAGTCCAGCTCCAGCCGGTAGCGCAGCTTCAGGCGCTCGCCGCGGGCATAGCTTTCGTAGTTTTCCGGGATCGTGACCTCTTCGACGAGGACACAGCCGAGCCTTTCCAGCGTGCGGCGGGAGGCGAGATTGTCGGGCGTCGTCGTCAGCCAGAGTTCGCTGAGGCCGCACGCCTTGGCCAGGGGAAGCAGCGCCGTCACGGCTTTGCCGGCGAGGCCGCGCCCGCGATAGGCTGGCTCGACGGAAAAGCCGATCTGCCCGGCGAGATGGGTCAGGAGATAGCTCGCGCCTGGCCGCAGGCTGATCGTGCCGGCGGGCTCAGCCTCGGCCAGGATGTCGAAGCGATAGGCGGCGGCGCGCCAGGGCGAGGTTTCCGGCGAATAGCTCCTGCTCAGCCGCAGGCTGACATCGTCACAGCCAAGCCTGGCCAGAAGAGCCGTGTCGATATCGCCCGCCTCCGCCATGTCCCGCACTCCGCACCAATGCCATGGCTGCACTTCTAGCCGTTCCGCTGCCCTGTCTGGAAGACGCGGCGGCAAAGAGGCGGAGTTTCGTCTGCCACAAGGGGCGCGGCATGCGGCCTCTTCCCCCGGAGCGCCGAACCCCGTAAATCACGCGGCAATGCCTGCCGCCCCATTCGGGCCGCAGGGGAGCGTCACTCTGCCGACGCGCTGACAAGACCAAACAGGATTGCCCATGTCGCTCGTCGATTCCGTCCGCAAAGTGATCGTTCCCATCCACAAGGAGGGCTACGTCTTCATCGCGATCGCGCTGGTGGCGACGATCGTGCTCGCCAATCTTTGGTCGCCCTTCGGCTGGCTCGGCGCGATCATCACGATTTGGGTCTGCTATTTCTTCCGCGATCCCATCCGGGTCACGCCGCAACGCGAGGGGCTGGTGATCTCGCCGGCCGATGGCCGCATCAGCCAGATCGCCTCGGCGCTGCCGCCGCCGGAGTTGAACCTGCCGGCCGAGCCGATGACGCGCATCTCGATCTTCATGAACGTCTTCGATTGCCATGTGAACCGCGCCCCGGTCTCGGGCCGCATCATCAAGATGGCCTATACGCCGGGCCTCTTCCTCAATGCCGAGCTCGACAAGGCGAGCGAGGACAATGAGCGCAACGCGCTGGCGATCGAGACCCCGGCCGGCACGGTCGGCGTCGTCCAGATCGCAGGCCTGATCGCGCGGCGCATCGTGCCCTTCGTCAAGGAGGGCGATGCGATTGCGACCGGCGAGCGTTTCGGCCTGATTCGCTTCGGCTCGCGCGTCGACGTCTATCTGCCGACGAGCGTGATTCCGCTGGTTGGCGAAGGCCAGACCGCGATCGCCGGCGAGACCGTGCTGGCCGATGTCTCGGCCAGCGAAACACGGCGCAGCTTCCGCGGAATCTGAGCGCTTTCGACATCCCGGAGCGCCGTGATGCGGCGCCCGGGATGATCGCCGACTGCTCCTAGCCTCCGGGCCTAAAACCGCGTATTCCGGCTGGCATGAGCGATCTCTTTCCCCCCTTCGAGCCCGAGCAGGCTGAATCGAAGCGCACGCGCTTCAAGGCGATCCCGTTTCGGCTGATCGCGCCCAATGTCATCACATTGCTGGCGCTCTGCCTCGGCCTGACCGCGATGCGGCTCGTGGTCGAGGGCAAGCTCGAATCGGCGACGATCTTCATCCTGATCGCTGCCGCGCTCGACGGCGTCGACGGCCGCCTGGCGCGCATGCTGAAGGGCACGTCGCGCTTCGGCGCCGAGCTCGATTCGCTCTCGGATTTCGTCAATTTCGGCGTCGCCACGGGCTATGTGCTCTGGATTTTCGTCCTGCACGATCTGCGCTCCTTCGGCTGGATCATCGTGCTGACGCTGGCCTGCGCCATGGCGCTCCGGCTCGCGCGCTTCAACGTGATGATCGACGATCCCAATCGTCCCGACTGGCAGAAGAACTTCTTCGTCGGTATGCCGGCGCCCGCGGGCGCGATCACCGCGATGCTGCCGCTCTATCTGCATTTCATCGGTGTGCCGGTGCAGGAATATGGCGCCCTGCTGGTCGGGATCTATATCCTGTTCATCGCCTTCCTGACGATTTCGCGCATCCCCTGCTATGCCGGCAAGACGCTCGGCACCCGCGTGCCGCGTGAGAAGGTGCTGCCGCTCTTCGTCGCGGTGGTGGTGGTGGCGGGGCTGCTCTTTGCCTACCCCTTCGAGATGCTGTCGCTGATCGTGCTGGCCTATCTCGCGCTGATCCCGATCAGCGTTGCGCGCTATCGCAAGCTCGAGCGCGAATACAACGCCGGCCTGGTGGAAGCTCCGTCCGAGGGCGGCAAGACGCCCGTGTCGGATACCGACTAGGGCGTCGGCCCGAAAAGTGGATTGCGGTTTTCGGAAAAGCCGACGCGAGCGCGCCAAAGCGTCGGCCCGAAAAGTGGATTGCGGTTTTCGGTAGAGCCGATGCAAGCACAGACGATTGGATTATCGGGTCGGACGCGAAATCCGGTCGCTATAATCTAGCGGCGGCGGCTGCTCAGCCGCGCCGCATTGGCGCGGGTTCGTTTCGAGAATGGCTCGAGGGTGTTGCTGGTCGCCCGGGCGACCGCCTCGCTCATGTCGAGCTGGCTGAATGGGCTGAAGGCCAGATCCCACCAGAACAGGCTGACAGCCTGGCTCGCGGCGAGGCCGCTTTCCATCACCGCGGAAACCTTCTCGGTCAGGGCCTTCGTCGCCTCGCGCTGGCCGCGCCGGTCGCCGAGCGCGCCCTTGAGCAGGATCGGCATCCGCATCGCGATGGTCAGCCCGGCCTCGGCCTGCATCGTCATGACCTTGCTCACGAGCGCCTGCGCTTCCACTCCCGTTCCCAGAGCGGAACGCGGACGTCGGGTCGATGTGGTCATTTCGGTGAAGGGCTCCGGAACACGGGACAGGTCGGAAAGGACTCCGGCCTCGCAAAGAGGCCGCGTCTGCGGGCCGCAGGCTTTAATGTGTCAAGTGAAAGGCTGAAACGCAAGGGCGAGGCTGCGTATTTTATGCGCAGTGAACATAACGAAATGGGTATTGCGCTCCAGGATTGCATTCGACGCGTGGCGGTTCAGAGAGATTTCGCAACCGGCGAAAATGATCTAGAGGCTTGGTCGGAGGGTGTCCGCCATGGGCGCCTGCGAGCCTCAGAGACGAACGCCCTTGAGTTTCTTCTCCACTCCCAAGCAGCCCGGCTGGCGGCCTATGCTGGTCCTGGCTTCGGCCTCTCCGCGCCGGCTGGCCTTGCTGGAGCAGGCCGGGTTGAAGCCCGACGCCATGCTGCCGTCCGATCTGGACGAGACACCGCTGAAAGGCGAGCGTCCGCGCGATCTTTCGCGCCGCCTGGCGCGCGAGAAGGCGCTGGCCGCGCGGGAAGGCGCGAAGAGCCGCCCCGATCTCGAAGGCTGCTACATCCTGGCGGCCGATACCGTGGTCGCAGTCGGCCGTCGGGTCCTGCCCAAGGCGGAGATCGTCGATGAGGCAGCTGCCTGCCTGCGGATGCTCTCCGGGCGCGCCCATCGCGTCTATACCAGCGTTGCCCTTGTGACCCCGGGCGGAGCGATCCGTGACCGCATCGTCGAGACGCGCGTGCGCTTCAAGCGGCTCTCGACCGAAGATCTCGAGATGTACCTCGCCTCAGGTGAGTGGCGCGGCAAGGCCGGCGCCTATGCCATCCAGGGCATTGCCGGCTCCTTCGTGGTCAAGCTCGTCGGCTCCTATACCGGCGTTGTCGGCCTGCCGCTTTACGAGACGGTGAACCTGCTCGGCGGCGAAGGCTTCCCGATCCGCTTCGGCTGGATGAATGTCGGCTGAGCGTCAGCGCATCTTGCCCTGACCTGCGGTTATCCCGATCCTGTCGCCGCTGCCGCTTCGGCAGCGCAAGGCGCGCAACCAGGGATGGGGCCGATGACGGAACGCTTGAGGGGCAAGGTCGCAATCGTCGCGGGCGCAGGCTCGATCGGGCCCGGCTGGGGCAATGGCAAGGCAACCGCGACGATCTTTGCGCGCGAGGGCGCCAGGGTGGTCTGCGCCGATCTCAACCGCGATGCCGCCGAGGAGACGGCAGCGATCATCCAGAACGAGGGCGGCCAGGCCTTTGCGGTCCAGACCGACGTAACCCGGGCCGATTCGATCGCCGATCTCGTCGGCCAGGCGCTCGGCCGCTATGGCCGCATCGACATTCTCGACAACAATGTCGGCATCGCCGAGGTCGGCAGCGTCGTCGATCTGCCGCAGGAGACCTGGGAGCGGGTCTTCAAGGTCAATGTCACCAGCGCCTTCCTGGCGATGAAACACGTCATCCCGGTGATGCAGCGCCAGTTTGAGGAGACGGGCGAGGGCGGCTCGATCATCAACATTTCCTCGATCGCCTCGATTCGCCACACCGGGGTGCCCTATGCCAGCTATTCCGCCACAAAGGCGGCGCTGAATCACCTGACCCGCACGACCGCCGTGCAATACGCGGCGCAGAAGATTCGCGTGAACGCGATCCTGCCCGGCCTGATGAAGACGCCGATGGTTGAGCATTCCGCCGGCCTCGCGCAGGCCTATGGCGAGGGCGACATCGCCGCGATGTGGAAGGCGCGCGATGCGCAGGTGCCGATGGGCCATATGGGCGAGGCCTGGGACGTGGCCTATGCCGCGCTCTTCCTTGCCAGTGACGAAGCGCGCTATGTCACCGGCATCGAACTCGTGGTCGATGGAGGCATCACGCTCAAATATGGCTGAGAATCAGGACACGTCACCCCCGCCGGCGCCGAGACCCTGCCCGATCTGCCGCAAGCCGGCGGTGCACCGCTTCAGGCCCTTCTGCTCGTCACGCTGCCGCGACATCGATCTCGGCCATTGGCTGAAGGGCAGTTATGTCATTCCCGGCGAGCCGGTGGAGGAGGCTGAAACCGGGTTACCCACACGCGAAGACGAGACTTGATCGGAAGCCGGCTGAAGCGACTGGACAGCCCGCCAATCACCCTCTATATCGCCCCCACCAACACGAAGCGCCTGGCGCTTCGCCGGATGCCCAGATAGCTCAGTTGGTAGAGCATGCGACTGAAAATCGCAGTGTCGCTGGTTCGATTCCAGCTCTGGGCACCATTCCTTCCTCTAAGCATTTGATTTTCCTCGCTTTGCGGGGGTGGTTTGCAAGCCGGTTTGCGAGCCCGATGTTCCACCGGCGTTCGCCACCTTTCCGATTGCCGATGTGGCCAGGTGCTCGCGCGATACCGCGGCGGTGTACCTTTCGACCTCTTTCAGCGTCGTGTGGCCGGTGATCGCCTGAATTTCGTGTGCCGTGCAGCCCGCTTCGGCCAGTCGCCGTGCGGCGGCCTTCCGCAGGCCGTGCGTCACGCAGGCGTTGGGAAGATTCGCAGAACCGATGGCGTCGGCCATCCAGTTGCCGAATCCATGCTCGCTGAAGGGCTTGCCGAACTCCGTCACCACGATGCAGCCGACATCCTTGCGGAAGGCGTCCAGCGACGGCGCCAGGCTCGGATGCTGGGCGATCGTCAGCTCGGCGCCCGTCTTCCCCTGAACGACCTTGACTTTGCCGTGCCGAACGTCGGTCCACAGCATCTTGCGAACGTCTCCCGAACGCTGGCCGGTGAATATCAGCAGGTCGAACGCCAAACGCTGACGCGTCCCAATGGCCCAGCGCGTTTCGAACTTCTCGATCTCGTCGTCGGTCCAGGTGTGCCAGGTGCCGAGCTTGTAGGTATCAGTGGCGGCGATCGGGTCATCCTTGCGCCAGCCCAGCTTGATCGCTAGCCGAAAGAGGTTCCGGAGGCGCTTGCGCAGATCCATGGCAGCGGCCGGCCGGTCGGCCATGTCGGTGAAGATGGCATCCAGATGCCGTGTCTCGACGGCCGCGGCTCGCTTGTCGCCGTGCTTGACCATGAACCGGTCGAATATCTGGCGCTCGACGTAGCGCGTGCGCTCGCTCTTGTCCTTGAAGCGTCCGGTTGCATAGTAGCGCTCGGCGAGGTCGCGCATAGAGCCCGGAATCGCCTTGGACTTACTGTCGGCTGCCGGCGCTGCATGTTGCTCAATTGCTTCGTGATAGGCGCGCATGAAGGCCGGTGAGCCGGGGGCATCTGGCAGGGCAATCGCTTTCACGCCCGGCAGCCGCAGATAGTGGCGCACCTTGCCGTGGCGGTCCTTGAAGCGATGGACATGCTTGATCGTCACTGTGACGCCCCCGCCGGCTGAAGAACCTCGTCCCATTCGTTGGCCTCCCCTGACTGCTCGGGGAGAATGACCGGTGCCGATTCGCCGTCAATGGCGTGTACGACGATTGTCCCGTCCGGCTTGATCTCGACCCGCCCGACACGCACGCCAGCGCTCGTCACCGCCTTCACCGTGCGCGTGATCGATGCCTGGCTGACGGGCGCGCGCGTCATGCTCATCCCTCCGCCTTCTGCAGAGCCTTGGCCTTCTCGCGCTCGTCTGCCTTGCGGATCTGGATATCGAGCGTGTTGAGCGCCTGGAGCGTCTCGATCGACATGAGGCCGCCATGCTGCTCGTCGATTCGCAGGAACCGGGCGACCCGGCGCGACGCGGTGAGGAGGGTTTCTTCGCTCATCGGTCGCCCTTTCTGAGCCAGCCGCCCAGGTGGCGGCCCTCGTGCCCGTGCCGCCAGACGAACCACGAGAAGTCCTTCGTGCCGCCACCCGGCGTCTCGCCGGCGGCGATCACCGGCCCGGGCGGCATCGAGGGGCGAGGGGTGAGGTCCAGCACTTCGGCAAGAGGCGTGCTCTCGAGCCAGCGTGAACGCTCGTCCCCGTGCCGCCATGTCGTGGGCAGGAGAAGCGCGACAACCTTCGCGGCCCGCTCCAGCGCCAGCCGCGCGAAGGCCTCGGCATGCTTGAAGGGTGGATTCGAAACGATCGCGTCGGGCTTCGACCATGAGGGCCGATGCTTTACCGCCGGCCAGGTGCCGACGACGAAGTCAGCCACGCAGTAAACGCCGCGGTGCGGCTGGTCGCGCCAACGCGGCGCGATATCGGAGCCCGCAGCAGTGAAGCCGGCCATGTCCGCGCTGTGGACGATACGGCCGAAGCCGCAAGCCGGGTCGAGGACGGTGCGGCAGCCTGAGAGGGCGCTGGAGGCGAAGAGCCGCTCAGAGACCCAGTAATCTTCCACATAGTGGTCGTCAGGGTGACGATCCCAGACGTGGCTCTTGCGCTCGCGGACGGCTGCGTCAGTCACGCCGGCACCCTCCGGCGCTCAACTTCGCGCTTCATCGCCGAGACGACGTCTCTCGCGTCCATGTTCTCGATGCCCCAGCGGAGATAGCCGTCGGGGAGATCGGCCATGTAGGCGCCTTTGTGCTTGCCAAACGGCATGCGGCTGATCTGGCGCGGCCGCTTCGTGATGGCGAGCATCTCCTCGACCGCATGGCCGCGGCCGATCAACGTCGCGAGGATGTGGGCGGTGACATAGGTATCCGGCCCGGCGCGATGGGCGGGGGTCGCCAGAGCCTCGTCGAGCTTCAGCCCGAGGTATTCAGGCAAGAGCGAGTTCTTGTGCGACGGGGCGTCAGGCAAATGGACGAGCGCGACCTTATACGTGCAGCACCAGGGTTTCCCGCCGCCACCGAAGAAGTTCTGCTCGAACTCGCAGTTGTGGGCGCAGAAGGCGTCCGCGCCGCGCATCATCTCGGCGAAGACGGTCTCGGGCACGGGCGCCCCGAACACCATGGCGTCGGTGATGCCGTGGATGGCCGTGACCTCGGCCGGGATCGGCCGGCCGGGATTGATCAAGCGCGAGATGGTCGGGGTGATTGTGACCGACCCACTTTCGACGATTACGTCGGTCCAGCCCGCCTCGCAGACCGCCGCGCTCGGCGGCAGCCCGGTCGTTTCAAAGTCGATGACGCGGATCAGCATGGATCAGGCCTCCGCCATCTGGGCGGACTTGTGCCCTTCCACCCAGGCTGCAGCTTCGGCCTCGCGGCCCTCGGCTCGGTATTCGCCCGGCATGGCGCGGGTGCCGAGGCCGGACTCCTTAGCTTCACGGCCGCGCTGATGAGCGTCGGCGATCGGGTCGCCCTGGTCGTCGCCATCGCCGCGCTGCTCGGTCTGCTGGTCGTCAGCATCGATGCGGCCGCTCGTCACCTTCACCGGCTGGTTCTCGAGCACTTCACCGTTGCCAGCATTGTGCTCGATCGCCGGCGTCGCCCGCGAGGGATTGGCGAGAGCGTCGAGTTTGCCAGCGAGTGACCGCGGTGCATTGCGCTGGGCGTCTTGGCGGGCGCCTTCGAAGTCATAGAGCGCGTCATCGCGGCGGATGACGTCGTCCAGGTCAGTGCTCATCGGCAGCCGCTTGGCGAGGCGCCGGAGCACCGTCTTGCGCGCCATCTCTCCCCACCAGGTCGTCCAAGGCCCTGAGTTCTTCGCCTTGCTGACCGAGCGCACCTTCTCGACCTCAGTGACGGTCATCACCTCGCGATAGGTGCCGCCATCCTTCGTCTTGGCGACGGCATAGACGATGCGCGGCTTGCCCGGATCACCGTCAAGGAAGGGCTCATGCTCGATCGTCTCGTCGTCGCCGAGCCGGTAGAAGAACTTGTCCTTCTCGTGGGCGACATAGGCCGAGATGCTGAGGAGTTCACCGCTGTTGCGGACCTTCTTCAGGATGCCGGCGATCATCGGCATCCACTGGACCTTCTGCCCGTAAATCACGAGCGCGCCGTCGCGGCCGTCCGGAAGCAGCCCGTCCTGCGCAGCCTTGAGAGAGGCCTCAAGCAGGCTGGTGCGATCAGCCCGCAGCAGATCCGGGTTTGAGCCGACCGCGGTCATGACGACGCGGGCGAAGCGCTCGACCGGGATATGGGCGGGGAGGGCCATCTTGAACTGGCCTTCCATCTTGTCGATGTCGCCGCGCGCGCGGGCGAGCGGGTTGGCCGGGGCTGACTGGGTCTGCTGGGCGACGGCGTTCACGCGGCCTCTCCTTCGATGCTGAATTTAGGATAGGTGTAGGAGCTCGCCGCCTGCGGCTTGCGGTTGACGCGGATCGTCTTGACCCTGACGACGCGGCCGTCGGCGGCTCTTCCCGCCGCGGCATTGCCGAGCTTGGCGAGCAACTCGACCTCGAGCGCCTTACGCTTCTTCTCCGCATCGGCGCCCGCCTTCTCGACGACCTTGAGTTCCGCCCTTTCGTCGAGGATGGCCGGCACGCGGTTGTCTGTGGTCCAGTCCACTTCCATGCCCTCGTCGCCGGCATAGGTGCTGCGCACGAGATCACCGTCCCGCGCATAGTCGGGATCGGGCGGGTCACGCTCCTCCACCCGGCGCCAGAATTCGGCGACCTCCTCGACGAGGCGCGACCAGACGCCGTCGTGGATCGGAATGTCGAACAGCTTCAGCTCGGTGTTGATCCCGCCGATCATCAGGGCGACGCAGGCCCACGACGCCCCGGTGAGCTTCGCCTCGACGATTGCCTGAATGGCAATCCAAGCCGGGATCTCGACTTCGCCATCCTCGTTGACCCACTTCTTGCGGAAGATCAGGCCGTCAGTGGTCTTAACCTGGATGATCCCGAGCCCAGGGATGTCAGGGCGCGTCGCAAAGACATCGGGCGTGGCGCCGATCCGCGCGGCCGTAATCCGGTAATAGGCATTGTTCGCCGCGAACACGGTCCAGTCTGGCTTAAGCAGCCGAACCATCTCGATGGCAGTCTTCTCGAACAGAGTGCCGCGCAGGATCGGCGGGAGGACGATCGAGTCCTCCGTCACGGTCGGAGTGACCTCCTCCTGCGGCGGGGCGAGGCCGGCCTTCTCGAGGTAGAGGCCATACCTCGTCGCGTACTGGTGCTCCTGGAAGAGCGCGCCGGCGACCGAGGCGGTGATGTCCTGCCCGCGAAGGCCCATCCACTGGTCGCGGTTCTCGATCGCGATGCGCTGGACGCCCGAGGGCAACAGGGTGAGGGCAAGCGCCTCAGGAGAAAGCTTCACAGGTGCGTTCATGCGAAAAGCCCCCAGTAACGAGCGAGCAGGGAAGGGATGGCGGCGAACAGGAGCAGCGCGGCGGCGGTGTCGCCGACGCGGTCGACCGACCACGCGACCGGGATTCTCCCGTCGTGCGTCGTGGTGCGATCGATGATGATCGGGAACACCCGGCGGGCAGTGCAGCCGAGCCGCTGGAAGTGCTCGCAGATGCGCTCTGCGGCTTCTTCGCTGCGATAGTGCTCGGCGTGCTGCAGCCGACCGGCGTCGACCGCATAGGCGATGTCACGCGCCTCGTTCAGGTCGACGGCCGGCACGAAGTAGGTGACCGCAGTCATGCCGCCACCTGCTTGTTGGTTCGCGCTTCGAGGATCGACCAGATCGCCAGTGCGGTCCGGACGTCGGCGCGGATGAAGAAGCGATACGGATTGGTGTCGAAGGACTGCCACTGCTCGCGGGTTAGGCCGGCCGCGACGAACTCGTGCGCGTCGATGCCGATCATGATCCGCAGGCGGTTGTGGAAGTCGTCGAGTGCGGTGCGGGGCATCAGCGTGCTTCCACGCCGACGCCGGCCTTGGCGTCGCGGTGTTCCTGCCAGCGGCGATCGTCGGCGTCGGCCTTGGCGGCGGCTTCCAGCTCGTCTCGAACGAAGTCGCTGATAGCGCCGGTCGTGCGGTCGTGCGCCTCGGCCGCCTTGACGATCATCGTGTGGAGGACGTCGCCGGCGAGCAGCTTGTGCATCGTGTGGATCGTGCTGAAGCGAGGTCCCGGCGTCGCGACGTCGATCCAGACGCCCTCGATCGTCCAAGCCCCGTCGGGGCGGGCGTTGAGGTCGAGATCGCCGTTGAACACGACCTGCGCATTCTTCACGGCGGGAAGGAGGTTCAGTTCTTCGGCCTGGTAGGTGACGGTTCGCATTTCTTCCCCCATCGGCGGGTGGCTGACGGGACGTATCGCTACATACTGTAGCGACTAATGTCAACACGCCATGTAGCGACTTCTCCGGAGGCGGCCCTTCGGGGTCTTCGGGTGGCGGAATGTCGCGAGCGCGTCGGCTCTGCGAATCGGGTCTGGACTCTTGACGCGAGCTGAGTCGTAAATGAGAACCTAACGAGAACGAATGACAGGGCGAGCGTGATGAGTATGGCTTGGTCGGAGCGCAGAATTCCGGTCCCACAGTTGGATCAATTGCAGGCACTGGAAGTGGCGTGCGACCCCTGCGGCAGAGGCAGGCGACTGGAGGAAGAAGCGCTTTCGGGCCTTGCGGAGCGGGGCTACCAGCGAATGGAAGATGTGCGCGGCAAGCTGGTCTGTGCAGCCTGCGGAGAGCGTCATCGGCTCTCGCTGATCCCAGTTTTCAAGCGAACAATCGTCGGCGCACGCGAAATTCGCGCGACGTAGAGCAGGCCGTAGTTCGTAAGCGGTGAGTCTGGCTCGACGGTCGGTGGGGCGCTCTGGGCGCCCCCTCTCGGCAACGTCGCAATAGCCCTGAACCGTCGAGGTGAGGAGCTATACTGGTTATAGGTTTATATCTCTGTCCCGCGTAGGCGCGTCGCGCGAATCCTGCGCGCACGTATTTGGCTCGCGAGAGAGCTAGCCCCAGAGCTCTTCGGTCGGGATTACGCGGAAGATACGAAGGATCTCCTGATTGCCGAACTCGAGGCGACCTGGCGGATTGAACTGCTCCACCACGACCTTTCGCGCATCGCGCGCTACCAGCATCTTCACAAATGCCTTGCCGGGCCGCCCTTCCTCGGTGGGCTTGAGCTCGACGACGACGAAGTCCTCGATCGCTGGCTTCTTCAGGTCGACGTAAACGCGCTCTCCGTCGCGAAACCTGGGCCACATCGACAGATTGGCTACACGGAGGGCGAACACCCCAGGCCGATTCAGCAGTCCCGGGGGGCGAACGACTCGGTCGACCACTTGCCCATTGAACTCGAAGGCGCTGTCGTCATCGTCGATGCTCGCCACCCCAACGCCGAGCTCTTCGATGTCGCGTACCGGAGGCGTCCACCGCTGCATCGCGGGGCCCTCAAGAATAGCGTTAGGCTCTTCGACATAGCCTCCAGGCGACGGAGAATTACCTTCCTGCGCTTCAGGTGCGATCGGGGCTTCGAAGCCGAATAGAATTCCTTGCGCGGTCACATCGACGCCTGCCGCCTTAAACCGGCGAGCGTRGGTTTCCGCGTCGTCCTGCCCGATTGTGCGCGAGCCGTTCTCGTGAGCGCGGTAGGTGGACTCAGCCCACTGATTGTCCAGCGCAGCCGATCGTGCTGATCGCCACCCGGCGCGCGCCCGCGCTTGCGCCAGGCGCTCTCCCTGCTGCTTCCTGATCTTATCGTCGGCCATGCTACGCATTGTAGCGGCCTGATCGCTACGCGCTGTGTTGACGCGCATCGCTACTTGTTGTAGCGATTCATCCATGGACAGCTTCTCATCAGTTATCGACGCCTTCGGCGTAAAGGCCGTCGCCGAGATCCTCGGGGTGAAAGAGAGCCATGTGCGCGTGATGAAGGCGCGCGGCTCGATCCCCGCCGAGTATTGGGGGCTTCTCATCGAGGCGGCCTCAAACCACGGCGTCATTGACCTCGACTTCGCGCTGTTTCGACGGCTCCGGGCTGAGAAATTCGCGCCAGCCGCCCGCGAGGTGGCCGCCTGATGAACGCTCCACTCCCCAAGCCCTCCTGACGCAACGCCACGCTGCTCACGGTCCAGAGATAGGGCTCCAGCCGGCGTCAAGCACCGAGATTTTCACCGCCTCCGTCTCCCCAATCGAAGAGTCGACCGATGTACGAGATGACGCCCCGGGAGAAACGGATCCACGCAGCGATGAGGGAACTCATCGCCGAAGCTGGCGGATGCGGCGACGCGGCGAAGCCCTTGAGCCTGAAGAAGGCGCAGCTGGGCCGCATGCATGTCGATCCGCCCGAAGCCTTCATGAACGTCTTCCAGCTGTCGAAGCTTGAGGCGTTCGTTGGTCAGCCGATCGTCACGCAGGCCATGGCGGCGATGATGGGGTTCGATCTGGTCGCCCAGGAAGAAGGCCCGGTTGGCAAGACCTGCATTCACAGCTCCGTCGGCGCCGTGATGGGCGAGGTTGCCGACCTCGGCAAGATCTACGCCGAACTGGTCACCGACGGCCTCAGTCCCGCCGACGCCACCCTGATCGATCGAGAACTGCAACAGGCCGCCAAGGCCATCGAGCAGGCGCGCCAGGCCTGCGCAGCCATCCGCACCAAGAGGAACGCCTGACATGAGCAACGGATTCGACGCGGTCGTCCTGCAGCGGTTCGTGACCGACATCGAGCGGCACCACGACACGATCGCCTCCTACAAGGGCGAACACGCCCAGCGCGTGAAGAGCGTGCAGGAGCTGATCGGCGAGGTCTTCGACCGCGCAAAGGACGCCGGAATTCCTCGAAAGGAACTCAAGGCGGTCATCAAGGAGCGCCGGCTCCTCGTTCAGATCGAGAACCTCCGCGAGGAGCTCGAGGAGGACCAGGCCGAGACCTTCGATCAGATCAAGCACGCGCTTGGAATGCTCTCGGACCTGCCGCTCGGCGAGGTCGCTCTGAGGAACTCCGACGCGGTCGACAGCCTGACCGATGACGACGGGGAGGGCGCCGGAGCCGCCGAAGTTGCGGCCGGCAAAGCTAACGCCAAGGCGCTGCGCGCCGGCGTGAAGCAGCTGAACTGAGGGGGACGCCATGGGCCGCTTCATCCCCGATCCAGGTTCCGCGATCTTCCTCGTGCTTGCAGGGTTGATCTTCTGGGGCCTGTTCAAGATGGTCACCTATCGGAGTCCGGCCGCAGATCAGGACGACTGCATCGACGCGCCGCGCCTCACGCTAGAGGACGAAGCCCGCCGGAGGTCGTTCTGATGACGGCCTTCGCCTGGACAGACGAGCGCGTTGATGCCGTGCGCGCCCTGCACGCGCAAGGATGCTCGAGCAAAGAGATCGCGGTCAGCATCGGCGCCCCGACCCGAAACACCGTGATCGGAAAAATGAGGCGCCTCGGCCTGCAGCGCATCAAGCAGCTGACGCCGAAGAAGGCTTCGATCAAGCGGCAGAAGCCGTCAGCGCCGACGCTGTCCGCCAAGGTCATCGGCATCACTGCCAAGGGGAAGGAGCGTCAGGAGATGTTCCAGGCGGTCGCCGACAAGGCTCTCGACAAGTTCGAGCGCATCGTCGCCGCGGCGCAGGATACCTCCACCCCGGTGCGGTTCCTCGATCGCAGCCGCTTCGAATGCTCGATGCCCCAGCCGGGCTGGGATGATGCACCGATCGACGAAAAGATGGTCTGCGGACGTCCGGTGGTCGGAGCCACCTCCTGGTGCGCGCACTGCCTGACCATCGTCGCGGTGCCTGCCGGTTTCGCCCGGTACAAAGACGGCGAGATGCGGAAGGGGATGGCGGCATGACGATCCAGCCTTCTCCCTACGAGATCATCCGAGCAATCCAGGACCAGCAGCGCGCCACCGACCGCCTGGTTCAGATCCTCGTCGGCCTGCTCGACAAGAGCGCGCCCGATCCGATCATGAGCACGGCTCTGAGCATCCTGCCAGTCGCGGCCGATCGCCCGCATCGCCGCGCCGTTGGCGACGCCGGCCGTCCGCCGGTGCTGGTCGATCTCGACGGCGTTGAGATCAGGACGACCGAGCGCCGCGCGAAGATCATCACCTTGCTCAAGAGCGAGACGTTGGGCCTCACCGACCTGGTGCGCCGCCGGGCGGTCCCGAACACCAAGGCCGCATCCTCGCAGCTGCGCGACATCAACCTCGACCTCGAGCGGTCGGGCTCGCCCTTCCGGCTGGTGTCCGATCGGGCTCATCCGTCGCGCCGGGCGGCTCGGTACCGCCTCGCAATCCCTTCAGAGATCGCCCCCCCGGGTAGACTCCCCGCAGTCCAGAACGAAGGAGCGGGCGGTGCAAGGCCGCAAGAAGGATCGGAAGCATGCGCGGCCGGGGACGGCGTTTCTGCTAGTTCCGCGCATTCCGATCAATTCGTCACGCCGACCGGCGCGGGGGAAGGCTGTCCAGAGCCTGCCGATCCCGCGCCGGTGGTGGACGAACGCACTAGTTCCCTCGCGAAAGCTGACGATGAAGCAAAGGCCACGACAGGGGCGATCCCGCCGGCCAATGCGGAGCCAGCCGGTAGGCTCGCTGCCGGGCGGACGGCAGTAGCGGGAGCGGGCGACGCCGCCTCTCCCGCCCGGTTTTCGATCGAGCCCGGCGACCTGATCGCCGTCGACGTCAAGTTCCGGAAGGTCCAGACGCGCCAGGGCGCATATGAGGTCGCCGGCGCGAACCTGGCGCGGGCACTGGATCGGCTGAAGGGCGGCCAGATGTTCGGCCTCGATGTGGTCGCCCGCGTCGCCGGGTGGCCGAACGCAGACGTCGCGAAGACCGCGCTCGGGTTCGAGCGTCCGCGCCTCGCCGAGCATGGGCTCGACCTCTACCTCGACAAGATCAACGTCCGCCTGCGGAGCGCGTCATGAACGCGTTCACGCTCTCCGTGCTCGCCGTTCTGGTCGCCTTGGCCGGGGCGATCGTCACCAGCATGGGCGGTGCGAGCGAGCGCGATGACGTATTCGGCCGTAACTCCACCGCGGGAGCGCTCCTGATCGTCGGGTCCCTGGCGCTTGCCTTCCTCGCGGGGAGGGCCAGCCTGTGACCGCGCCAGTGATCCTCGCGCTCGACATCAGCAAGACCTGCACCGGCGTCGCCTTCGGGCGCGTCGGGGAGCGGCCGACCTTCCTTTCCATCAAGGGCAACGACATCGACGAGACGGCGGCCATGATGAAGCTGGGTCGCTGGCTGATCGAATGGATCCGGGTGAGCAAGCCCGATCACATCTTCTATGAGGCGGCGATCGATCGCGTTCTCTCCTCGGCGCACACCACCATCGTGCTGGCCAAGATGGTCGGCACCGTCGAATTCATCACCGGCATGAAGGGCATCGCGGCTCGCAAGGCGCATGTCCAAACCGTTCGGAAGTCCTTCCTGGGGCAGGGTCGGCCCGAAGATCCTAAGCAGCACGCGCGACTGATGTGCGCGGCGATGGAATGGGCGCCGAACAATCTCGACGAGGCCGACGCCGCCGCGATCTTCTACTGGGGCTCTCTGCAGGTCGCCGCCAAGCACGCTCAATACGTCTCGCCCATGCTTCAGGCCAAGGTTGCCGAGCAGGCCGACAATGAGCGGTTCGCCCGCGCCGCAGCGAAGCAAGAACGGCGGAGGAGGGCATGAGCGTCGCGTCCGATCCCCTCAGCGATGTGAAGTCCCTGCCCGGAGGCGAGTTCGTCACCGCCTGCATCGACGTCGTCGAAAGCCGAGCCCGGGCGCTGCGCGCTCGGGAAGAGCGGTACCGGCGCGAGAACAAGGTCATCAGCACCGACGCAATCCGCGAGGCAGCCCTACTGACCGCCGTCGCGTCGATGCTCGAGCAGATCAAGGCGGACGGCGCGGCAATGACCCCCGATTGGCCCAACCGAACCGTCAAGAACGCGGTGATAGCCGGCAAGCACGCGTTCATCGCGGTGGAGAAAGCGAAGCCATGAGCGATCGAACCAAGCACGTGAGCGCGCGCGAGCGGGCCAAGGACATCGCCGCGCTGACCGCGAACGGGCTCACCAGCCGCGAGGTCGCGAAGGAGATGGGGATCAGCCATGTCCGAGTCTGCGCGATAGCGGACCGGTTCAGCATCCCGCTGTCCCGTCCCGGCTCTCGGCGCTTCGGCTGCTACATCTCCGACCGCCGCGCCCGGCTGATCCGGGAGCTCGCCCGCGAGGCCAAGGTCAGCCCCGCCACCATGATCGAACGCATCACGCGGGTCGTGCTCGATGACGGGATCGATCCTGCCCGGAAGCGGCTCGGGAAACTCGCGGTCGAGGCCAGCACATACAAACAAGGGAGCGCTCACGCATGAGCGACGATCCCAACGTTGAAGCCTGGATCGACCAAGCGCGATCGGCCGACATCCTTGAGATAGCGACGCTGATGGGCGCCGTTCTCAAGCGCTCCGGCTCGGAATGGGTCGGGCCATGCCCGCTCTGCAACGGCACCGACCGGTTCGCCGTGAAGCCGTCGGAACAGGTCTTCAACTGCCGCGGCTCCGTCGGAGGCGACGTCATCAAGCTGGTCGAGCACGTCCGCGAGGTCGAGTTCATGGCCGCCTGCGAGATCATCATTGGCGAGCCGCCGCCGCGCCGAGAGAGCCAGGTCAAGCCGGTCGACCCCGAGATCGCCCGGGAGCGTCGCGAAGAGCGTCGGGACCAGGAACTCGCCCGGGCCGAGGTCGAGGCGAAGAAGCAGGAGCGCGGCGCCGATCGCGCGGCCAGGATCTTCAACGACTCGACGCCGATCGCCGGCACCCAGGCCGATGCCTATCTCCGCCGCCGCTGCATCTTCCTCTCGCCCGAGATGTCGTCAGACCTCCGCTTCGCGGCCGGCCTCGAATACCGCGGCTATGCCGATCCAGACGCGAACGAAGAGACCGCGCTCGGTGTCTTCCCCTGCATGGTCGCAGCGATCCGGAACGCCGTGGGCGAGATCATCGGCATCCATCGCACCTACCTCGACCCCGTTGAACCGGTGAAGCTGAGGCCGCCCGGCGACGCCAAGCAGAACAAGGCCAAGAAGTCGTTCGGCACCGTCATGGGCGGCGCGATCCGGCTCGGCCCGGTTCGCCGCATCATGGCGGCCGGGGAGGGCATCGAGACCTGCGCGTCCTGGTATCAGCTGGGCTATGGGCCCGACGACATCGGCATCATGTCGGCGGTTTCACTTGGCAACCTCTCCGGCGCAGCGACCGGGACAGTCCGCCATCCCAACGGCAAGGGCACGATCCCAAACGGCCTTCCGGACCTGGCTCGTCCAGGCATCATCCTGCCTGACGGAGTCGAGGAGGTGATCCTGCTCGGCGACGGCGACAGTGATTCAATCGCTACTCACGCTCGCCTTCTGACCGCCGCCCGCCGCTTCCAGGCCCAGCGCGTCACCGTCTCGCTCCACATGGCGCCGGCCAAGGCCGACTGGAACGACGTGCTCCTCGATAACAACAGGAGGGCGGCGTGATCCGATCAATCCCCGGCGGCAACGGCACCAAGGCTATTCGCCTTCGCCCAACTCGAATTTATTGCTTCGGTCAGCTCCGCACCGAGTTGATTGTGGCGCTCGGCAAATTTGCCCCACGCCGCCCAGATTTCTTTGAGACGATCGTAGTTTGGCGGGGGATTCTCAGGTCCTCCCATTCGCTTGTCCGTGGCACGCATCTGCTCTGCGACCATGACCTGATGGTTGAAAAGGTCAAACTCGGACAGATAGGCTACTCTAAACGAGTTCAAACGCTCCGGTCCGGACACACGGTCGCGCGCGGAGCGAACGATGGCGAGCTGTGGTTCCAGCCCCTTCAGCCTCTCCCGGGGCTCTTCGAATTCCGGCCAATCCGGCAAGCCCGGCGACTCGCGCCGATCCAAGGAGCTTTGAAGAAAAAAGGTCATTCTCAATATGTGGTTGATTGCTTCGCGCTCATTTTCGAGAGAGCGAGCGGTGGTTTCGACAATAGTCTTCGCCCCGATGGCAGATTGTCGCGCCATTTCGCGGATTTGCCGCATCGCCGGGAAAATGACAATTGCTGCAGCCGCTGCCGCGAACAGGCCGGCAAGCAGCTCCTTGTACTTGAATATCCATTGGAATCTCAGCGGGCCCAGCAGTCCGTATCGAAACCAGTCGGCACAAGTTTGGGATGTGTCGAGGTAGCAGCTTGCCGCCAGGCTCAGAAGCCGAAGTGCGAACATAGTGCCGAGGGTCCACAGAACCCAGGCGCGATAACGAGCAAGAAACTGCCAGAGCAGCCGTGGTGGGTTTTTCCAGTCCATGGCTCGACGCTCACCTTGCACGAACTTCAAAGCAAGCTGCCGGCATTTGCCGTCCACAACCTGAAGAGGTCGGCATGACGACGATCATCGTCTGCGGCGGTCGGAGCTACGGGGGCGTGCCGCATGATGTGCCGGGCGGCCTGCGCCAGACCTACGAGAACGCGGCCCAGCGGGAACGTGATCGGCTGCGTCAGATCCTCGATGCGGCGGTGTCTCGGCTCGACCTTCGATATTTGGCGATAGGGGACGCCACCGGCGCCGATGCTTTGGCAGCGGAGTGGGCCGAGCGCCGCGGAATGCCGTTCAAGGTTTGGGCAGCTGACTGGGACGCGCTCGGCAACGCAGCCGGCCCGGCCCGCAACCAGCTGATGCTGGACGAAGCGAAGCCCGACTTTGTGATCGCATTCCCCGGATCCAAGGGCACCAGGAACATGTGCGGCTTGGCCGAGAAGGCCGGTGTCACCGTGCATAGGGTGGATTGGGCATGAACGAAGCCCCATCGCCCTTAACTCTGCAGTGCTGCGACCTTTTCCGTGATGGCGACGTCCATAGCTGCGATCACGATCCCCGCCGCCATGTCCAGCTCCTGGCTCGGGAGGCTCTTCTGGGTCATTTCGACGACTCCGTCGTCGATCGCATTGAGATCCTGGATGTATCCAAACAGGATGTGGCGAACGTTCGCGGGGAAAACAGGAGGCCCGTCCTCCAGATCGGCCGTGCAGTCGCGAACCGCCTCCAACGCCTTTCGACCCTCCGGCCTCTGCCGAAACCTCGTCTCTGCATCAGCGAGCGCGCGAACAGCTGCTCTTGCTCGCACAACCCCGCGACGAGTTTTGAGAGCCGAGCCAATATGGTCGACGGTCATGGTGGACCGCATTATCTGCACTTGCTGTTCGGCCGCGCGCGCCTGCAGCGTGGCAGATGCCGCTTGCTGCTCGGCATGCTCAACTTGCTTCACGGCCGCAAACGCTTGGGTTTCGGCGGCGCTGGCAGATCGCTTCGCGGCTCTCGCCGCTCCGATCGACCAGATCGAAATGATCAAAGCAGCCAACGGGTAGTATGGCGCGAGAGCGCTGTTGCTCAACCAAGCCTCAGCCGTTGCCCAATAAGCAGAGAGCTCGGCGGGCATTCGCGATCCTCCATAGGTCCGATGGGGCTTCGTTTCCGTTGCCCAGATGCGAGAGCGAAGCCTGCCCCGCAATTCGAAGCAAGGGCGGTGACCTCGTGATCCACATCTCGCCTATCGAGAGCTTCGAGGAATTCGAGGCCCGCGCCCTCGCGCTGATCACGCCAGAGTTCAAGAGCCGGTTCGGCGCGCTGCCGTGGCGCGAGACGTTCAAGCCCTCCGGCCGCGAGTACGAGTGGCTGGTGAAGGGCATCATTCCGGCGCGCGAGGCCGTCCTGATCTACGGGGCGCCGCAGACGGGGAAGAGCTTCGAAACCCAGAACCTCGCCATGCACGTCGCGCGCGGGCTCGATTTTCAGGGGCGCCGCACCAAGAAGGCCGGCGTGGTCTATTGCGCGTTTGAGGGCGGGAAGGGATTCCGCGGGCGCCAGATCGCCTATGCGACCCATAACGAGATCGGCGCTGATGCTGACGTCGATATGGTCGTGCTGACGCGCCGGGCCGACCTCTTCGCCGACGACACCGACATCAACGCCCTGATCGAAGAGATCCGGCACTGGTCCGAGACCTTCAGCGATCCGCTCGGATTGGTCGTGCTCGATACTTTCAGCGCCGCGACGCCCGGCGCCGACGAGAACGCAGGCAAGGACGTCTCGCGCGTGAAGGCGCGGGTCATGCGCATCGTCGCAGAGCTGAACACCGCGGTGATCGTTGTGCACCACAAGCCGGCCGGCGGCGGCCGCCCCCGAGGCCATGGTTCGCTGACCGGCGACTTCGAAACGACAATCGACATCGACTGGGTGACGGAGTCCGGCACGCGCGCCGATGCGCCGCGTGGTCCCCAGAACGCGGTGAAGGATGGCGATCGCCGGCCATTGCGCGCCGCCACCGTCACCAAGCAGCGCGAGGGCGAGCAGGGCCTGTCGTGGAAGTTCGTCCTCCGCCAGGTGAAGATCGGCCAGGACGGCGACGGCGATCCGATCACGTCCTGCGTCTCGACACTTCCGGCAGGGCTCGTCGCCGAGCAGCGCGACAGCTCAGTGGCGAACGGGCCCGCAAAGACCGAGGACGGCCGCTTCATCCTGAAGCCGAACCTGGCCGTCGCCTTCCGGGCGCTGACCACCGCACTCGGCGAGAAGGGCAGGCCACCGCCAGCGCACGTCCGCATCAAGCCCGGGACGCTGTGCGTCACGCTCTCCGATTGGCGCGACGAATACGAGCGTCTGGCCGCCGGCGAGGACGAGGATCCGGAGAAGCTCAAAGAGCGGGTGAAGAAGGCGCGCGATCGGGCAGCCGAGCGCCTCGCTCTGTCGGGCTTCATCGGCAAGGACGGCGACTGGGTCTGGCGCACCGGCAAGCCTGTCATCGGCGTCGATCCGCCGCGCATCGTGAACAAGCCGCAACCCATGTCCGAGGACCTGGACCAGTTGCGAACCGACGACGAGTTCAAGTGGTGATGTGTCTCCGTGAGCGGTGAGAACGTCCCCGTCCAATTACGACTTGTCCCTGAGAAGGGCGATTGTCCCTCTGGAGAGAGCATGGAAAAGCTGCCCGATATCGCCACCATCATCCCCGGCTATGTCGGCATGGTCAGCGAGATGCGTGCCCGCGTTGATGCCGTCGGCGAGGGCGAGATCCCCAGCCACTGGACGCCCGAGCATGTCGGCGTCCGCATGATCGAGGCCTTCGACATCCTGCAGCGCTCCGGCGCCCGCGTCGGTCCGCGCACGCACGCCAACGGCTGGCCCGCCATGGTCCATGAGTTCGCGGACATGATCGACGCACAGGCCCGCGCGCTGGCCGAGAAGGAGAAGCAGCAGGCCAGGGCCGCCCGGCCGACCGCCGACGAGCTCTCCAGGATGAACGAGGCGCTCGCCTGGCCGATGGCCTATCTCGACGGGCGCGCGCTCGCGTCCGACTCCCTGATGCTCTGGGCCTACGCCTCTGCGACCGGGCGCGACATGGCCGGCATGCTCCACCACAGGAAGAAGCGGGCGACAGCTCTCGCGGAGGAGATGGCGCGGCGCGCGAACCGCTTGCCATATGGGACCGGCGACAACGGGGAGGGGGACTGTCGCAGTATCGCAGACCAGTGGCGCGCTGCGCTGCGCAGGCAGATCGCGCGCGAAGTGGCAGCAGAGGCGAACGAGGCGCTGGCCGCGGGCCTCGGCGCAGAGCGCGTCAACCGCATCGCCCAGGCCACTCTGCGCGAGCGCGTCGAGGAAGCGAACTGCCTACCGTACCGCTTCAAGCCCCACGACGCCGTGCCCGGACGCGTCCTGTCGAGGACCAACCTCGATCGGCAACGCAAGATCGCCATGGCCGCCGTCGCCGACGGGCTCCGGCGGGCAGGCGTCGCGGTGAGGTGAGTTTTGCTCGTGCCGGTCGACGATGCGGCAGTGTCACCGCTGCGCGTGGAGCAGCCCGCGTAGCCTATAGGCCTCGGTAAGTGCGTCGACCCAGCCCATAATCCACATGCCGGCGTCGAGGCACTTGCCGTTGTTCTGGCTGTTCAAGTCCCTGACCATTTCCTGCCCGTTCTTATAGTAGCCCACCGCCGAGCTCCGGCTCATGCCGAAGTGCTCCTCGGCTTTGTCTACGAGAACCTTCAGTTGCAGGAGGTCATCAAGGTCCGTGCCCTTCTCGCAGGCCTTTGCAGTGGCGGCGGCGCCGAAGGAATGCAGGGCTTCCTTCATCTTACCATCGACCTGAATTTCGGTGAGAGGCTGCGATAGGACAGGCTGCGCCATGAGCAGGGCCACAATGGTCATGGTCGGTAGGCGCATAATCAATCCTCAACGCACGTTGTCAGCTTGGCCCGTCAGATGAACATCCGCATGGCGCGGGCATGACCGTAGCGATGTGGAGCGGGCCCGCAAGATCGCCATGGCGACGCGGTAAGGTGAGAGATGCCAATCCGCCCCGAGAACAAGGCGCGGTATCCGAAGGAGTGGCCCGAGGATGACCACGACGCCCGTTAGGCGGGCGGCCAGCCAAGGACTAGCGGGCGGTGCTCGGTTCTCGGGTCTCGCATCACCGTTTTATTTTTTCCGACGCGTTCGATTGCCCTTACCAGCGCCGCTTTCTGCCTCGCGGGGGACTTCCCGGCTAGTCCGGGAAATAGCCGGTCCAGTTCCCATCGCCCCTCGTCGGTTGCGACCTTCGCGGGGTTCTTTGCCAGATACCAGGCGACATAGGCCTGGGCCTCGATCGGCATCTTGCCGACAGCATTGCCATAGTCGGTCCAGCCGATAAAAAGCGGGGCGTCGTTGTGCTCGTCGCAGAAGCCGGCCAGTAGCTCGTCATCATCGCGCAACGGGCTTCCTTCCTTCTTCCCGGTCGCATGCTTGAACGCATTCCAATGCTGCCTTTGAAGACGACGAGCCTCCGTGATGGTCAGGCCCGGATCCTGCTGGACGAGGAACGCGATGATTGGGACGGCCCGCTCTAGGTCGACAAACCGCTCGATCAATTCCGACCCACCACTGGCAAGGCAGTGCACCGAGACCGGATCCTGACCGAGGAGGTGGAGATGCAGCGACATGCCAAGCTGCCGGCGAGCCGCTTCTATCTTCAGGTTCATTGTTCCCTCGGTTTCGCTCAACCCAGCGAGCACGATATCGAACGCAGATCGACTCCGCGCCGCCGTCGAATGCTTGTTATCAGTGTCCACAGGCATAATTGCGATTCCGCAAAATCTCCGCCGTTAACAGCTTCATGATCTTGTTAACGCGCAAGATCTGGTCCCGAAATGGGGTGGTTGTCAGACCCCCGAATCGCGGGCATCTCTTCGGCATCGTCGCGAAACGTGGCGCTTCCGGGCTTCCCCTCCCAAATCCCGTCAAGCAGAAACCACCCTCCGGCCTGCGGATTTGACCATCCGCAAATTCGTCGCTGTTAACACCTCCATGGGGTTGTTGACGCTCCGATCGGCCCAGCGACGACGCCTCTTGCCGGGCGCACGAATTCGCGGTTCAACTCGCGAAGCCAACCCTTCACGGGGACTGGGTGAATGGCAAGGGCGCCCCGACCAGCGGGAGGGCGACCGACACGCAGCAACGGTGCATCCGAGCCTCGACGAAACAGGTCGAGACAAACCCGCCAACGATTCAGAATAGAGCTCTACGACATGCATCGCGCGTTGAACGCGCTGCCGGAGCCTCTTTCGTAAGCCTCACATCGGTGGAGAAGAGAATATGGGCGCGTTGAAGAACGCGCGGCACGAGCTGTTCGCTCAGGCTCTCGCGAAGGGGCGGACCCCTGAGGACGCGTACCGCGATGCTGGCTTTAAGCCGGCCCGCCAGAACGCCCATCGGCTGATGACAAATGATGACGTTTCGACGCGCGTCGCAGAAATCAAGGACAAGGCCGCAGCGCGGGTTGTGGTCACTGTCGAGTCCCTGGCTGTGGAGCTCGAGGAAGCCCGAACCATTGCGATTGCTGAAAAGCAGAGTGCTGCTGCCGTGTCCGCCTCGATGGGCAAGGCAAAGCTCTTCGGCCTCGGTGTCGAGAACCGGAACGTGAAGGGCACGCTGCAGATCGTCAGCATTACCCAAGATCAGATCGACGGTCTGACGGATGAAGAGATAGATGCTCTCGACCGCGCTCAGCCAGTCCTTCGCAAGCTCGGAATTCTCCCACCTCTTGGAGGCCAGGAGGCGCCGGCGTGAAGTCGACGATGAGCGCGGCGGCTGGGAAGTTGAAAAGCGCAAGTGCGCCGCGGACGTCGGGTACTGGTTCGACCGGTGGGTTTGGACCTACGACCCGCGTCTGGTTGGAAAGCCCGGCGGCGCATATGTGCAGTTCAAGCTCTGGCCGCGCCAGCACGATGTTATCAAGTGGCTGAAGGCCAGGCTCGACGCTGCTGAAGAAGGCTTAATCGAGAAGAGCCGCGACACCGGCGCGACATACCTGACGGCCGGATTCGCGCTCCACCAATGGCTATTCAATCCTGGTTTCAAAGCCACCTTCGGATCGCGCAAAGTCGATTACGTCGATAAAAAGGACAATCCGGACAGCATCTTCGCCAAGTTGCGCATTATGCTTCGTCGCCTGCCCGCTGAGATGATGCCCGAGGGGTTCGTCTGGTCCCAGCACGACAATTACATGCGCATCGTCAACCCGGCGACCGGAGCGGTCATATCGGGCGAGGGCGGCGAGGACATGGGCCGTGGCGGTCGATCGTCGATCTATGTCGTTGACGAGGCCGCCTTCGTTCCGAACGCGGAGACGGTCGAGAAGGCGCTGTCCGGCAACACCGACTGCGTGATCTGGGTTTCGTCCGTCAATGGCATGGGCAACCTGTTTGCCCGGAAGCGCCATTCGATCCTGCGTGCCGAGCAGATCATGCGCCTTCACTGGCGCGACGATCCGCGAAAGACCGAGGAATGGGCGCTCGCAAAGCAGGCGAGCTTCTCTGATCCGACAACCTGGGCCAGCGAATACGACATCGACTATTCGGCTTCGGTCGAGGGAATTTGCATCCCCGCACTGTGGGTCGAGAGCGCGAAGCGTCTGCTGCGCGTAGACCGCAGGGTCACTCGCTCGAATGTCGCGACCGTTGGGCTCGATGTCGGCGCTGGTAAGGCGAAGTCGGTGGCGATCCCACGCGCCGGCGCGATTGTCGAACGACCGCAGTCGCGCGGAGCACCCGACACAACCGACACAGCCTTCTGGGGCCTAGATATTGCCAAGGAGGTCGGGGCAACCCGCCTCAACTTCGACGCCCCTGGCGTGGGTGCTGGCGTCTCGTCGACGCTGATGAAGAATCGAGTCGCCGGCCTAAAGGTTGGCGCGGTCAACACGGGGGTGCCCCCCTCCGAGCGGAAATGGCCCGATGGGCGCACGTCCGACGAGATCTTCGCAAACCTTAAGGCCGAGGTGTGGTGGCTATGCCGCACAGCACTTCAGCGGACGCACGAACACGTCCTCTTCCTTGAGCGGAAGGAAGGGGGCCGAGAACATCCCGTCACTGAGCTGCTTGCTCTTCCATCGGGCGAGGTCGAGAGCGACCAACTCTGCTTGCAACTGTCCCTGGTGAAATGGGGGCGTAACGACCGCGGCAAGATCGTGATCGAGAAGAAGGAAGAGCTGCGACGCCGAGGCATCGCCAGCCCAGACTATGCGGACGCGCTGATGCTCACGTTCGTCGACCCGCCCTCGAGGTTTACCCTCGCCAATGTGAGCTGAATGCATGCTGACGTCCGACACGCTCGTGAATCTGATTTCCGGGCTGGGGACGGTCAGGGACAAGTCGACGGGCGCGGCGTACGCGCTGACCTTTCTCGACAAGATGGCGCTCGACAACGCCTATCGCGGCGACTGGATCGCTCGGAAGATCGTCGACGTTCCGGCGTTCGATGAGACTCGCGAGTGGCGCGACTGGCAGGCCGATAAGCCCCAGATCGAGGCGATCGAGGCGGAAGAGGCCAGGCACTCCCTCCAGCGGAAGGTGGCGCTGGCTCGGAAGCTGGCGAGGCTCTATGGCGGCTCGGTCATCTTCATCGGTACCGGCGATGCCAACCCGATGGAGCCGCTGGTTCCGGATCAGGTCAAGAAGGCCGGGCTGAAATACCTCAACGTCTTCAGCCGGCACGAGATGATCGCCGGTGAGCTTGATCAGGATCCGCTCTCGCCCTTCTACGGCGAACCGGTGAAATACTCCCTGGCCGGTGCCGGCACGATGGTCGACATCCATCCGTCGCGGGTGGTGCGCTTCATCGGTGCCGAGATCGCCGATCGCGTGCTCGCATTCGACGGCTGGGGCGATAGCGTCCTGCAGGCAGTAAACGACGCGGTAATGCACGCTGGCTCAGCCGCCGGCACGATCGCCGCGCTGCTGCAAGAGGCCAAGGTCGACATCATCAAGGTGCCAGGCTTCATGGAGAGCCTGGGCGCCGCCGAGTACCGGGCTCGCATCATCGAGCGCTATTCGCTCGCCAATCTCGGCAAGTCGATCACCAACTCCCTGATGATCGACGCCGAGGAGGAGTGGGACCACAAGCAGATCAGCTTCGCCCAGTTGCCGGAGGTGCTGAACACCTACCTTCAGATCGCATCGGGCGCCGCTGACATTCCTGCGACACGCTTGCTGGGCCAGACGCCCGGCGGGCTTCAGTCGACCGGCCAGAGTGACATCCGGAACTATTACGACCGCATCAGCGCGGGGCAGAACCTCGATCTGAGGCCCGCTCTGTCGCGCCTCGACGAGGTGACCATCCGCTCCGCGCTCGGCAGCCGCCCGCCCGACGTTCACTACACCTGGGCCCCACTCTGGCAGATGACCGAGGTCGAGAAGGCCGAGGTCTTCAGCAAGAAGACGAAGGGCATCAAGGATCTGTCCGACACTGGCCTCGTGCCCGACCTCGCTCTCGCCCGAGGTGTGCAGAACATGCTGGTTGAGGACGGCATCATGCCCGGCCTCGACGCGGCGCTCGAGGAGTTCGGCGACGAGCCTGAGGACAGGGCTGCCGAGGAAGAGGCGGCGCGCCTCAATGCGGAGCAGCAGCGCCAGCAGACTGGCGATGCGAGGCCGCGCTCGCTGTATGTCAGCCGCAAGCTACTGAATGGCACCGAGTTCCTCACCTGGGCGAACGAGCAGGGTTTTGCGTCCACCCTTGAGGCGGACGACCTGCACGTCACGATCATATATTCCCGCACCGCGCTCGACTGGATGAAGGTCGGATCGCCGTGGGGCGGCGACGAGAAGGGGCGGATGACCATTGCTCCGGGCGGCGCTCGCATCGTCGAGCCTCTCGGAGACAAGGGCGCGGTCGTTCTCCTGTTCAACTCATCGGAACTCGCTTGGCGCCACATGGCGATGCGCGAGGCCGGAGCGGAATCGGAGTGGCCGGACTACCAGCCGCACGTCACGATTACCTATCAGCCCGGCGACATCGACCTCAGCAAGGTCGAGCCGTACCGCGGTAAGCTGGAGTTCGGGCCGGAGATATTCGAAGAGCTCGACGAGGCCTGATCATGGACATCCGCGAGTGGATGCGTGGGGCTCGCCAGACGAAGCGCCAGCGCGTCGTTCTGCGGCCGATCAGCGCCAGTGTCGCGTTTCAGGAAGCGCTCAGGCTGGCCACGAACAAGATCCTGCGGGAAGCCGTCGCGAGGGTAGCGGCCGATGTCCTTCCGGCGGCTGTGTCGGCCAAGGCCCAGTTGATGCGTGACGACCTGAACTGGTTCGAGCGCGCCATGCGGGCGTTCCGTGGGTTCATCGACGGAGCCCTTGAAGGTGCCAAGAGCGAGTATCGGCGGGCGTTCGAGACGGAAGAGGACCGGCATTCGCGCCGCTTCAACGAGGCGATGCGGTCGGCGATCGGGATTGATCTCGGGCAGGTCATCGTCGGCGAGGGCATCCAGAATACGATCGAGGCCGCCCTGCAGCGGAATGTTTCGCTGATCCGCGGCCTGACCGGTGACGTCGCCAAGAGGATTGAGACCAGGCTTCTCGACGCCCTGACGAAGGGGCTCGCCAACCGCGAGATCGAGAAGATCCTGTCCGACGAGTTCGGGATCGCCCGGCGCCGCGCCAAACTGATCGCCCGCGACCAGGCCGCCAGCTTCAACGGTGACCTGAACCGGATTCGTCAGCAGGCTATGGGCGTCACCGAATACGTCTGGTCGACGAGCAGGGACGAGCGAGTCCGCGGAAACCCTGACGGCCGCTATCCGAATGCCCGCCCATCCCATTGGGATCGGGAGGGCAAGAGGTTCAAGTGGTCGGCCCCCCCCAGTGATGGGCACCCGGGCCAGCCGATCAACTGCCGTTGCACTGCGCGGGCAGTCATCGAGTTTTGAACTATTTCTTCTTGCCGCCAGGCTTAGCATTCGGCTTTCCATCGCCGTGAGCAATGACAGCAGCTGCAAGGCTCTTTGCAACCTTGCCCGCGTTCGGATTGCTCAATGTCTTGCCGGCGAGGCTCTCAATACGAGGGGAGTGGTCTTTTGGTCCTTTGATATTGGCCATTTGTCCATTTCCTTCCGTTGCGACTCCCCAACGAGAGCACGTCCTGATCGATTCGAAACCTGGCCACTCGCGTTTTCCGCGTAATTCACAGGCTCACGATGCTCTTCACCGACAAGATCACCTTGTCTGGCACGCGCCGGACTGGGGATGGCTACCTTGTGGCCGACGCCCGGGTCGCGCGGACCGGCATCCAGATCTATCTCGGCCGTGAGGTCGGAAAGCCTGAACAGGAGCAGGTCCGCGTCTATCGGCCCGAGTCCGAGGTGTTCAGCACCGACGCGCTCGCTTCGTTCGCTCACCGCCCGGTCACGAACGATCATCCGGCCGAAGCCGTCGGTGCCCGCAATTGGAAGCAGCATGCGGTCGGCTCCACCGGCGGCGATATCGCCCGCGACGGTGAATTCGTCCGCATCCCGCTGGTCGTCATGGATCAGGTCGCGATCGATGCGGTCGAAGGCGGCAAGCGCGAGCTCTCGATGGGCTACGCCTGCGACCTCGACTGGACGCCCGGCAAAACGCCTGCGGGCGAACGCTACGACGCCATTCAGACCAACATTCGCGGGAACCACCTCGCGATTGTCGACGCCGGCCGCGCCGGCCCTCAGTGCCGCATCGGGGACTCCTGGGCGGCCACCCCTTCCCACCAGGAGTCCAACATGAAGACGTTCACCGTCGACGGCATCTCGGTCGAGATGTCGGATACGGCCATTCAGGTCGTGCAGAAGGTGCTCGGCCAGTTCGCCGACGCCAAGACCGCGCTGACTGATGCCAACACGAAGATCGGCGAGCTCACCGCCGCTGTCTCGACCAAGGATGGCGAGATCGCTGTCCTGAAGCAGCAGGTCGCCGACGCCAAGCTGACCCCGGCCCAGATCGACGCAGCCGTTCAGGCTCGCTCGGCGGTCATCTCCGACGCCAAGGCCATCACCGGTGCCGAGATCACCGCCGACGGCAAGACCGATGCTGACATCCGCCGCGCCGCTGTCGACGCCAAACTCGGCGACGCCGCCAAGGGCATGGACGACGCCGCCATCTCCGGTGCCTTCAAGGCCCTCCGCGCCTCCGTCAGCGATGCTGATCCGGTGCGCGGCGTCATCAAGGACGGCATCAAGCCTGTCGACCACTCTACGGTCGATAGCGCCCACGCCGCGATGGTCACCAGCCTCCAGGACGCCTGGAAGAACAAGGGAGCGGCCTGATGCCTGCGATCCAGACCACCTACGCCGCGACCCATGCTCGCTGGGTCGAGGGCATGCAGCTCAACATGGAGCCGTGCGTCATCGTCAGCCGCGTCGCGGAAGATGCCGAGGGCATCGGCTTCGGCAAGGTTGGCGTCCAGGGCACTGCGGACAACCAGGTCGTCGACTCCGAGGCGACGGTGAAATTTGTCGGCATCGCGGTGCTCGACATCACCCGCCCCACCGGCAAGTACGAGCAGTTCGACAACGTCGCCCTGATGAAGAAGGGCTTCATCGTCGTGCAAGCGTCGGTCGCGGTCGCCGTCGGTGACCCCGTCTATTACGTGCCGGCCACCGGCGTTCTGACGAACGTCTCGACCTCCAACACCCTCATCGCAGGCGCGCAGTGGGACACCAGCACTTCCGGTGCTGGCCTCGCCGCGCTGCGCCTCGGCTAACGCGGAGCGATCCTAATGAACAAGCACATCATGCAGGACGCTCAGCAGGTTGCCCTGAGCTTCCTGATCCGTCAGGCCTCGCTCATCGAGCCGAACGTCTATTCGATCCGGTACCAGGACATTCAGTATCAGTCCCTGATCCCGGTCGACACCTCGGCACCGGAATGGATTCAGTCCGTCACGTACTTCTCGATGGACTCGGTCGGCCGCGCCGAATGGTTCCACGGCAACGCCCACGACGTCCCGAAGGTCGAACTGACCCGCGAGAAGTTCGAGACCTCCGTCTCGATGGCCGCGATCGGCTACGGTTACACGCTCGAGGAGCTCGGCACCGCCCAGCTGTTCGGAATGAACCTCACGTCGGACAAGGCTTCGGCCGCTCGCCGCGTCGCGGAGGAGAAGATCGACGGGGTCGCCTTTGTCGGCGATGCCGCGAAGGGCTTTACCGGCCTGGTCAATGCCACCGGTCCGACCGCCACCACGGCGCCGGCCGACGGCACCGGCTCGGCGACGACCTTCGCCAGCAAGACGCCGGACCAGATCCTGCGCGACATCAATGGCCAGCTCACCGGCATCTTCGTCGGCACGCTCGGTGTCGAGATGGCGGACACGCTTTTGCTGCCGTACTCGGTCCTGCTCGACCTCTCGACCCGTCGGATCGACGCGGTCAACCAGACCACGATTCTCGAATGGATCGAGAAGAACAACATCTACACCCGCACGACCGGTCAGCCCCTGACCATCCGCGGCGTGTTCGGCTACCTCGACACCGCCGGCGCCTCGTCGACCAAGCGCATGGTCGCCTATCGCCGCTCGCCCGAGGTGCTGAAGATGCACATCCCCATGCCGTTCCGGTTCCTGCCGGTCTGGCAGACGGGCCCGATGCGTTTCGACGTGCCGGGGATCTTCCGCCTGGGCGGCGTCGACATCCGCCGTCCGAAGTCCGTCCGCTATCTCGACGGCATCTGAGGAGGATCGACCGTGAAGATCACCAACATCCAGAAGGGCCCGCGCGGCGTGAACACGCTGGCCGGCACTGTGCTGATCGAGCCGGGGCAGACCGTCGAGGCTGAACTGTCCGCGGCCGAACACAAGGTTGCGAAGGCGACCGGCTGGTTCGACTTCGAAGGCAAGCCGAGGGCCGAACCCAAGAAGGCGGAAGGTGAGCAGGGGGGCGATGCTCCCGGGGCGCTCATCGCCAAGCACTCCGGCGGCGGCCGGTACTTCGTCGTGGACGGAGGCGAGAAAGTCTCCGATGTCATGACGAAGGAGGACGCCGAGGCCTTCAACGCTCTCTCCGATGAGGAGAAGGCTGCCTTCGTGAAGAAGGACTGAGGCCGATGGCCAAGGCCCCGCTCTACACCGTCCTGAACCCGTCGAAGGAGCCGCAGTTCGCGGTGTTCGGCGGGCGCAAGGAGCCGATCGACGCCGGCAGGGAAAAGGCGCTCGCGTTGTCGGATGACCACGCGGTCGCAGTCGCCGGCCAGGGCTTCAAGGTGATCGATCCTGACGGGAAGCCTGTCACCGCCAAGCGCGAGCCGAAGGCGAAGGGCTGATGCCGTACACCACCCCGACGCTCGAGCAGTTCCGGACGAAGTTCCCGACCTTCTCGGGCGTCGCGGATGCCACGATCAACGCCGCGATCGATGAGGCGCGATCCTCGGTCGATACGACCTGGATCGAGGCGGACTATCAGCCGGCGATCCTCTACCTGGCGGCTCACATCCTCACGATCGACGGTGCGCTTATCGCCGCGTCGGACCTCGGTGGCGCCGGTGGCATCGTCGGTGCGGGGCTCGTCTCCGACATGAAGGTTGGCGACGTCAGCGTGAAGATGGCCGGATCGGCGAGCGGCGGAAGCGGTCCCGAATCCTCTTCGGGATACGCTACGACGCCGTACGGCCGCCGCTACCTCGAATTGCTCCGTCGCAACCATCCCGCCGTCGCTCTGGTCTGATCCATGGCTGTCATCCGGACAAAGGTCACGCATCGCCATCGCGGCGACCTGGCGAAGCACATCGCCAAGATCACGAAGGGGCTTGAGGGCCCGCGCAAGGTCAAAGTCGGTTTCCCCGCCGGCAAGGCGGACAAGGATGTCGTCTCGATCGCGATCTGGAACCATTTCGGGACGTCGCGGGGCATCCCGCCGCGCCCCTTCATCACCATCGCGATGTTCAAGGCTCGGGCCGAGG
This sequence comes from Allobosea sp. P4_E12, assembly GCF_056401655.1. NCBI lineage: Bacteria > Pseudomonadati > Pseudomonadota > Alphaproteobacteria > Hyphomicrobiales > Alloboseaceae > Allobosea > Allobosea sp. P4_E12. The sequence continues at coordinate 23,577 of NZ_JBFUIY010000017.1, read as the reverse complement.
TTCGCATGAACTTGCGCAAGATCGCCGAGGCCACGGTCGTGAAAGGCATCCCGGTCAGCCGACAGCTTCCGAAGCTGGGCGCTTATGGTGCCGGCAAGATCCAGGATCAGATCGCGTCGAACACACCGCCTCCCAACGCGCCGTCGACCATTCGGCAGAAGGGTTCGTCGGGGACGCTGATCGACACCGGGCGGATGCGCCAGAGCGTGACCTGGGCACTTGACGCCGGAACCAGCGTTCCCAGTGCAGGCAGCAAGAAATGACGCTGTTCGGTGGACTGGCCGGGCTCGCCGTGGATGCAATGGCGCGGCCGGCCACGCTCGTTCGTGCCGGTGCCGGTTCCTACGTGAATGGCAAGTGGACGCCTGGCGCTCCGTCTTCCACAGCCATTCGCGCCGTCATCCAGGACCCGAAGGAGTCGGACATCCGCCAATTGCCTGAAGGCGAGCGGACCGAGGCCTTCATGGTGATCTGGTCGCGCTCCGAACTTCGCACATCAGACGAGACCGCCAAAACAGAGGCCGATCGCGTCACCAGCGAAGACGGCCAGACATTCAAGATCACGCGGGCTTCGGCCCGAACCGAGGCCGGCTTCTACCGCGCCATCGCGAGGCTCGAATATGACCGAGGACGACGCGTTTGATCTTCTGCGCGCCTACCTAGTTAAGGTCGCCGCCGACGCCGTCCTGATCGCTCCGGCGCGAGAGGTGCTGGTCGACGTCATTCGAGACGCCCAGGGGGCTCCGCGCCCCGTTGGCGCTTACGCGATGATCGACTTCATCACCGACCGCGATCTCGATGAGGTCGACGGCGAGAGCTTCGGCGACGTCAACATTGGCGGCGATGACCGCGTCGTGATGTGCAAGGCACGCGGCGTCGAGTGGCTGTTTCAGGTCAATATCTTCGCCAAGCGCCCCATGGATTGGGCCAGGCTTTTCCGGGCTGGCCTGCGCGCTGGCGAAGCATCGGTTTGGATGGCTCCTCTGGTCGTCCGAGACGTCCGCGAGATCAAGCGTGCGCCCGAGCTCATCCAGCAGGAATGGGAGGGCAGGGCGGCGTTCGAGGTCTCGCTCGGCGCGGTCGTCTCCGAACAGCTGCTCGTCGACGTGATCGAGAGGGGCACCGTCATCACCGAAGGCGCGGGCGGTTCGACCGTCACGACGTCCTTCTCCTACGCAAAACCCTGAGGAGCCGCGCATGGCCCGCCTTCCCTATAGCCGCGTCGTGGATGTCCCCCTGACGCGCCAGGACCGCTTCGCCACGGCGACCGGCTTCTCTGTCGCGCTGATCGTGCAGCCTGACACGATCGCCGGCGTCCTGGACGCCACCCACCGCACCAAGCTCTACAGCGATATGACCGAGGTCGGGGTCGATTTCGACAGCGGAGACGCGGCCTATAAGGCGGCCTCGGCGATGTTCGCGCAGAACCCGCGTCCGCGTCAGATCAAGATCGGCTACCGCAACAGCGCGAACCCGATCACCGACGAACTTGACGCGATCTATGCGGCGGACCCCGACTTCTACTGGCTTGGCTTCACCGCCGAGATCCGCGACACCATCAACCAGCAGCTTGCGGCCGACTGGGCTCAGTCGAAGTCCGTGCTGCAGGGTCTGGAATCGAACGACGTCAGCACCGAGACTGCCGCGGCCGTTCCCGACAAGACCTCGACCGTTACGATCACGATCGCGACGCCGGGCGTCGTCACCTGGACCGGCCACACGCTGGTCAATGGCGATCCGGTCGTTCTCACGACCACGGGCACGCTGCCCACTGGGCTGATCGCCGGCACGACCTATTACGTCGTCAGCCAGGCGACGAACACGTTCCAGCTCGCTGCGACGGCCGGCGGCTCCGCGATCAACACGACCGGTTCTCAGACCGGCGTGCATACGGCGACGAACCCGCAGTATGGCGGTTCGATCGCGGAATACATCGAGAGCAAGGGCTACGACCGCTCGTTCGTGTTCTACCACACCGACGCGACGCTCTATCCGGCGTTGGCGCTGCTGGCCTATTGCGCCACGCGCGACCTCGACCGCGGTAACCAGCTGGCGGCACAGCGCGGCGATATCAACAGCGGCAATGCATACACGGCGAAGTTCAAGAAGCTCGCTGGCATCACCACCCTGAACAAGGGCTCTGCCGTCGTCCAGGCGATCACTGGCTTCGTCCCGGGGCTCGGGATCGATGCCGCGCAGGGTCACCGGGCCAACACCTACGTCGACATTGGCGGCCTGCCGATGGTGGTCGAGGGGTCGGTCGGCTCCGGAGCCTTCATCGACGAGATCCACGCGTCCGACTGGATCGTCGCCCGGATGCGGGAGGCGCTTCTCTCGACCCTCGCCAACAATGACCGCATCCCCTTCACCAACCCCGGGGTCGCGATCCTGACCAACACGGTCGATGGGGTGATGAGGCGCGGCGTCGCCGCCGGCGTGGTCGCGGCCGAGTTCACTGACGATGCTTCCGAGGTCACGCCCGAGTACAAGATCAGCGTCGATCGGGTGGAGAACATCCCGGCCTCACAGCGCCGCAACCGCATCGCGCCCGATATCAAGGTCGATTTCCGCTACGCCGGCGCCATCCACTACGCCAGCACCTCGATCACGCTCCGGTTCTGATCCGGCAGCCCTTCTGACCAGGAGCACCTTCCATGGCTGTGAATTGCCCGCCGCTCACGCTCTACTCGATGCAAAATGTCGCCGTCACGCTCGACGGGCGGCAGGTCATTGGGCTTTGGGAAGGCGATGACGCGGTCGTCGTCGAGCGTCCGACGGATCTCGGCACGCCGCTAACCGGCGCCGACGGCGCTTCGGTCGTGTCGATCTCGGCTGACCAGTCCGCGACCGTCACCATCAAGCTGATGCCGAACTCGGCGATGAACGCCTATCTCGAGCAGCGCGTGAAGGCGATGCGGATGGGCAGCCAGCGCCTGATCACGATCGGCATCCGCGACACCAGCACAGGGGAGGGCGGCGGCTGCTCCTCGGCCGTCATCACGAAGGAGCCAAGCAAGAGTTACGGCGCCAACGCGACCGAGCGGGAATGGGTCATCTTCTGCAATTGCTGGCAGGAGAACGACATCACCTACAACCCGGCGGCCTGATCCCGCTTCTTCAGTTCGTCCATGAGGTCGAACGGGGTCGGAATCGGCTTCGGTGATAGCCCTTGGAATTCCTTGGGACCGATGCCGAGCTTGATCGCGATGATCTGCAGCAAGGCTGTCTGCATCATCGCGAGCTCGCGGAGTTGAGAAACTTCGGCCTGAAGCCGGTCGAATTTCTCGTTTTGTGCATCACTCATCGCTCAGTCCTCATGGCCCAAAAATGCCTCTGAAGGATAAAGCCGCTCCAGTTCGTTCCTAATCGCCCCCGCAGGCAGGTATTTTAGTAGTCGATACTCCGTTACCAGCGTTGAAAAATCCTTGGCCAGCGGGAGTTTCCCATTCAGGCCAATCAAAGCCAGCTCTGAGCTGTTGAGTTGACCGCGAAGGAGTTTGGCGTAAGAAAGTTTTTCTTGACGCGACAGAACATTATCCTTACGCAATCGATCCAAAATTCGGTAGATCACCCGAAAATAAGGGCTCAACGTTACCTCATAGTTGACGTGTATTTCCTTACTGTACACCTGTGTATATGGATTATTCCCTGCGGGAAGGCGAAATCCTAGATTCTCGTGAGTTAGGATTCTTTTGAGGGCGTTACCGAATGCTTCAATCCCATTGAAGGAATTCCCTTCGATGTTCTTTGTAGAGACTTGCGCCCTACAATCCCGCAGTAGACGGAGCAGTTCAAAGAACGTGCTTTCAAATCTTTGGCGGTGGAGGTCGTCCTGCTGCTGCTGCAGCGCCTTTTGCTGAAGTTTCAGTGCTTGTCCCTGTGATCGCAGGGTCAGGATGACCGCCACAAAACCGAAGCCACTGATAAGCGCATTGAATGCGCCGAATGTATCGCCCCATTGGCCGGCCGTTTCGAATGCTGTCGAGTTGGAAATCCACAGGCCGAGTTTGAATCCAAAGAATGCCCAGACGAGCCATGCGACGAGCGTGGCGAGTCCTATCAATAAGCCGGTCTTCAATGCGTAGCCCCCCAGGCCCTTCGATAAGCCAGGGCCTCCCTCACCGAAGCGGATTAGATTGGCTTCCGCAACGGGACTTTATGCCGATTCATCCCATGACCTGCTCCCGCTGCACAGCCGCGCGCCAGGCGGCATCCCACGCGGTTCGCTCCTTGGCCGCTGGCAGGATGAACGAAGCCGCCAGCGCCGCGCGCCAGGCCATCGACGAAATCAAATCCAAGGTCGCCGAAAGCGATCGCATTCGCGCGATCACGCGCAAGAGGTGAGGGATGGCCGAGAAGAAAATCAACGGGCGGACGGTTCGTTATGACCGGCTGCCGGCTGACGATGGGCTGAAGATGCTTTTGCGCGTCCTTAAGGTGCTCGGCCCGGCCTCCGGTCTGATCGAGGCAATCGCCGCTGAGGACGACAGCCAGCGCGACTTGCTTGCCATGAGCGCCATCGCATCATTCGTCGGCCAGATGGACAACGAAGCGGTGTTCACCCTGATCATGGATATGGTCCGCCACTGCCACATTGACGGCGACCAGGCCGTTCCCGGCATCATGGATCTTCAGGAGCTCCTCGCGGTCGCGATGTTTGCGCTGCAGACGGAGTTTGGCAGTTTTTTCGCCGACGGCGCGGGCTCGGTCCTCCAGAGAATGCGACCGGCGGCGTAAGCCTGTCCGCGTCGCAGGTCCGCGCCATCGCTCCCAATATTGCAGATGCCCTCTTCCTTTGGCGGCCGACGCGCTGCGACCCGCCGCTCGCAACCCGACATGAGCTTCGGACGGTCTACACTCTCGACGACCTCTTCGACATGAACGAGCTGCTCGACATCGAGGAGCACATGGCGGCGAAGGCGATTGAGGAGGCGGGACGACCTGGGCGGTGATCCCGTCGACTCCGCCGCCGGCTCCCGCAATCATTCGTCGCTTTCGATGGAGGTTGCACATGCGCGCGCTTGTCGCGGTCGGGATAATGCTGGTCGCGGGGGAAGCGGGGGCACAAGCGACGCCTCGGGTTGTCACATTCGCGGAGCTAGCGCGAAACCGCCCAGCATGGGCCGGCGACACCGTGCGCATTGACGGCGTCATGGTTTTTGGCTTCGCCCAATACAGCGGCGGCGTCGTTCGCGACGGGACGTCCGGTGCGAAACTGGACGACGCGGGCATGACGCCGCGCACAATCTACCACTTGGAGCGGTTCTGTAGCCGCGCTCCTGCTTCAGGACACCCGAAAGAGTGTCGGGGCTCGCTGATCTTCAAGGTCACAATCCGCGAAGAATACCGCGGCGGCTTCACCGTGAGGGAGGCCGAGTTCATCCCTGAATAGGAACAGCTATGGCCGTAATCGAGGAACTCGTCTCCAAGCTGGGCTTTGAGGTCGAGGGCCTCGCCAAACTCAAGGCAGCCGCCAAGCAGTTCGACGCGACGAAGAGCAGCGTCATTGCGTCCGCCAACCCATTGAAGCAAGCCGGCGCGTCCGCCGGGATCGCTGCTGTTGGCGTTGGTAAGCTCGGCGCCGAGTCGAAGAAGTCGAGCCGCGGTGTGCTGTTGCTGACAACGGCCATGTCGGGCCTCCGCCGAGCCGGCCGAGTTGCCGTCAGTATCCTTCGCGGCGTCCTCTTGGTTGCCCTCCGCCTCGCTCCTGCCGTTTTGGGTATTGTCGCGGGTCTAGCCGCAGTCGCTCTTGCGTTTGCCCGGGCAGGGTCGAAAGCGGCCATGGCACGCCGTGAGTTCTCGCTCGCCGCAAAGGAGATCGGCACCAGCGCGCAAAACCTCGAGACCGTTGGCAATGTTCTCCGCGTCGCCGGCTTCGGTGATGGGTTTGAGGATGAGGCCAAGAAGGTCGTCGGGGCGATGGATGAAGTCGCCAGGACCATCCGGAAGGGCGGTGACGACGCGGTCGAAGCCAAGAAGAAGTTCCAGGGCTTTGGCATCGACCAGAGCTTGAACGTCGACCCGAAGACCGGGCAGAGCCGAGACAGCGCCGCCATCGCCCTGGATGTGTTTCAGGCTTACAAGCGCGCGACCGAGCAGGCTGCCAACCTCCGCAAGCAAGCTGACGCGCTTGGTAGCAAGGCGCCGAAGAAGGCCGCCGCTCTGCGTAAGAAGGCGATCGAGCAGGACAGGAAGAACGAACAGTTTGCCGAGGATGCCGGCATCAGCGGCAAGCTTAAGGTGCTGCTCGACAGCATCGCGCTGAAGGATCTTCCGGCCATCATCGCTAAGGCGGCGAGCCTCTTCCCGACGACGTCGAACAAGTCGGAGGGGCAGCAAAGCGAGGTCGCCAAGCAGGCCATCGAAGCGGGCCTCAAAGTGGATGCTCTATTGAAGGGCACGACCGACCGGTTGACCGATCTCGGAGTCGCGCTCGCCACGCACGTTCTGCCGCCGCTCAATTCCTTCCTCGACTCCATCCTCAAATTCGGCAAGGCGACTGGTCTCATCAAGGAGACCAAGGGCGAGTACGACGCGCGCACCGAGACGGAGCGCGAAGCACGGCGGGCTTCTGGCTTCGGCGGGACGCGTGACGAGACCGCCAGCGAGGTCAGGCGCCGCACAATCGTAGACGCTGAGCGCAAGCAGTTCGAGGAATACAAACGCCGCAACGCTCTTCCAGCGCGCGACAAGGACACGTCTCTCCCCCAGCCTGAGTCCTGGCTCAAGTGGATCAGCCGCCAAATCTCGCCCGAGACCAACGCGGCGAAGATGCAGAAGTCTGCGGAGGCCAAGACCGACAGCCGCACCTATAGCGACATAGGAAACGATCACCGGACGCAGAACGTCACGGTCAACCAGACGCTTCAGCAGGATGCGGCTGCCGTCGCTGCGGCCGCGCGCAACGCGGTCCTTGGGGCGATCTCGACCAAGGGCGCCAACACCTCGACTGGAGCGCTGACAGCGCCATGAGCTGCATTCTCGTTGGCCGCGCGATAGGCGGCGTGTTCGTCGACGTCGTGCTCTGGGAAGAGCACGAGGCGGAGATGGAAATCGCCGAGCATCCCGTCGAGAGCGGAGCGAAGATCAGCGATCACGCCTGGCGCACTCCATATCGGGTGACGTTGGAATCCGTCGTTGACGGCACCCGCGCCGTTGCCGCGTTCCAGCAGATCCTTGCGGTCCAGGAGACCGCCGAGCCTTTCAGCCTCGTGACTGGGCTGAGGGTCTATCCGAACATGCTGATCAAACGGATCAGCGCGACGCGGGACAAGGAACACGGCCGCGTCCTGAAGTTCGAGGCAGAGTGTCAGGAAGTCATCATCGTCAACACCGAGAGCGGCGGCGCGAACGGTAATGATGGGACGACCGACAGTGACGCGGCCAAGAAGACGACCAATCGCGGTCAGGTCTCTGCGCGAACGAGCCAGAGCATCCCCTCGAACACTAACTCGATCCTTTCCAACGCGATCGCAGTCGACTGAGCCATGGCATTTCGCGAGTTGCCCATCATCGACGCCCCGTCGCAGGCGTTCACGACGACCCTTGCCGGCCGGCGCTGCGATTTCCGGGTGAATTACTCGACCTGGGCGAACCGATGGTCGTTCGATCTCGATATTGACGGCGCTCGCGCCTTGTCAGGACGTCGCATTGTGTTGGGCGTCGATCTCCTCGCACCGTTCAATCTCGGCATCGGCAGCATCGTCGCGGCGCCTTGGGGCGAGGACGACGTCGAGCCGGGTCGTACCGAACTGCCGTCTGGCCGGGTCCGGCTCTTCCATTACGATCCTGCCGAGGCCGCCGCGTGAGCTATCGCCAGTGGAAGCGCGTCGTCGAGGTGACGATCTCCGGCAAGGCCGGTTCGATCACCGTACGCGACCTCAAGATCGATTTCAGCGTCTCCAAGAGCATCGGGTCGAAGCAGAACACCGCGACGATCTCTGTCTGGAACCTGACCAAGAGCCACCGCCGGCAGCTCGGCGAGGAATTCGACAAGGTCGAGCTCAAAGCCGGATATGCCGAGGGGCCGGTTTCGACGATCTTCAAGGGGTCGATCCGCGACGTCACTCACACGAAGGAAACAGCCGACGTGAAGTCGGAGATGGAGTGCGGCGACGGCGACGAGGGAATCGGCAAGGGGGCGGTGTCCAAGACCTTCCCTGCCGGCACCAAGCCCAAGGCCATCATCGAGCACATCATCGGCGAAATGCCCGGGACGACGAAAGGCGAGATGAAGGGGATCGACGATCTTCCTGCCTACAAGCGACCCGTCTCGATTTACGGATGGGGCTTTCGCGAGCTCGACAAGCTCGGTCGCGAGCATGGCTTCTATTGGTCGATCCAGAACGGTGAGTTCCAGGCGGTCAAGAACGACCGGACGTTGAACGGCACCACTGTCGTCTCGAAGGAGACCGGCATGGTCGGGATTCCCGAGGTCACGGACAAGGGCTGCAAGGTCAAGGCTCTGTTGAACCCCAGCATTGCGCCGGGCCGCATGATCGATGTCCGTTCGGATTTTCTCGACGAAGCCAGCGGCCAGGACAAGCGCAAGAGCGACGACGGGGGCGGCATCTTCCGCGTCTCAGAGGTGATCTTCAGCGGGACCAACCGCGGCGAGGAATTTTATGTCGATGCCGAGGGCAATCGGGTCGAGGGCGGCAAGGTGGTGAAGTGAATGGCCGGCTACCAAGGGACATCGACCCGCCGCAGCGGCCATGAGGCGCTCGCGGCCGTGATCGAAGCCGAGCGCCGGGAGATCAACACGGTCCTGGACGGCACGATCGTCAGCTACGACAGGGCGACCCAGCAGGCGACGATCCAGCCAAAGCTGAAGCGCAAGTTCGGCGACAAGGAATTGGCGGCGCCGCAGCTGCAGAACATCAAGGTCGTCCAGGCGAAGGGCGGCGGTCACGGCGTCCACGTCGACCTGGCGGCCGGCGATCCTGTTACGATCCACTTCCGCCAGCGCAACACCGATACCAGCCAGACCGAAGGCGGGGACGCCGACGGGTCGCCGGGGCGAATGAATGACTTGTCCGATGCGGTCGCCTTCCCCGGCGGCGGCTCAGATTCGCAGGTCCAAACCAACATGCCGGCGGGCGGCGCCCATTTCGGCAAGTCGGATGGCAAGAGCGGGCTGCAATCGCGTTCGGACGGATCATCGGCCATCGTCGGAGGCCCCAACGGCTCCGACAAGCTTGTCGTCAACGCCGCCGGCAGGATCGACCTTAAGAGTGAGAGCGGCGACAGCCTCCTCGACGTTGTCCGCGCCGCGCTGGTGCTGATCAAAGATCACCTGAACGGTGGCGCCGCGACTGACGCACCGTCGCAGGCCGCCGCAACGGCTCTTATCGCCAAGATCGACGGGATGAAGGCCTGAGCCATGGCAGACTTTGTTGGCCTGTCGATCCAACCGCACAATGATCTGCGGTTGGACGAAACCGGCTCGCCCATCCTCGTATTCGATGCGGAGGCGATCGGCGAGCATATCCGCCAGCGCCTGATGCTTTGGCGGGCGGAATGGTTCTTGAACCTCGACGCGGGCGTCGAGTGGACCCGCTACGTGCTCGGGCGCCCGCCTTCTGAGCTCCCGCTCGCCGAGAGCATCATCAAGGCAGAGATCGCGGCCACGCCCGGCGTCTCCGAAATTCTCGAATTCAGCGCGGTCTATGACCGGGCATCGCGTGGCCTGCGCATCGAGCGATGCCAGGTCGCTACCGTCTTCGACGACGTCATCGACATTCAATTCTGAGGTCCCGATGGTCTATGGCGTCATCCCAAGCGGCTTCGAGCTGAAGCGGCTGCCGGAGATCCTTGCCGACATTGAGGCGGACAACGTCCCGACTTTCGGGCCGGGGGTGATCCAGACTGCGGCGTCTCCGCTGGGAGAGTTGAACGGCCTGCATGCCGACTTGGCCGCCAAGCTGTGGGAGCTCGCTCTCTCGGTCTACCAGAGCATGGATCCAGATCAGGCGGAGGGGGCTCGGCTGGATCAGGTCGGAAAGCTCCGGCTCCTCTCCCGTTCTGCAGGCGAGAGCGACATCGATTTCCGACAGGCAATCACAAATGCTGGGCGGGCCCGCATCGACATGTCGGACCTGTCGCAGGCTCTGTCCGCTCTTTCCGGAGTCGCATGGGTTCAGACCTATGTGAACGATGGCGACATTGCGGATGCGGACGGGATCAGTGCTCACAGCGTCGCCGTTGCAATCCTCGGTGGCGATGATGATGAGATCGCGCGGACTATCCGCGCTTACGTAGTTCCCGGCATCGGCACCTATGGGAATACGACACTCGAAACCACAATCGAAGGCTTCTGCAGGTCGATCAAGATCATCCGTCCGACTGAGGTGAACGTCACGATTGAGGTCGATGTCGACGCAGAACCTGATCGCAGCGGTTGTCCGCCGCCCTCAGCGCTCGCCATTGCAGCCGGGCTTGGGCAGTCGCTGACCGGGGTCAATCGCCCACGCAATGGTCAGGACGTGACGGAGTTTCTGATCCGCCAGGCGATCGAGAGTCGATATCCGAATGCTCGGGTTGTTGCGGTCCGTGCGAGTGTGACGCCGGCCGCAGTTGGTGCCGTCCCGATCGCAATCTCTTTCTTCCAGATCATGGCCGTTTCGGCTGATCGTATCACCATCATTCCGGTGTAGCCGATGGCTGAGCGTGCATGCCCGGTCGCGGGCGAATTGGTCGAGGAAGAAGTCAATAAGATCGCGACCCAGTATCGCGAGGCGGTGAAATTCCTCGGCCTGATCCGCGCCATCCTATCTGAAGGCGAGGCGGCAGCGATCAAGCTGTGCGCGGTTCCGGACTTCTTCGATATCGATTCGGCCGTCGGTGATCAGCTCACCATTGTCGGCAAGTGGCTGGGTTTACCGCGGTGCCATTGCGTCTGCGAGGCACCGAAGGTCTTCGGCTTCAAATGCGGCCCGTTTTCCTCGTCCGACCGCATCGCGGGGTTCTGCGAGCACGGAACGACCTGGTCCGATTGCCCTTCGCTGGGAAATGGCGAGGTCTGCATCACCGATGATGAGATCTATCGTGGCATGCTGAAGGCTCGTCGCTATCAAGTGCTGGGCCTCTACGACATTGCCTCCCTGCAGGCCGCGGCGCGGCACGTCTGGGGTTCTACGGCGTCAGTGGTGTCGAGCAGCGTGGGGCAGGTCACACTCGCTCCAGGTCGCGCCTTGACCGCTTTCGAGACGATGATCGTTCCTGTCGTATTCAGGACGCTCCCCATCGCGCCGGGCATCAAGGGCATGATCCACTACGGAACCGGCCCGATCTTTGGCTTCGGAGAGGGATGGGGCGGCTTCTGCGAGAGTGCCGAGTTCATCTGCCCGACCGATCCGCTCACCTACACCTGCGCTTAAGGAGCCTCCATGGCCGCCATCAACTTGCCGTTTGCGGCGAGCGCGACGCGACGCGCGCCCGACGCTGACGAACTCGCCAACGGATTCGGGTGCGGTGACGCCGATCGTGCGCTGTTCGACTGGCTCGCTTGGTGGGAGACCGGACAGATTGCGAGCGCCATCACCAAATCAGGTCAGACGGTCGACGACACGGACCTGCTGCGACTGACGAAGGCGGTTCGATCTCAGGGGTTGAACTTCATCGCTGCGGCAAATGTGGCGGGCAGCGCCAATGCGATCACCCTCGCGTTCGATCCGGCATTCACCGATTATGCGCAGATGGTCGGCGTTCCGGTTGTCTTCATTGCGGAGGCGACCAGCACGGGGGCTGTGACCATCAACGTAGACACCCTGGGGACCAAGGCCGTCACCTGGCCCGACGGCTCGGCCATGGTGGCCAACGACATCCAAAGCACAGTGATGATCATCGTCAGGTACGATGGTGTAGGGTTCCGCTTGCAGACCCCTCTGTCGCCTAGCCAAGTCAGGTCAACGATCAACTCAGCGCCGTTCTACGGCATCAATGCTGCGCCGGGAAGCAATAGCATCGCATCGGGCGGCGTGCCGACGACGCTGATTTCCAGCTATGGGACTGTCACCAACCAGCTTGGACCAAATTCGACCTTCACAGGCGGAGTTCTGACTATCGGTGCCGGCGAAGACGGATTCTTCAGCTTGGCGGCCTACGTGAATACGAATCTGCCCAGGGCGGGGACGGGGGGGACTGCCAATCCATACCCCTGGGTCTTGACGATTGACATCTCGACCGATGGCGGAACGACCTGGGCCTCGATCGCCTCCAATCAGGACAGCGCTGGCGCGCCATCCCAGATCTTCGGTCCGCAGCCGAATACGAACTGCGCCAGCATCAAGCTGGCGGCCGGAAACAAGATCCGCGTGACTGCCGGGCATTCGGCTGGCGTCAACCTAAGCTTCCCAGTCAACTTCTCCGCCGCATTCCTCGGCAAATAGGTTTCGGCACATGGCTCTTGCGAAACGGTTTTTGGGGGCTTCGTCGTTCCCGGTTGGAAAGATCCCGGCCAGCGTGCCGCTCCCCGCGGGCCTCGTGATACCGCCCGGTCTTTATGTCTATGGCGGAGAAACTTACGACTGCGCGGCCGAGGGGCGTTACCTCTTCGCCGCCGGAATGCAGAACACGCAGCAGAGGATCGTGTTTCAGTCCGACGTGGCTGCGATGATGTCGGCTCTGGCCTGGTGCGTCGTCAACGGAAGGGCCGACGAGGGTCTAACCATCGGCGACAAGACCACCAGGGCGACGACCTCGAAGCTTAGGATGCTGTGTGGGAAAACAGTCGAATGGGCGAAAGCAATCTGTGACAGCCCGAGCATTGGCATTCAGAGTCGGACGGTTCGCACGCTGACGGCGGGGGCGCCGAATGGCTACTATGATGGTCATGTACTGCTGGAGGCCAAGGTCGGGGGGGCCTGGGTCACTTTCGACTTGGCCAACAACCTTCGATATCAGGCAGCCGCCGGCTCCGCTTTGAAGGACGTCGTCCCTCTGAATGGCGCTATGTCGCGCGCTGCGCTTGCGCTCGATGGCTACTCGATCGAGCCATCTGCTGCCGGGCAGTTCGATGTCACTGCCTGGCAGGAAATGACGATGCAGGATCCGGCCGACTTCAACGCCGAGCTCGACCGCGTCCTTCAGATCCCAGGGATCGACCACCCGACCAACGGAGAGGTCTGGTGGTATTTGCCGCCTGGAATGGAAGGACGATCAGCTTGGGTGCTGAGTCTGCAGGCGAACTATCGGGTGAAATCGCAGGCCGAATGGCTCGCTCAATTCTACCCTTAGGAAACGCGTCCGGCGCGAAACGTCATGCCCGCTGGGATTGAGACATAGTCGCGCTCGACAAGTCCTGCCTCATCGAGCCACCCCCGAACCTCTCCCGCGGTGTGACGGAAAGCGTACTGCGGATAGAACCAATCGAAATTGATGTGTGTGTTCTCCTCGAGGGACCATCCGTCGCGCCAGTAGCATTTGATGACCGTGTAGTAGAGTAAGCGCTGTACGTCGTGCTTTCCGGCAGTGATGCCGAGCGTAGGAACGGCCGGGATTTCGATCTCTGCTTTCAGGTCCGAAAGCGCCTTCCCGACAAGTGTCAGCCGCTCCATCTCATCCCACGCGTCAGCTGGGGACATTTTGCGGATTTCTTCCCGGACATAATCGTCAGAGAATTCGCGAATGGGAGCCTTCTTTGCATACACGTAGAAAGCGAACTCGCCCTCTGCGGAGAGGAGCGGTGCCAGCGCACTGAAGGCCGCTTTGGTATCGGGGGTGTGATGAAGAACGCCGAACGAATGGACGTAATCGAAAGCGCCACGGGCAAGTGGTGGCTGGCATAGATCGCCTTGGATGAAGCGGATGTTCGGGATACCCTCCGCATTCTTGATGGCTTGATCGACGGCGTCAGAAATGTCGAGCCCAATGACCAGCGCATCGGGGTTGAGGCGAGCAAGCCGGATTGTCTCGCGGCCATTACCGCATCCAGCGTCGAGGATCACTTTTCGACCGCGCAGATAGGAAGCGTACTCTCTCTCGTCCTTCCACCCGAGGACGGGCATCATCCATTCGGTCATGATCTTCGCGGTTTCGCCGGCGATCCCGAAATTAGGGTTTCTGTTCCACTTATACGCGAAAGTCCCCTGGACCTGCTCTTGCCCGGCCTCCAAAGCGCCGACGAAGCGCGGGATTCCATTCACGATCGGGAAGGCGGCGCCCGACTTGGCGCAAGTCAGGGTTTGGCCGTTCGCTGAGAGTACATCGCCCGCGGGTGAGCGCAGCAAGGAGAAAAACAGCTCGTCGAACTTGTTGTAAGGCAAGGTTGGGGCCCCTTTTGTAAGAGGGTTGCCAGTATCCTATTTGCCGGAGGGCGGGAAGGTGGAGGGTCGAAGTACCTCGATATTTGAGATGTTTCGTGATTCTTGAGGCGAGTGGGCTGAGGTGCGGGACGTAGCCGGGGCGCGCATGACGTGGCATACACCGCATGGCCGGGCAGGTCGTCCGATCGACCCAAAATCCGGGCTCTTCGAGCCCTCCAGGTTGACGATCTGCGCAAAAGTATGTTCGTGGGGCGCATGCTGCACATTGTCCCCCACCCAATTCGCAAAAACGCGTTCTCCGTTCTATCTAGGACCTATCGCGTCGGATTGATTGCCGAGGGTGACGAGTATCGCGGCGGCTGGTGCTGGCTTCTTAATCCCGATGGGCTTCCTATCTCGCTGATTGGCGAGATCGATAGTAAGCACGGTGCCGAGCGGGCGCTCGCCGACAGTTGGAATGAGGCGCTCCTCGCTCTCGGTCTCGAGACTGGAGAGCCGACTCTTCGCGCGGAGCTGGAACTCGAACATATTGTAGGAGATAACTTCTGGCTCGCCAGGAACGGCCGGCAGGTTGGCGATATACTCGTCATTCGCGCTGGCCAAGCTGGGGTCAAGCAGGATGTCTATCGCTGGAGCGTGGGCGACCATCCAGTGGAGCGTAATCGCTTGGGATTTGCGGACGATTTGACGTCGGCTCGCGCTGCGGCAGAGGCAGGCTGGCAAGAATGGCTGCGCTGGGTCGGTGTTCGACACCGCTAGGGGCAAACCCAATGAGAGTTGTGCATTGGTTGACGTTTCGACAGCCGTCTGTGGCTTCCAGCCGCCTGCGCGGGGCTGGCGCGACCGGGACGATGCTGGCGCCCGACGAACTGCCCGACGCTGTGTCGGTGTCGTCGATGAGCCCCATTTCGGCGAACTGCAGATCAGTGCCGTTCCTCATTGTTCTGCTCCTTGGTTAATAGATCGGTGCCGAATTAGAGGTTAGAAGAGGATCGTAGTCCTGCTCTAATGGTTTAGATCTAAGCCAAGTAGAGTATCCGAGAATATATTCTCTTGTAGCGAGGGGGCCTATATTGAAAAGTGCGTCGATTACCGAAAGGCCGGGAAGCCATTCCCCCTGTAACTGCTCGTAAGGTTTCTCGCGGGTATACTCGGAGAACCGCTGATATGAGATAGCAAGGCCTTTCGCTCCAAAGTCGCACTCATCTGTGTATTCGCTTGCTCCGCCGCCACTGTAGTATGCTGAGCCGCCTTCAGCTTCGGTTAGCTCAGCCATCAGCTTGGAGCCCGAAGTTGAGTGTGACATCCTAGATGAAATTCGAAAATATGCAGTGATTCCGATATAGACGCAGCAAGTACGAAGCAGTTCGAAGTTGAACTCCGAGAGTAAGTCTCCATCCTTGAAGAGGTCGAGTTTCGACAATACGTTATGGCATACGGATTCGTAATATGGTGCGTTTCTGTACACTTCGTTCAGCTTGTTGCGATGATCTTTGATCCAATCGGCGCCCTTAATTCTCAATTCGCTAATCGGAGTAAAGCGATCGTGATCGCGAAGCGGGACCGTTATTAAAGAGCGATCTGCGGACCCAGCGTGCTTTCTTACATAGGTGCGCCGCGTAAGGCTTTGGCGTATATGCTGCACATGGTCGAGGAGGATAAAAGTATCCGCCGCCATAGCTTTCTCGAAATAACCAAGCCAAGGCAAATAATTTGGTTGATGAATAGCGACGGTAGTTGTCATTTATTGCCCATTTCTTTTTTGAGCGTTTACCCAAGTAAAATTCAAGTATGATATGCTGGCCGCGCGCTGAACTTCCGTGTTCGATCACTATCTAACTGATCGTAAGTAGACTAAAGAAGCTTCTGCCGCGTGCTTGGGGTAAGGTTCTCTATAGCGTCCCTTGGCCGTTCGACACCTATGACGTGTTATTTTGACTGCACGGAGCATTGAAAGAATGGATTCACTGGGCCTCAGGCAACAGACTCCCGTGAGGAATGGCCCGTCCCAAATCTCAACTAAGGAAGTCTTCTTAGATCGCGCGACAACATAAACTCGCTCCGATTGGCTTTCTAGAACGAGCCTTCGCCTTTGGTCTAGGAAAGCCGGGCGGCTGGGTTCAGTCAAATTAATGCTCCGATCTGATAACCGTCGATCCTGCGGGCCATAACCCTTCACTTCGGCGGAACGGCCGAACCTATACAGCAAGCCAAACTTGGCGTCACGCCGCAACGGCCGCCATCTCCGGGCGGCTTCCTCATTTCTGGATCATCGATATGAACGCTCGCGAGGTGCAAGCCGCGCTGCTTTCGCTTGGCTATTCGCTGACGGCCGACGGCATCGCCGGGCCGAAGACGAGAACAGCGATCCAGGCGTTCCAGCGCGGTCGCGGTTTGGCCGCGGACGGAATTGTCGGACCGCAGACCATCAGAGCTCTCCAGGCTGCGATCGCGGCCAAGGGTGACCCCCGCGCACCGCCGGCCGGTTCGGTCTTTGCTCTGCCGCCGACCAGGCGCGTGATCAACGAGATCATCATCCACTGCACGGCGACGCCTGAGGGCAGGCCGGTCTCGGTCGAGACGATCCGGGGTTGGCATAAAGCCCAAGGCTGGAAAGACATCGGATATCACTGGGTCGTTCTGCTCGACGGCACCGTTGCGCCGGGCCGGCCTGAAGCCGAGATCGGGTCGCATGTCGCCGGCCACAACACCGGCACGCTCGGCGTCGTCTATGTCGGCGGCCTCGCGGCTGATGGAAAGACGCCGAAGGATACCCGCACCCCCGCCCAGGAGGCGGCGTTGCTCGCGCATGTGAAAGCGCTGATTGCCCGCTACCCCACCGTCAAGAAAGTCACCGGGCACCGGGCCTATGCAAACAAGGCCTGCCCTTCGTTTGATGTTACGAAAGATGACCTGGGAAAGCTGGTCTAGCGGCCATGGTTTGCATGATAGCCAGCGTCTTCATCTGCCCGGCGTCGCGCGGCGCTGGCCTCTTCAATCGTCGGGAAATTACCGAGCGACCTGATGCGACCGCCAACATGGATGTAAGCGCGCCAGACCCCACGGTCGGAACGATAAGAGACGCCGGTCACTCCGGCCGGTCTCCCGCTCGTACAGCAAATACGACTGAAGCTCAAACTTTGTAGGCAGCATGTTCGCCTCCATCTATCTGACGAACATAAGTGTTTGCGGGCACGCTGGCTACCTTCATTCGGCCAAAGCTTGCCCGTCCTTCGACGTCCGCAAGGATGAACTCGGCCACTTGGTCTGAGACTGACCCCGTAGCGGCGGGGCACGCCGCATTCCAACATCGGAGCATCGTCATGAACCGGATCCTCGCGGCGGTCGCCGTCGCGTGCGCGCTGGCGCTTGCCGGCTGCCAGACTTCCACCTCCGCCGCGGGCTGGGGGCAGATCGCGGCCGGCGCAGGCCAGGTGATCGGGAGCACGAAGGCCGACGGTCAAGTCGCCAAGGCCTCTGCAAAGCTCGAGCAATATTGCGCGGGGCTCCGAGCCGTCGCGCTCAGCGCGACGCTGTTTGCCCCCGAGCGCAATCGCCTGGCCGCCCAGCAGGCAGCCGTCGCGGTGAACAAGATCTGTGACGCTCCGCCTGCGGACGTCGCCTCAGCCTTGAAATTCGCAGCCGACGCCTATGCGGCAGCGATCGCCGTGCGCGACGGCGCCTGACAAAGGAAATCGCCATGAACGAGCAGATCCTGAGCTTCATCCGCACGCTGGTCCAGTCCGTGGCCGCGATGCTTGCCGCCAAGGGGTGGCTTGATGCATCCGGCGAGCAGGTCGTCATCGCCTTTGTCATGTGGCTAATCCCCACCGTCTGGGGGCTCTATGTGCGCCGGAAGGCCGGTCTTGTCGCGTCGGCGGCGGCACTGCCCGAGGTGACGCGTATCGTCGCTACTCCGGAGATTGCGCGAAAGCTCGACGATCCGTCGGTGACGGCGCGATAGGCCGTGGCTGTCATGATCATCCTGCGCATCTATCGCGGCATCCACGACCACTTCCCCGCCAGGCGCTCGGAATGGGTGCTGGCGGGCATTCTGGTCGCTTGGGGGCTGATCCTGCTGCCGCCGAGTCCGGCGTTCGAGGAGTCGCTGGTCTGGGCTCAGATGGCGGTGATGGCGAGCGAGCGCACCTGGGCGGTCACGGCGATAGCGATTGGCCTATTCAGACTCGCAGCTCTGATCGTCAACGGCACATTCTCTTCAACATGGTACGGCCGCTGGTCGCCGCACGTCAGATCGCTGGCTTCGTTCCTAAGCTGCTTCCTGTGGCTTCAGATCAGTTTCGGCTTATGGGCCGGCTCTGCGACGACGACTGGCCTTGCTGTCTATCCCGGCCTTCTGGTGCTCGACCTGATGAACGTGGTCGCGGCCGCATCGGATGCCGGCCAGATGGACAGGGCCCAGAAAGATGGATGCTAGCTCCCTCACCATCGAGAACATTGGTGCAATGGTTGGCGTGGGGCTGGTCGCCGCGTGGCTCGCCGCCGCGAAGTATCTGAAGGAGCGAAAGTCGGGCCCGACCGCGAGCACATCAGACGTTATCCTGGCGGGCGGCACGATCGCTGACATGCGGCCGGTGCGAGAAATCGAACTGGATCTGAAGCGCATCGCGGAAGCTCTGGAGGGCGTTCTCCGGATCATGCGCGATCGGCAAGAGGCCGAAGCCGCGGCCGAAGAGGACGAACTGCGCGATCGCATTCGCGACCTCGAGCGAAGCCTGCAGGATGTCGGGCGCACGGTACCGCCACGCCGCCGAAGAACGTGACAATTGCCGGGCACGCTCGCCTGGCCATCGCCTGGCCCTCGTAAGCGGCCGTCGAGTGGCTCCTGCCGCTCTGTTTGACGCCTCCCTGTTGAACTTGGCCCGGCGCTCCGAAATGGGTGGCGGGCCTTTTCGCGCTTTAGCCCTGCGCCTTGATCTGGCGCGGCCGCTCGATCTCAACCGTGAGCGCGCATGATGGCCGACCCTTCTCCTCGATAAACATCACTTGGAACTCTGGCTCGCAGTTCCCCGCCGTTCGCCGTCTGCTCTGCCCTTCATGTATGCGCCGCCGAAAAGCGCTAAGGCGCCCAAGAGCGCGGCGAGCAAGATGCCGCGGCGAGCGCCCGAAATCATGCCGGCACCGCGCGGTTGATCGTTACCCGGCAACCCGTGATCGCCGTCGCTAGAGCGCCTGGCGGTCCCACTCTCGGAAGGCAAAATCGCCGACACGATCGACAACTCGTAGATCGACGCCCAGCGAGGGTCTGTCATGATTTGCTTGCCGAGCGCAGTGACACGCTTGAGGTCGACGTCACATGTCGGTGCCGAAGCGTAGGCTTCGTAGAATGCTTTCCCTTGGTCCGTCATAAAGATGTCCTTCGCTGTCGTGACCTCCATCCCTGAAATTTTTGCGAGCTTGCGCAGCGATTCATCGAGCACTGAAGCTGGCACGAAGCCATTCGCGCAGCGGCCCACTTCAATATCGTCGATCCACCCGCCAAGGATCTCGCGCATACGAGGCAGATCGTAGCCGTCTCTTTCTGCACAGACGATGCCGTTCGCCGCCCAACAATTCTTGATCATCCCGTCTCTGCCAAGGTCTGCCCGAAAATTCGCGACGAATACACGTCCTCCTCTTCGAGCCATCACCGAAGGCCCGTTGTATGCGTACGGCGAAAATAGATATTCATACCCGTTCTCAGAGATATACTGCATCTGCTTATACTGGACGTAACCATTCGGTCCGATCGAGCTGCCTACACGCAATATGTTGCCAGTGGCTTTATTCCTCAGCGTCGCGTTGTAGAATACAAAGGTGTTTCCGAAGAACGTGATCTCGGGGCCCGACGACCACATATAGTCGCCTTCATCCGCCTGCATTGGCGGATTTACCCGGTCGAAATGGGCCCAATCATTGTCGTGACGAACATAAGACGCAGTTACGCATAAGCTCGGATAGTCGATCGACACAAAGCGCTCATCCTTCGTCGAGACGATGGTCAGCTTCCCGTCTGCCACGACAGCATTGTACGGCTGCGAGAGCCCGCCCCTCCCGGGACCGGCACCACCAATCACGGCGCGGACCTCCTTCGTCTTGGGGTCGATCACTGAAACATAACCGCTCTCGGCATCCGCCACGATCAGGTTGCCTTGGCCGTCCGGCGCGATTGACGTCGGCCAGAGGAACTGAAGCTTCTTCGGATTCCAGCCCTGCGACCCGTAGGTTTCGATCTTCGCGCCGCTGGCCTGGTCGAAGACGTGAATCTGACGGTCAAGCAGCCCGGTCACATAGACCCGTCCACCCATGGTCGTGACGCCGTGGGCGTATCCCACCTCATGGCGCCAGAGCCGGCGATAGCTCTTGGCCTCGATGTCGATCACCCACGCGGAAGCTCCGTGCCCGTCGTATTCGGCGACAGATAGGATGCGGGCCTCCTCGTCAAAGGCGACGCCTTCGGGGGAGACGATGCCGGGGATCTCGAACAGGAAGTCGAGCGAGCTCCCGTCGAAGCGGAAGATCGACACCTTGTTGAGCAGATAATCTGCGGAGAAGACAAGCTTCTCCTTCGCCTCATAGGCCACGCCGGCGGGCTGGATCTTCCCCGGCAGTCCTCGCGTCTCTAGGCGGCCGATCGTCTTCGCTTCCGTGTCGAAGAGCAGGATGTCGACGAAGTTCCCGAGCAGCAGCTTCGTTCCCGAGACCGGCGCCACAGCCGGTACATTCAGGAAGCGATTGGCCGCGTCCTTATCGGTGAACTCGAAGTACGGCGCCCCAGCCAGGCTGACAGGGTTGGTCGCTGGGAGACAGCCTGTTCCGGCAAGAGCCGGCATAGAAAAAAGCGCCGCCGCGATGGCGACGCCGGGCAGGAAGCGCATCATTAATCTCCGAGATGTAGTGGCTCGCTATACCGCGAGGTAGAGGTAACTACAACTTGCGGATCAAAGGCTAGTGACCCTCCACTCCGGTTGCGCACTCGCTGACGTTTCGATCGCCCGCGCTCGTCTTGCCCGCAGCAACGCCCGAGATGGAGATGTTGGCCAGCCCCCGCAGCAAAGTCGTTAAGTCTCTGGAGCGTCAAGTTTGGTCGAGCATTCGTCGGGCGGCATGGGCATTTTCAGAACGGGATGTGGAGGCGGTTGATCGGCGATAGTACGGGACAGAGTTCAAATATGAGCGGCGGCATGTGGTCCTCCTCCCAGCAGTAGGCCGCATAGTCGAGCTCCGCCCATTCGTCGGCCTCGGGGCTGCCAGGGCGCGCGTTCTCGATCTCGGCCATTCGCTGCCGGGCCGCCAACCATTCCAGGGTGTCGGTGATGATCATCGCGCCCCGCCTCATCAGTGACGGGTCGCCTCGTTGTCATTGACCCCGACGCACCTTGCCTCGCGGAGCCAGTGCCAAGGGTCGCCAGCGGATTGCTCGACCAGCCAGAGCTGCGGCTTGCCGTCGCCCGGCAGGAAGAAGGCGTAGTCCTCGCCATTCGCCAGGCGATAGGGCGGATCGAAAACAACCAGCTTCTGCACCTCGCCGATGTTCAATTGGACCCGGCTCAACTCGAAATTCCCGCCGCGGGCGATGATCTGCTCGGCCTCGCGGCCAGACAGGGCAGTTCCTGCGGGGGTAGGCGACGGCAGCATAGCTTGACTCCTTGGGGTGCTTGGATGTTCTAATTTTGTTCTCATTCGAGCGCGAGTCAAATGTCATCTTCCGATGTCGATCAGGCCCACCATTCCGCCGACCCTGGAGACGGATCTCCGGCACGATCCGTGGATCGTGCTTCGCTTTCGCTGCGATTACTGCAAGCGCTGGGCCGACGGAGGCCTGGCGGCCTGTGCGGAGAAATCGGCTCCGCGATGATACTGGGCTGGCCCGTTCGGGACTTTGACAGCGTCCCGCATTCGGGCGTCTTGGTTCATGAAAAATCGGTTGTTAGCCAGGCCGTTAGCCGACCTTCAGGCCTTCTGCATTTGGGTAGACTGTCCTCGAGTTAAAGCCGCACGTTCGAATCGTGTCGGGCGCGGAATTTCGGTTCAAACCTGCGAACCGCAAGCCCATCGACCATCCGGAAGTTGATTATCCTCCTGAGGAAAACTCGAAAGCGCCAGTGTCAATGATTCGACAGGTACAATGGCGAGCCGGCGCTTCTGAAGCGTTCGACGGCTCTCCCGATGTGGTCGCGCATTAAGCTCGCATTCTTGACCGTTGATTCGACGCCGCGCTCAGCCCAGAGCTGACGGGCAGAGCATGGCTCAATCTTCGCGTCGACAACGGACAGCGATAGCACGCTGCCTACGCTCTCCAATCCGATCCAAACTATGTTCCGATCCCGAAGGAGCCGTCGGGGGGAATGTGATGTGGGAAGCGGCGCTGATACTTCGCGATCAGCTTCGGATCAAAGGTGTCTTCCCGGTCACGCGGTATCCGCAACTCCACCTTCGAGCTGCCGCCCCGACCCGTCTCCTTCGAAGCGTTGCGGCGAGGAGGCTTCCCGGCAGCAGCCTCACCGTGTCCAGCTCCGCTGACAGAACCCCGTTCGCAGCGCCTTCTTCAACTCGCCGACCGAGGTTTGCCGATCGGCTTACTGCATGATTCGGACGTGCGGCCAGCGATAACGTTATTGTCTATTGCGTGAACCAACCGCAGGCTTGTTAAAGCATCAGATTTAACAGGATTTTGACAAGAAACATTATTGTTCTGGCGCCAATGATACGCCGCCCGAATAAATAAGTACTTGATTCAAATAGTGGCTCTAGAGCCGCCTAGGCCTGCCGGCTTTGAGGTTCGATTCTAGCTGATTACTGAATTAACTGGGCGAAATCCGAGCATTAATTGGAATATTAATCTTTTATATACCAATTATATTCACTGATGATGCCGGACTGCGGCATGTACCGTGTCTGTTTATCTCTATAATTCTTCGGCCCGCAGGTAACGTAGATGTGGCTTGATAGCCACAGGGGGTCGACAATTGGCCCCGGCGCGGTGATTGAGGTTGATCGGCCACCCGCCTTTCGTATTGTGAAGGTGCGTCGGGACGTTCCCGGTCGCTGTTTTTCGTCTTCGCCTCTGAATGGTTCAGGGACGTGGGCGAAAGACCGGGATAGGCGGGTTCGCCGGTTTGGTCTCCTGGGGCCGATCGTCAAGAACACGCCGAAGCCCGAGGGTCTCGAAACTCTTTTGGAGGTTACCAATGAAGCTCGTTAAGAGCCTCCTCCTCGGTTCTGCCGCCGGCTTCGCCGCGGTTGCCGGGGCTCAGGCCGCCGATCTTCCCTCGCGGAAGGCCGCTCCGGTCGAATACGTTCGCGTCTGCAC
>NZ_JBFUIY010000016.1:0-173493 GCF_056401655.1 Allobosea sp. P4_E12 | reverse complement strand
GGCCGGCAGCGATGACGAGGATGGCGGCGCCGTCTTCGACAAGAGCGGCATGGGCCAGGCCGAGAGCGAGGATCCCTACGACCAGGCGGTCGCGGTCGTGCTGCGCGACAAGAAGGCCTCGACCTCGTATATCCAGCGCCGCCTGCAGATCGGCTACAACCGCGCCGCCTCGATCATGGAGCGCATGGAGAACGAGGGCATCGTCGGCCCCGCCAACCACGCCGGCAAGCGAGAAATCCTCGTCGAGGCCAGCGCGTCGCCTTGATCTCCATCTCCAGCGGGCGGAGACGTCGCTGCCGCGCTGGCAGCGACGTGCGTGACCGACCTCGTCTGCTGCCGGTTGGGAACGCAGACCCCTCGCCCGTTCGGCGCGGCAAGCGAAGACTGGTATGTTGCGCAACCGATGCGGTTACTATGCGGCCGTAGCTTCGCTCGCACCGGAGGCGACGATGAACCGAGCCGTTCTGTCATTGATGCTGATGTTGGCCGCGGATCTTGCGTTGGCTCAGCCCCGGCCCTCCACCGTCAACAGGCCCTGCAGTGCCAGCCGGCACGATGTCATTGCCAACGGCGCCATCGTGCTCGGTACCGGTGGCTACACCTATGACCGCTTCGTGCGCGACCGCAGTTTCTGCGAACTCGATGAATATGCCGATCCCGCCTGGGTTCCGAGCCGCGACACAGCGAGCTGCTTCGTCGGCTATCGCTGCAAGAGCGGGATGTATGACTAGGCAGGAGCGAAGTCCCCGCGCACGGCAAGGCCGCGCGCACCTTCGTCTTTCCCATCCCTTGCGCGGAAGACAGTCTGAGCGGCCGTTCCACGTCTGGGGCGAGCGGACATGCATCTCGGCCCGGCAACCCGCAACCCTACGACGCTGAAGCTGACATTAGGCTGACACGTCATGTCAGGTTTGCGAGCCGAATTGTCGGGTAAAACGGCGCCTGAGGTTCCCGCCAGGAGCCCGCTGAACTTCGCTGCGCAGACCTTTCCGAAGACGGACACGCGACGGGCATCACTCCAGCAATTGAAACCGGGGAGCTTCGTCAGGTGGCCGAACCTATCGTTGGGCGGAACTTGAGTGGAGGGAGGAACGCGTCATGGGATATGCAGTCGATCCTTACGGCCCGGCACGGAATACCGCTCTGCTTGCGAGCATCACCGCGCTGGAGGCAGCCGTGATCGTGATCCTCGGACAGGTGGCGCTGCTGGGAGCCGATTCCGTAGAAGAGGCCCATGTCACCCTCGCGGAACTCCGGGCCCATTGCGAGCAAGTGAGGGAGACCTTGCTGTCGATGGCGGTGCCGCGCAATGAAGCCGACTCGGTTATCTTCAGCACGAGCTTCACCAGAGAGCTCGACCACATCTTCGGGGCCATTCGGTTCCGCAAGGCGACATCGCAATGATATCGCAAAGCTCCTGAGGCAGATGCCATCGCGCGGGATCCCAAGCGGTGGCGACCTCTCCTTCCGAACGGGCGCCGCCGATGCCTGGCATGGCGCCCCCCGCGTCCCGGATCTCACTCCGGTTGAGCCAGAAGCGGCCTCATCGCTTCATTGATCCAGTGCCATTCGGAGCCGGCCGGGCCTCCTGCATCGTCGCCGCGCAAGATGGCGAGCAGTTGCTGATAGCGGATCGAACGGGCGTGGTGTTTCCGATACTGATCGAGATGCCAGTCCAGGAAAGCCCGATCGGGAGCGCGGTTCATTGCGCGGGCTGAGTCTTCAAGCCATTCCCGCGCGATCGCGGCACCGCTTGCGGAATCCGGTTTTGCGCTGTCGTCCATCGCGGCGCGAACCTTGGCGAGGGTCCGGTTCGCGGCTTCGGCATAGGCGGCGGGGTCGAACTCAGCGGTCGACATGGCCCCAGCATTCGCCCGCATCTCGGCCATGTAGCTTTCATCGGTGATGATCACCGTAAGCTCGGCCCAGGCATCGATCTGCGCGGGCGTCGGATCGTCCGGGAGCTCGGGTGTGCTGGCCTCGATCATCTGGCGCTTCCAGGCATCGTCCATCTGCGCGCCTCCGGCGACCTCGTCGTAGAAGCGCTCGACCAGCAGGCGGAACTGGGCATTGGAAAGGGTCGTCACGGTCCATAATCTCCTGAGATCGGTTTCGGTGGGGTCTGGCGACTTCAAGGTCGCGCGCAGGACGGCGGCGACACGGCGCTGCGAGGCGATCTCCGCCTCCAGCGCGCGAAGGCGCATGGTCAGAACGTCCGTCAGCGAAAGCCGCCTCGACAGGAACTTTCGGATGACTGCGAGGCCCAGCCCGATATCGCGCAGCGCCCGGATCAGATCGAGACGCGCGACATCCTCCGCGGAATACACACGGTAGTTGCTGAAAGTTCGCGTCGCCGGCGGCAGCAATCCGCTGTCCGAATAGAACCGAATCCGCCTGACCGAGACGCCGCTGAGCTTTGCAAGCTCGCCAATCGTGTGCCGTTCTTCCTTCATGGCGTCGTCCTAGGGTCTCCACCGGATGGAGGGTCAAGCGCTGCCGGAACTGGCGGCCGACCAATTCCGGGTATCCGCGCATTGCAGCGCCTCGCGACGCTGCTCTACCGTGCGGCCCATGCCGCGCCGCGGCAGGAACAGGAGCGCCCGCGATGGTCGGCGAACGCAGCGACATATTTGGGTTTGCGCCCGCCCATGATGCGCCGATCCCCTATCTTCAGCGCGTTAGCACCTACTATCAGGCGCTGGGATATGGTCAGCCCTACGCATGGGCGCATTACGCCGCGGTGCCGTTTCAGGCTTTGGCGAGGCCTCTTTCTGAGTGCCGGGTGACGATCATCACGACGGCTGCCCCCTACCAACCGGACAAGGGCGATCAGGGGCCGGGAGCGCCCTACAACGCTGCAGCCAAGTTCTATTCCGTCTATTCCGCCGATAGCGGCGAGGAGCACGACCTGCGCATCGCCCATGTCGCGATCGACCGCACGCATACGACCGCCGAAGATCTCGGGAGCTATTTCCCGCTGGCCGCATTGCGCCAGGCGGCGATCTCAGGGCGGCTCGGCTCGATTGCACCGCGCTTCCATGGCTTGCCGACCAATCGCAGCCACCGCGTGACGCTCGAGGTCGATTGCCCGGAGATCGTCGCCCGCTGCAGGGCGGATGCGGTCGATGCAGCGATTCTGGTGCCGAATTGCCCCGTCTGCCATCAGAGCGTCAGTCTCGCCGCCAGGGCGCTGGAGGAGAATGGCATCGCGACCGTTGTCATGGGTTGCGCCAAGGACATCGTCGAATATGTCGGTGTGCCGCGCTTCCTGTTTTCGGATTTTCCGCTCGGCAATTCCGCGGGGCGACCGAACGACCGCAGCTCCCAGGACGTCACGCTCGATCTGGCTCTGGCCACCCTGGAGCGGGCACCGGCGCCACGGACCACGGTGCAGTCCCCCTTGATCTGGAGTTCCACCCCGGACTGGAAGTTGGACTATTGCAATATCGAACGTCTTTCGCCCGATGAGATCCGGCAGCGACGGGCCGCCTTCGACATACAGAAGGAGACCGCCAGGGCAATCCGTGAACAGGCGCCGGGTTGAAGCCTCCGCTCTGGCGTGAAGCAGCGGCAACGCCGCAGAGCGCCGCTCGCAATTGACGATACCGCCGGATCTGCCGCAGGCTTTCGCCAGAAATCGCCGCCCTGCCCCTGGGCCGGATCAGAGCGATGCCTTGGAGGAGCGCGGCTGATGACGGTTGGCAAGGATTTGGCAGATGCCGCGAACGTGCCCGGGAGCGACGCGTGCGTGCTGCGCCACATGCTCGAGCGCCAGGCCAGGACAAATCCGGATCGGCGCTTCGTCCAGTTCTGGCCCGGCGCGACCTGGAGCTATGGCGAAACGCTGCGACAGGTGCGTTTGCACGCTGCCGCCCTTGCCGCGGCCGGCGTGAAGCAGGGCGACCATGTGCTGTGCTGGATGGGCAATGGCCCCGACCTGCTGGCGACCTGGTTCGCGATCAACTATCTCGGCGCCGTCTATGTCCCGCTGAACACCGCCGCGCGCGGCCGCCCGCTCGAATATGTGCTCGACGATGCCGACGCGGCGTTGATGGTCGGCCATCGGGCGCTGGTGCCAAGGTTGGCGGAGGTCAATCCCGGCAAGCTGCGGCAGGTTCTGCTGGTCGGCGAGAGCGAGCAACGGGAGCCGCAGCTCGCAGGCGTCACCGTCGCCCCGTTCGAGCTCCCCGCCGTGGTTGCGGACGATACCCTGGCGCTGGAGCGTGCGATCGAGCCCTGGGACACCCAGGCGATCATGTACACCTCCGGCACGACCGGCAATGCCAAGGGCGTGGTGTCGTCCTATGTCCAGCTCTACACGATGGGGCCTGACGCATTCGACTGCATCGGCCCCGAGGATTGCTGCCTGGTCTGCGGCCCGATCTTCCATTGCGGCTCGACGCTCTATGTCTATGCGATGCTCGCCTGCGGCGGATCGATCGGCATGGTCCGCGAGTTCCGCACCGCTGATTTCTGGGATGCCGTTCGCGGTACCGGCAGCACTCTGGTCTTGCTGCTCGGCGTCATGGCGACGTTCCTGCTGAAGCAGCCGGCCAGTGCGTCCGACCGGGAACACCCCCTGAAGAAGGCCTTCATCGTGCCCTTCGGCGAGGACGCCGTCTCGTTCCGCGAGCGCTTCGGCGTCGATCTGCACACCGTCTACAACATGACGGAGATAGCCAGTCCGCTCAGTGCCGGCCCCGGCATTTCAGAGCAAGGCCTGGCAGGCTTGCCGCGACCCTGGTTCGAATTGCGGGTCGCTGATGCTCATGACTGCGAAATGCCAAGGGGCGAGGTCGGCGAATTGCTGGTTCGCTCGCACCGGCCGTGGGCGCTGATGAAAGGCTACTATGGGAATGCCGAGGCGACGGTCGCGGCGATGCGCAATGGCTGGTTCCACACTGGCGACGCCTTTCGCCAGATGCCGGATGGGCGCTTCTTCTTCGTCGACCGGCTCAAGGACGTGATCCGCCGGCGTGGCGAGAACATTTCCTCCTTTGAACTGGAGAGCGAGATCCTGGCCCATCCCGGGGTTCGCGAGGCGGTTGCCGTCGCGGTGCCGAGCGAGCATGGCGAGGATGAGGTCCTGGCCGTCGTCACCCCGATTGCAGGCGGCGCACTCGACCAGACCGAGCTTGTGAGCTTCCTGGCGGAGCGCATCGCGCATTACATGGTGCCGCGCTTCATCCGCATCGTAGACGAACTTCCAAAGACGGCGAGTGGCAAGCTGCAGAAGCATGTTCTGCGCAGCAAAGGCGTCACGGCCGATACATTCGACCGTGACGCCGCCGGGATCCGCATCAGAGCCGAGCGGCTCGGCTGAGCCGCTCGGTGCGTTGGATCATCGGACCGGATACCGATCCGATGATCTCGCCTTTCGTGTGGGCACCGCTTGCCCGAGAACCACAATCCAGTCTCGGGCCGATGCCTCCAGTTCATCGGACCGGATATCGTATCCAGTCCGATGATCTAACCCGTTGTCTTTGCATCGGCTTTGCCCCGAAAACCGCAATCCACTTTTCGGGCCGATGCTTTAGAGCGGCTTCAGATTGGCCTCGATCTGCCGGCGCTTCGGTTCCAGGAACGGCGGCAGCGCGAGCTTTTCGCCCATCGTTTCGGCCGGCTCATCGGTTGCGAAGCCGGGACCATCGCTGGCGATCTCGATCAGGATTCCATTTGGCTCACGCAGATAGAGCGAACGGAAATAGAAGCGATCGACCGGTCCGCTATTGGGATAGCCGGTCGCGCGCAGGCGCTCCGCCCACTCATCGTACTCGCCGAAGGTCGGCGTCCGCAGCGCGAGATGGTGGACACCGCCCGCCCCTTCGCGTGCCTGCGGCAGGTCGGGCTCGACCGCGACATGCAGCTCCGCCGCCGGCCCGCCATCGCCGACCTTGAAGACGTGGATGTCGCCGGTCGCATGAGCCGCGTCGCGATAGTCCGCAATGCGCTCGAGGCCGAGCAGCTTGCCCAGCACGAGCTCGGTCCGCTCCAGCTTCGGCACGGAAATCGTCACCGGGCCGAGGCCACGGATCTGATGTTCTGTCGGCACGGAACTCCTGTCCCAGGCCACGAAGGGAATCGCACCGCCATCGGCGATCAGCGTCAGGCGCTGGCCTTCCGGATCCTCGAAATCAATCGCGGCGCGGCCATTGATGGCGCGGATATCCGAAACCGCGACGCCAGCCGCCGTCAGCCGCTCGCGCCACCAGTCCAGCGACGTCTCGTCACCGACGCGCAGGGCGGTGCGGGTAATCGAATGGGTGCCGCGCTTGGCCGGAGGAGCCGGCCAGTCGAAAAAGGTCAGATCGGTGCCGGGCGAGCCGGCGCCGTCGGCGTAGAACAGATGATAGGCCGAGGTGTCGTCCTGATTGACCGTTTTCTTGACCATGCGCATGCCGAGCGTCTCGACATAGAAGCGCCGGTTCTGCGGCGCGTTGGCCGAGATTGCGGTGACGTGATGGATGCCCGTGAGCTTCATAGGTGACCTCCTGATCGCTTCCTTGGCCCGTTGGCCAGTGTTCGCAGCAGAGATAACCGCTTTCGAATGCAACAACAGATCACGTGTTGCCACGACGACGTTGCGAAAATGCAATGATCTGGACTCTGCCTGTCCCTGTGAGTGGGTCAGGCGGGTTGCCCCGTCATTCCCACGATACAGGTCCGGCACGAGCCGGGGCCATTGGTTCTCGAACGAATGGTGGCCGGCGAGGTTCCGGGTTGCGATCCGGCTCAGCCCGTCGTCAGGATTCGCCGGCCGGTGCCTTCGAGCACCACGCAGGTTAGCTGCCCCGTTTCATAGGCGCGTGTGTCGATACCGATCCGGTTCGGGCGGATGACGGGCGCAGTCGTCGGCGTATGCCCGTGAACCACGACGAAACCGAAATCCTCTTCGCTGTCGAGAAATTCGTGCCGGATCCAGAGCATGTCTTGCTCGGATTGCTCGCCGAGCGGAATGCCCGGGCGGATGCCGGCATGCACGAAGAGATAGTCACCGCAGCGCCAGTTCAGGGGCGCCTGCGCGATGAATGCGGCGTGGTCGGCCGGTTGCGCTGCGAAGAAACGCTGCACGATCTGACGGCACGCCAGATCTTCCTCGACCTCGTCGAACTCGGCCACGTCGATGCCGTAGGATGCCAGCGTCTCGACGCCGCCAAACCGGCACCAGCGCAACACGAGATCGGGCGCATGGCGAATGCCGAGCGTGTAGTCCTCATGATTGCCGCGCAGCGTGACGAGCTCACGTTCACGCCGCTTGTCGATGAGATGAGCGATCACGCCAGAGGAGTCGGGACCGCGGTCGATATAGTCGCCAAGCATGACCTGGATGACGCGCTTGCCTGAGGCTGAACGGGCATCCGCTTCGATCTGGGCCTCGATCTCGCGCAGCAGATCGAGGCGGCCATGGACGTCGCCCACCGCATAGATGCGCAGGCCGTCAGGTATTGCCGGCTGGCGGCCGGCGAGCGGCGGGTTGGCGGCATCCATGGGCTTGGCTCCGGCGGTATCTGATCGCCGGGCCTTGTCGCCCGTCGTTTCGCGCGCGGCAAGGGCGAATGGCTAATGTGCGTCCGCGTGCCGCCCCGGCTTGGCCTTGAGCTTGAGCTCGGTCAGATCCTCGCGCTCGCGCGGCGTGTTGCGCATGAGCTGGTCCTTGCCGGGCTGGTACTGCACGGGTTGCGGGGTATCGACGCCATACCAGGCCGCAGCGCGCAGCACGAAGGACGGGTCCGCCAGATGCGGGCGCCCGAGCGCCACGAGATCGGCGCGACCGGAGGCAATGATCGTGTTCACCTGATCGGCCGTCGTGATGTTGCCGACGCACATGGTGGCGATGCGCGCCTCGTTGCGGATGCGGTCGGAATACGGCGTCTGGAACATGCGGCCATAAATCGGCCGGCTGTCATTGACGGTCTGCCCGGTGGAAACATCGACGAGGTCACAGCCTTCCCCGGCAAAGGCGGCCGCAATGGCGACGGAATCCTCAGGCGACAGGCCGCCTTCCTTCCAGTCCGTCGCCGAAATACGAACGGACATCGGCTTCTCCCGCGGCCAGGCCTCGCGCAGCGCCCGAAACACCTCGAGCGGGTAGCGCAGGCGGTTCTCGAGCGAGCCGCCATAGGCGTCCGTCCTGTGGTTCGTCAGCGGCGAGAGGAAGCTCGCCAGCAGATAGCCATGGGCGCAGTGCAGCTCCAACATGTCGAAGCCTGCCCGCTCGCCGCGCTCGGCCGCGGCGACGAACTCGGAGCGCACGCGATCCATGTCGGCGCGCGTCATCTCGCGCGGCACCTGGCTCTCGGGATAATAGGGCAGAGGCGAGGCCGAGATGATCGGCCAGGCCCCTGCGGGAAGCGGCCGGTCCATCCCTTCCCACATCAGCCTGGTCGCGCCCTTGCGGCCGGCATGCCCGAGCTGAAGGCAAAACTTCGCGGCCGAGTTCGCGTGAACGAAGTCGACGATGCGTGTCCAGGCCGCCTCCTGCTCGTCGCTGTAGAGACCGGTGCAACCGGGCGTGATGCGGGCGTCGGGGGCGACGCAGGTCATCTCGCTAACGATCAAGCCCGGACCGCCGATGGCCCGCGAGCCGTAATGCATCAGGTGCCAGTCCGTCGGCAGGCCCTCTAGCGCAGAATACTGGCACATGGGCGAGAGCACCATGCGATTCTCGACCTGCATCTCGCGGAGCCGGAATGGCTGGAATGCGGGTGCCACGGGGGAGCCGTCGCGCTTGCGCCGCGCTGCAGGGCCGACTTCGTCAGCCACCAGCGTGTCGATGGCAGCGGCGAAGGCGGGCGCGCGCAGAGCGAGATTGTCATAGGTGATCGCCTTCGAGCGCGTCATCAGACCGAAGGCAAAGCGCAACGGATCGAAATCCCAGAAGCGACGCAGTTGCTCGAACCAGACCAGCGAGACATCCGCCGCGTGCTGCGTCTTCTCGACCTCTTCGCGCCGGGTCCGTTCGTAGAGCGACAGGGCGGTGGAGACGTCGAGCTTCGCCTTGCCGAAGGCACGATGCAGCGCAATCGCGTCCTCCATTGCCAGCTTGGTGCCGGAGCCGATCGAGAAATGCGCCGTCGCCTTGGCGTCTCCGATCAGCACGACATTGTCCGAGACCCAGTTCTCGCAGCGGATCATCGGGAAATTGCGCCAGAGCGAGCGATTGGTGATCAGCCGGTGACCTTGCAGCTCCTCCGCGAAGACGCCTTCGAGGAAGGCGGCCGAGGCGGCTTCGTCCATGCCCTCCAGGCCAGCCTTCGCAAAGGTCTCGGGGTCCGTCTCCAGCACCCATGTCGAGCGCCCGGCCTCGTACTGGTAGCAATGGGCAATGAAGAGCCCGTGCTCGGTTTCCTTGAAGAAGAAGGTGAAGGCGTCGAAGGGCCGGGTCGAGCCCATCCAGGTGAACTTGTTCGGCCTGAGATCGACCTGTGGCCGGAAGCGTTCCCGCCAGCCTTCGCGGATGCGGCTGTTGATGCCGTCGGCCGCGACCACGAGATCGAAATTGCGCTTCAGCGCTTCGATATCATCGGCTTCCGTTCCGAATTTCAGCGTGACGCCGAGTTCTCGGCAGCGCTCCTGCACCAGCATCAGCAGCGAGCGGCGCGAGCAGCCGCAAAAGCCGTTGCCGGAGACACGATGGAGCGTGTCCTTGAAGCGGATCTCGATATCGTCCCAGTAGGCGAAATTGTCGACGATCGCGCCGTAGCTTTCGGGGTCGGCCGCCTTGAAGGTATCGAGCGTCTGGTCGGAAAAGACGACGCCGAATCCGAACGTGTCGTCAGGCTGGTTGCGCTCGAAGACCGTGACGTCCAGCGCCGGCCAGTCACGTTTCATCAGCAGCGCGAAATAGAGTCCGGCAGGACCGCCCCCGACGACCGCAATGCGCATCACCCATCCTCCCCGGCTGTGACGGATATTATTTTAAGCCTGAAATATTTTTTCCTCAAGGGGGATCGCCGTGGCTTCCGCGCGGAAGGCGGGAGCATGTCCAATCCTATACGTATCCGGCGATTGCGGCGCGCAATTCACAATCATGCGCTCGTTCCAAGCCTCGCTTGCAAATTGCTTCAGACCTAAAATATATTGCTCGGCATGAGGAGGCTCGGCGTCATGGACCTGGCGGGACGACATGCTCTGGTGACGGGCGGCGGGCGTGGCATCGGCCGGGCTGTTGCCGGCGCTCTCAAGGCGGCCGGTGCGCATGTCTCGATCATCGGCCGCAGCGCGGCGACCCTGCAGAGCGCCATTGCCGAGGGCGATGCCGACAGCTTCGCGCTCGCCGATGTCACCAATGAGGCAGCCGTCGCGGCGGCGATCGGGACTCTCTCCAGAGAACGGCCGCTGGATATCGTCGTTGCCAATGCAGGCGGCGTCGAGACCGGGCCGTTCCTGAAAAGCGACGCCGAGCGTTTCCGGCGGATGTTCGAGTTGAACCTGATCGGCACGGTCAATGCCTTCCGGGCGGCCCTGCCCGGCATGACCGAGCGCCGCGAGGGGCGGCTGATCGCGATCGCCTCTACCGCCGGGCACCGGGGCTATCCCTATGTCTCGGCCTATGTCGCGGCCAAGCATGCGGTCATCGGGCTGACACGCTCGCTGGCGCTGGAGGCCGCCCGATCCGGCGTCACGGTGAATGCGATCTGCCCCGGCTATACCGATACCGGCATGGTGGCAGACAGCATCGAGGCGATCACAGCCAAAACCGGAAAGCCGGGCGAGCAGGCGCTGGCGGAGCTGGTCAAGGGCAACCCCCAGGGCCGGCTGATCGCTCCGGAAGAGGTCGCGGCAGCCGTGCTCTACCTCTGCGGTCCCTCCAGTGCCGGGATTACCGGCCAGTCGATCCTGATCAATGGCGGGGAGTTCTAGAGCGATGGAAACACCCTCCCCCGGCCTCATTCTCGACCGTGAGACCAAGGCAAGCGAGCGTCCCGGCGATCACAAGGACGAGCTCAGGCTCTGGCTCAGGATGCTGACCTGCTCGACCCTGATCGAGACCGAGATCCGCAATCGCCTGCGCGAGGAATTCAAGACGACGCTGCCGCGCTTCGACCTGATGGCGCAGCTCGACAAATCGACGACGGGCATGACGGTCGGCGAGGTCTCGCAGCGACTGATGGTGTCGAACGGCAATGTCACCGCCGTCGTCGCCGGCCTGCTGGCCGACGGGTTGGTCGACAAGCGCCCGGCCGCTCAGGATCGGCGCGTCCAGGTGCTGACGCTGACGGCGCAGGGCCGCAAGAGTTTTCGCGCCATGGCGGAGCGGCATGAAGGCTGGATCGCCGAGCTCTTCGCCGGCCTCGACCAGCCCGAGATCGTCCAGCTCTTCCGCCTGCTCGGACAGACCAAGGCCTCTCTGCACCAGGCCATCAAGCGCCGCGCCGATGAAGCGGCGGGCCGGGGAGAGAACGCATGAGCATCGCCAACGCCACCATCTTGCCGCTCGCCGGTTTCAAGCCGGCGCATTTCGGTTTAGGCGTTGCCGGCAAGGTCGCGACAGTGACGCTGAACCGGCCGGACAAGAAGAACCCGCTTACCTTCGAGAGCTACCGCGAGCTCACCGATTTCTTCCTCGCCGCGCAGAAGGAGGAAGAGGTCAAGGCGATCGTGATCACCGGAGCCGGCGGTAATTTCTCCTCCGGCGGCGACGTCTTCGAGATCATCGGACCGCTGGTCGCGATGGACACCAAGGATCTGCTCAAGTTCACCCGCATGACCGGAGATCTGGTCAAGGCGATACGCGGCTGCCCGCAGCCGGTGATCGCGGCAATCGACGGCATCTGCGCCGGCGCGGGTGCGATCATGGCGATGGCCTCGGATATCCGCTTCGGCACGCCCGAGACCAAGATCGCCTTCCTGTTCAACCGCGTCGGCCTTGCCGGCTGCGACATGGGCGCCTGCGCGATGCTGCCGCGCATCATCGGCCAGGGCCGCGCGGCTGAGCTGCTCTATACCGGCCGTGTGCTCAAGGGCGAGGAAGCCGAGCGCTGGGGCTTCCTCAACCGGCTCGTCGGCAAGGAAGCGATGCTCGGCGAGGCGCAGGCGCTCGCCGGCGAATTGGCGGACGGGCCGACCTTCGCCAACGCGATGACCAAGCGCATGCTCGAGATGGAGTGGGCGATGTCGGTCGAGGCGGCGATCGAGGCCGAAGCCGTGGCGCAGGCGCTCTGCATGCAGACCGAGGATTTCGCCCGCGCCTATCACGCCTTCGCCGCCAAGCAGAAGCCGGTCTTCGAGGGGAACTGAGATGATCGGGACCGGCATTCTCGGCGATACGCTCGACTGGCCGTTCTTCGAGGATCGTCATCGCGCCTTTGCCAGGGATCTCGCAGAGTGGGCCGATGCCACTCTGCCCGGCCTGCCCCATGACGATGTCGATGCCGCCTGCCGGGCGCGGGTGAAGGCGCTTGGCGAGGCCGGCTTTCTGAGAGCGGTCGTGCCGGCAGCGTATGGCGGGCTCGGCGAGGCGCTGGATGTTCGCACGCTTTGCCTCGCCCGCGAGATTCTTGCTGCACGTGACGGACTCGCGGATTTCGCCTTCGCCATGCAGGGGCTTGGCACCGGTTCGATCTCCCTTGCCGGTTCGGAGGTTATGAAAGCCCGCATCCTGCCAGGCATCCGCGACGGCAGGCGCATTGCAGCCTTTGCCCTCTCCGAGAAGGAAGCAGGCTCGGATGTCGCCGCCATGGCGACGACGGCCGCGCCCGACGGCAACGGCCATGTCCGCATCGACGGCGAGAAGACCTGGATCTCGAATGGCGGCATCGCGGACCACTATGTCGTCTTCGTACGGACGGGCGAGGCGCCCGGCGCGCGCGGTCTCTCGGCCTTCCTGGTCGAGGCCGATACGCCCGGCCTGAGCATCGCAGAGCGCATCGATGTGATTGCGCCGCACCCGCTCGCCACGCTCCGCTTCGATTCCTGCCGTGTCCCGGTCGGCAACCGGATCGGAGGGCCCGGCGACGGATTCAAGGTCGCGATGGCGACGCTCGACATCTTTCGCTCGACGGTTGGTGCCGCGGCGCTCGGCTTCGCCCGGCGCGCGCTGCACGAGACCGTGTCGCACGCCAATGGCAGGAAGCTCTTTGGCGGAACGCTCGGCGATCTCCAGCTCTCGCAGGCCGCGATCGCGGACAGCGCGGCCGAGGTCGATGCCGCAGCCCTGCTGGTCTATCGGGCGGCCTGGACGAAGGACAAGGGTGCGCCGCGCGTCACGCGCGAAGCTGCGCTCGCCAAGCTCGTCGCAACCGAGAACGCCCAGCGCGTGATCGACCGCGCCGTCCAGATCCATGGCGGGCTCGGCGTGACCAGGGGCGTCAAGGTCGAGGAGCTCTATCGCGAGATCAGGGCGCTCAGAATCTATGAGGGCGCCAGCGAGGTTCAGAAGGTCGTCATCGCGCGCGATCTCCTGAAGGCGCATGCCATGAGCGGAGGCTGAGATGGCGCAGGCGGAGTTCGTGCGGTCAGGACATCTGGACAGTTTCGCGCGGGACAATCTGCCACCGCGCGACAGCTGGCCCGACCTCAAGGTCACAGATGCCGGCCTCGCCTATCCCGAGCGGCTCAATGTCGCGACCGAACTGCTCGATCGTCATGTCAGCGAGGGGCATGGCGAACGCATCGCCATCATCTCGGACCGCGAGGTCTGGACCTACGCCGAACTCGCCCAGCGCGTGAACCGCATCGCCAATGTGCTGACCCGCGATCTCGGGATGCGGCCGGGCAACCGTGTGCTGCTGCGGGCCGCCAATACGCCGATGATGGTCGCGGCCTATCTCGCCGTGCTGAAGGCGGGCGGCGTCGCGGTCGCGACCATGCCGATGCTGCGCGCCGGCGAACTCGCCTACCCCATCCGCAAGGCGAAGATCACATTGGCCCTGTGCGATCACCGCCTGATCGATGATCTCCGGACCGCCCAGACACAGACACCCGAACTCCCGCGCATCGTGACCTGGGGCGGAGGCACGCCGACCGATCTCGAAGCGCTAATGGCGCGCGCGGGCTATGAGAACGCCACCGCCGCCGATACCGCCCGCGATGATGTCTGCCTGATCGGCTTCACGTCGGGCACCACTGGCGAGCCGAAGGGCACCATGCATTTCCACCAGGATCTGCTCGCCATTTGCGACACCTATGGAGCGCGCGTGCTGAAGGCGGCACCGGAAGACCGCTTCATCGGCTCGCCGCCGCTCGCCTTCACCTTCGGGCTCGGCGGACTCGTGCTGTTCCCGATGCGGATCGGTGCCGCGATGGTGCTGCCCGACAAGGCCGCCCCCGCCGATCTCGTCACAGCAATCGAGCGCCACAAGGCGAGCGTCTGCTTCACGGCGCCGACGGCCTATCGCGCCATGCTCGACAAGCTCGACGGCCGCGATATCTCTTCCCTGCGCATCTGCGTCTCGGCCGGGGAATCCCTGCCCAAGGCGACCTTCGAAGCCTGGCTGAAGCGGACGGGGCTGCCGCTGATGGACGGCATCGGCGCCACCGAGATGCTGCATATCTTCATTTCCGCGCCGCGCGAGGCGATAAGGCCGGGCGCCACCGGCCTGCCCGTGCCAGGCTACGAGGCGCGGATCGTCGACGAGGCCGGCAATCCCCTGCCCGATGGCACGCCCGGACGCCTCGCCGTGCGCGGACCGACCGGCTGCCGCTATCTCGCCGATCCCAGGCAGGCGAAATATGCGCAGGACGGCTGGAACATCACCGGCGATACCTATCTGCGCGATGCGGACGGCTATTTCTGGTACCAGGCCCGTTCGGACGACATGATCATCTCTGCCGGCTACAACATTGCCGGGCCGGAGGTCGAAGCCTGCCTGCTCGCCCATCCCGATGTCGCCGAGTGCGGCGTGGTGGGCGCGCCCTGTCCGGACCGCGGCCAGATCGTCAAGGCCTATGTCGTGCTGCGCGAGGGCATTCGCGGCGATACGGCCCTGGCCAAGGCATTGCAGGAGCATGTGAAGGCGGGTATCGCGCCCTATAAATACCCGCGCGCCATCGCGTTCGTTCCGGCTCTGCCGAAGACGCCGACCGGCAAGCTCCAGCGTTTCGCACTGCGTCAGTTGGCGCTCACCGAGACCTGATTCCCCCAAGAACAGGCCGAAACGGCCGAAGACCGAGGCTCCGCCATGTCGAACCTTCCAGCATCACGCGCAATCCTGCCCGAGGGCTGGCCGGTGCCGCGCGGCTATGCCAACGGCATGGTCGCCGAAGGCCGTGTGATCGTGACCGGTGGCCTCGTCGGCTGGAACGAGCACGGCGTCTTCGCCGAGGGGTTTCTGCCGCAGCTCCGTCAGACCCTCGCCAATATCAAGGCTGTGGTCGAGGCCGGCGGCGGTCGCATCGAGGATATCGTGCGGCTGACCTGGTATGTCACGGACATCGAGGCCTATCGCGCCAGCCTGAAGGATATGGGGCCGATCTATCGCGAGACCCTGGGCCGGCATTTTCCGGCGATGGCGGTCGTTCAGGTCGTCGCGCTGGTCGAGCCGCAGGCGCTGATCGAGATCGAGGCGACGGCGGTGGTCGCGGGCTGAGGACGCCGCGACCCACGCCATCGTGCATCCGGCGAAACGATCTCGATCGATCAGATGCCGGCGCCGTCCTGAAGCGCGGCTGATGGGTGCCTCTGCCACAGCCGGGCGTGAAGGCCGCGCAAGGTCGGGCGCAGGGCGAAGTCGCCGAGCGCGAGGACACCCGAGACGCCGGGCCGGCCGGTCAGTGCAAGGGCTGCTCCGAACAGTCCTGCCGTGCTGAGCAGGCGCCAACTCACGGCGCTCCACCAGAGCCGCCGATCCGGCGTGCCGGGAGCGCCGATCAGGCGGTTGCGCGCCTGTCGCAGGCGGTCGGCCGTACAGAGCGCCTCCGCCGGGTTCAGGCTTCGTCCCGCGCCCGGCTCGGCGACCACGAAACCAAAGGCGACCGTTTCGTTGCTGATCCGATCGATCAGGATAAAGCCGCCGAGATCCCGGCTCTCCTGATAGGGCAAGGTGGCCAGCGGCCGGTCGAGCCGCAGCGTCACCAGGCCGATCCCGTTCATGCGCAGGACCTGCGCCGGCACCGGCTTGAAGCCCTCGATGTCGATGCTGTGATCCAGCGCGCCGATCGTGGCGTTCACGGCCTGGGTCGCGAGCTTCAGCACGAACTGACCGCCCTCCAGCATGGCGCGCTCGCCAGTCCAGAGCAGCCGCGCCCGGAGCTCGCGCCGGACGGGAACCGAGCTCGCCGCGGAAGCGATGACGTCGCCGCGCGAAATGTCGACCTCGTCAGCCAGGGTCAGGGTGACGGCCTGCCCCGCCGCCGCGTTGCTGGCTTCGCCTGACGGGGTAATCAGCCGCGCGATCGTGCTGCTGCGCCCGGACGGCAGCACCGTGACGGCATCGCCGACGCGGGCACGGCCGCGGGCCGCTGTGCCGGCATAGCCACGGAAATCCAGATCGGGCCGGTTCACCCATTGCACGGGCAGGACGAAGCCGGCCTCGTCGCGCGTCTCCTGTTCGACGACGATGGCCTCCAGCAGAGGCAGCAGCGCCGGTCCCTTATGCCAGGGCATCGTGGTTGAGGGGCGCATCACATTCTCGCCGTCCCGCGCCGAAACCGGGATGATGTCGATCGACCTGAAGCCGAGGTTCTTCACGGCCGCGCGATAATCCGCAGCGATCCGGTCGAAGATTGCCTCGTCGTAACCGACGAGGTCCATCTTGTTGATCGCAACCACGACGTGGCGGACGCCGACCAGCGAGACGATGAAGGAGTGGCGCCGCGTCTGCGGCAGCAGGCCTTTGCGGGCGTCGATCAGGATGATGGCGAGATCGGCGGTCGAGGCGCCGGTCGCCATGTTGCGGGTATATTGCTCGTGGCCCGGCGTATCGGCGACGATGAAGCTGCGCTTCTCCGTCGCGAAATAGCGATATGCGACATCGATGGTGATGCCCTGCTCGCGCTCGGCCGAGAGCCCATCGACCAGCAGCGCGAAGTCGGGCTCCGCACCTTGCGTGCCGAATTTGCGGGAATCGGCGTCGAGGGCGCTGAGCTGGTCGTCGAAGACCGCGCCGGCCTCATAGAGCACGCGTCCGATCAGCGTCGACTTGCCGTCATCGACCGAGCCGCAGGTGATGAAGCGCAGCAGCGAATGCTGGGCGGTTTCGCTCAGTCCGGAGGAATCGTTCGCAGGGAGTGGAGCCGTGGCGCCCGGGCGCTTCTTCTCGGCGGCGACAGCCATCAGAAGTACCCTTCCTGCTTCTTCTGTTCCATCGAGCCGGCGCCGTCATGGTCGATGACACGGCCCTGGCGCTCGGAGGCGCGCGATGAGCGCATCTCGGCGATGATGTCGGTGAGGCTTGCGGCTTCGCTCTCGACTGCGCCGGTCAGCGGGTAGCAGCCGAGCGTCCGGAAGCGGACCATGCGGGTCTCGACGACCTCTCCGAGCGCGAGCTCCATGCGGTCGTCGTCGCGCATGATCCAGGCTCCGTCGCGGTGCACGACCGGACGCGGGGCAGCGAAGTAGAGCGGTACGACCGGAATGTTCTCGAGTGCGATGTAGTCCCAGACATCGCGCTCGGTCCAATTGGAGAGCGGGAAGACGCGAAAGCTCTCGCCCTTGTGCTTGCGGGTGTTGAAGAGCTGCCAGGGCTCCGGGCGCTGGTTCTTCGGATCCCAGCGATGCTCGGCGCTGCGCAGCGAGAAGATCCTCTCCTTGGCGCGGCTCTTCTCCTCGTCGCGCCGCGCGCCGCCGAAGGCGACATCGAACTTGTGCAGGTCGAGTGCCTGCTTCAGCCCTTGCGTCTTCATCACGTCGGTATGGACGCGCGAGCCTGAGGCGAAGGGCCCGATGCCGGCCCTGACCCCGTCCTGGTTGACATGGACGATCAGATCGAGCCCGAGCCG
Source organism: Allobosea sp. P4_E12 (assembly GCF_056401655.1). NCBI lineage: Bacteria > Pseudomonadati > Pseudomonadota > Alphaproteobacteria > Hyphomicrobiales > Alloboseaceae > Allobosea > Allobosea sp. P4_E12. Next base: position 155,613 of record NZ_JBFUIY010000016.1, on the reverse strand, counting down.
CTCCGCCGTCTCGTTCCGGAAGGAGATCATCTCACGGAACTTCCAGGTCGTATCGACATGGAGCAACGGGAATGGCGGCTTCGCCGGATAGAACGCCTTCAGGGCGAGATGCAGCAGAACGGCGGAATCCTTGCCGATCGAATAGAGCAGCACCGGCTTGTCGCAGGTCGCCACAACCTCGCGAATGATGAAGATCGCCTCGGCTTCGAGCTTCTGCAGATGGCTGAGCTGGATCATGGTCGCGCCTCCGCCGCAGTGGCAGCCTTGGCCCGGACCAGATTCCCGTCCGGCCCGACATGCAGGCCGCATTCCTTGGCCGCGTCGTCTTCCCACCACCAGCGCCCGGCCCGCTCCGGCTCGCCCGGTGCGATCGCACGGGTGCAGGGCTGGCAGCCGATCGAGATAAAGCCTTTGTCATGCAAAGGATTGAGCGGGATTCCTTCAGCCTTGGAGAAACTCAGCGCGACCTCGCGCGACCAGTCGAGCAAGGGGTTGAACTTGATCAGGCCGCGCTCCGTTTCGGCCTCCGCGAGCGCGACGCCGCCGCGCGCGGCCGACTGGTCGGAGCGCAAGCCGGTGATCCAGATCTCCGCCCCGTCCAGGGCCCGGCCCAGTGGCTCGACCTTGCGGATGTCGCAGCAGGATTTGCGGGCGTCGCGGGAAGCATAAAAGCCGTTGATGCCGTTTTGGCGGACAAAAAGTTCGATCGCGTCATGGCGCGGGTAGAAGGGGCGGATCACCACGCCATAGTGACGCTCAGTCTCCTGCCAGAGGCTGTAGACCTCCGGAAAGAGCCTGCCGGTGTCGAGGGTGACGATCTCGATGGGAAGCCCGGCACGAGCGATCAGATGGATGAGGACCTGATCCTCAAGGCCGAAGCTGGTGGTAAAGACGATCCGTCCCGAAACCGCCTGACGCAGTCCGATGAGACGGTCGCGCGCATCCGACTTGCCGAACGCGCGAACGAGGTCAGCAGCGCGCTCGGGCAAGTCAATTGCCTCAGCCGGTGCGCCTTGTTGGGCGGAAAGGCCCGTATCGATGGGGTCTCTGGCCATGGTCTTGGCCGCCTGTATTGTTCTGTAAATCGAACAATTCAGCTATACCCGAACGCCCACCGGGGCAATTCACTTGAGGTAGTGTGGTTTTTCTTATTTCACAAAATGAAGAGAAGAACCTTTCGCCGAGGCAGGCAGCCGGGCGCGACTGCCGTCCCCGACGCGGGGAGAGTGAGGCCTCAGCCGCAATGCGGCTGGGCGCCGGCGCTCCAGAAGGGCGCATCCTCGCCGGCGCGCGGAATGCTGCGGCGCTCAGTGGCCCGCAATTCGGCCGGCAGCGCCACGACGCTTTGCCACCAGCCATGGGCGCATTCGGAGCGGAACGCCATCTGGTCGCTCAGGCTCGTGCCGATGGCCCGGAAGCCTGTTTCCAGCGCGGCAACGGCATCCCGGATCGCAGCCTGCGTCTGCTCCGTGCTCTCGCGCGCATCGGCGCAGAAGGCAGCGGTGAAGGCAGTGATGTCATGGGCCAGTTCGGGATAGGCGCTTGCATCGAGGCTCCAGGCTTTCATCCATTCATGCGAGACGAGTGCGACCGCCTCATCGAGCGGGCGCGAGACGACCTTGCGGGCCGTGGTCCGCATATGGCGCATCAGCTCGGCACGCGCGTGCTGGTGACGCGCGGCGATCGCGGCCTCCTTCATGCGCGCAATCGCGGCCTCGGCCTCGGCGAGACACTCGTCGACCGGATGGGTCATGATCCAGCAATCCTCAAGGCAGGCGGGCGAGCGCATCGATCATGCGCTCGAACAGGCGGTCGGCATCGACCTCGTTGACGACGAAGGCGTTTGCCGGGCGCTTCGTCCGGCCGTTCCAGTCGATGGTCGAGCGGCCCCGGACATTGCCGGCGAGCTCGATCTCGACATGGCAATCACGGCCCTTGAACAGCTCGGGCCAGAGCAGCCAGGCGATGACGCAGGGGTCGTGCATGGGGTGGGCCGCCGTGCCCAGGCCCCCTGGGCGCGGACGCGTCAGCATGCCGTGGACCGCTCGCCCGGTGCGGGTGCCGAGCCCGTCCAACCGCGCCATGGCCGCCGACGAGGCGATGGCCTGATGCGTCGCATGCAGGCCAAACAGCGTGACAGGAACGCCCGCCCCGAGGACGACCGCCGCGGCATGCGGATCGACATAGAAATTGAACTCGGCTGCCGGCGTCATGTTGCCGAGGCCCATGGCCCCGCCCATCACCACGATCTCGCGCAGTTTGGGCGCAAGTTCCGGGGCAAGCCGCAAGGCCATCGCGACATTGGTCAGCGGCCCGAGCGCGCAGATCGTGATGCTGCCGTCTGTGGCTGCGCGCAGGACCTCGACGATCCCCTGGACGGCATGGCCGGGAGCCGCCGACGAGGCGGCGGCCGGCAGCCCGGCGCCGCTCAGGCCGTCGGGTCCGGAGACGAATTCCGCCGTCTCGAGCGGCTCCAGCATCGGCCGCGCCATGCCCGCTTGTACGGGCACATCGGGGCGCGCCGCCAGATCGCGGACGCGCAGCGCGTTGGCGGTGGTCAGGTCGATCCCGACATTGCCCGCGACCGTGCTGACCAGCCGAATGTCGAGTTCGTCAGGCTGCGCAAAGGCGAGCAGCAGGGCAACAGCGTCATCCTGCCCGGGATCGGTGTCGATGATGATCGGCCGTGCCATCTCAGGCCGCCAGCGCCGGGGCGGACATGATCAGATGGCTGAGATCGTCGGGGGTGAGATCGCCGATCGGCAGGTCATGCAGCTTGCGGCCGCTGCGCAGGATCACGACCCGGCTCGCCAGCGCGACCACGTCGCGCATGTTGTGGCTGATCAGCAGGACAGTGCGCCCCTCCGCCTTGAGATGGCGTACAAGATCAAGCACTTGCGCGGTTTCTTTGACGCCGAGCGCAGCCGTCGGCTCATCCATGATGATGACCTCGGCGTTCCAGCGAAGCGCCCGCGAGATCGCCACGGCCTGACGCTGTCCGCCGGAGAGCCGCTCGACCGGGCGCGTCATGTCCTCGATCTGCACCGACAGCCGGCGCAGGTAGCCTCTCGCCTCGTCCGCCATCCGCGCCTTGTCGAGCACGCGCAGGAAGGGCAGCACGAGCGGGCGCGTCAGCTCGGCCCCCATGAAGACATTTGCGGCGATCGACAGGCGCGGCGCGAGGGCAAGCTCCTGGTAGATCGTCGCCACGCCCTGCTCGAGCGCGTCATGCGGCGAGCGGAAATGCACCTCGCGGCCACGCAGGCGAATGGTGCCGGCGGTCGGCGCCTCGGCGCCCGACATGATCTTGATCAGCGTCGATTTGCCGGCGCCGTTGTCGCCGCAGATCGCCAGGACCTCGCCGGCATGGACGTCGAGATCGATGCCGCTCAGTGCCTGGACGGCGCCGTAATTCTTGCCGACCGAGCGCATCGCGAAGATGGGCTCCGAGGCCGCCTTTTCTGTCATCCGCATGCTCTCCGGAGGGCGCGCAAACGGGCCGGCTGCAAAGGCCGGCCCGGACGAGGGGCGCCCTATTTCAGGAAGTCCTTGACGTTGTTCTTGTCGACGACGACCGCGTCCATGAAGAGATAGGGGCCGGTCGTGATGGCGCTCACCGGCTGCTTCTTCACGGCGATGGCCTCGACAGCCTCGACAGCCTTCACGCCCATTTCCTCGAAGGGAACGGTGACGGTCGCGAGGAAGGTGCTGTCCGGGTCGGCAATGCGACGATAGGTTTCGGCGCCGCCATCGACGGAAACGAGCGGAATTTCGCCCTTCTTGACGCCCTGGGCCTTGAGCAGATCGTCGATGATGTAGGCCTGACCGTCAAAGGAGGCCCAGATACCGTTGATCTTGCCCTGATTGCGCAGGAGCAGCGCCTGCACGCCGCTGCGAACATCGTCGCGCCAGCTTTGGGTGCGCGCCATGCCGTGCTTTCCGACTTCCTTGACCGCGGTGTTCTCGGACAGGACGACGTCGAGCACCTTGCCGCGAATGCGTGAGGCGATATTGCCGTCGAAACGCACCGACATCAGGTTGCCGGTGTAGCCCATCTGCCCGAGCAGATAGAGGGTTGCGTCCGCACCGACCTTGTATTCATTGGTCTGGATGTCGAACAGCGAGTACGGCCCGGCGCCGGACTGGACTGTGATGACCGGGATGCCCTTGTCCTTCGCGGCCTTGAACTGGGCTTCCGCCTCGACCGGCTTGCCCATGGCGACGATGATGGCGTCGACCTTCTTGGCGATCAGCGCCTCGAACTGCTCGGCGTGCTTCGGCAGCGCGCCTTCGGAATTCAGCAGGGTGACGTTCCAGCCCTTGGCCTTGGCCGCAGCCGCAGCCGCATTTGCAACGCGCGCATGCGTCTCCGAGGTGAACTGGAAGCCGATGACGCCGAGCTCGAATGCGGAGGCGCTGCCGACGCCCCAGGCCAGCGCCAGACAGCTGGCTGCAACCATCTTCACGAACTTCATGACTACCCCCTCCGGACCGCGCGGATGGCTGCGCGGCGTTGTTGCGTTCAAACCTTGAAGGCTGCCTTCCGCACCACGCTGGCCGAGAATGCGACCGAGCCGATGATGATGATGCCAAGCACGATATCCTGCACGTAATAGGCTGCGCCCATCAGCACGAGCCCGTTGCCAAGAACCTTGAGCACAAGCGCGGCAAAGACCGTCCCGGCCACATTGGGCTTGCCGGGCTCGAACATCGTCATGCCGAGCAGCACGGCGGCAATGGCGTAGAGAAAATAGTCGCCGGCCATGTTCGGAGCGGCGGAGGAGAGGCTCGCGGCGAGCAGCACGGCGGTGATCGAGGCGAAAACGCCGGCCAGCAGCAGGCCAAGCCGCTTCATCCGCATGGTCGCGATGCCTGCGAGCCGCGCCGCCTCATCAGCCTCGCCGGTTGCCGCCATATGGGCGCCGGTCCGGGTCCATTTCAGCAGCACATAGGAGATGCCGGTCGCCGCAAGCAGGAACCAGATCAGATTGGGCAGGCCGAGCGTCGTGCCGCGTGCCAGGCCGGTGAATCCGGCCGGCCAGCGCCCGACGAAGGCGACGCCCTGCGTGATCATGAAGGCGAGCCCCTTGGCGATGGCGGCCGTGCCGAGCGTCACGATCAGCGAAGGAACCTTCAGCACCGTGACGCCGAAACCGTTGAAGGCCCCCAGCCCGGCGCCCACCGCAAGAGCGGCCAGGACCGCGATCGCGGGGTCATAGCCCGCCTGGATGAACCAGCCAGCGGCGACTGCAGCCAGGCTCGCGACCTCGGCGATCGACAGATCGAGCTCGGCGATGGTCAGGGCGAGCGCAAAGCCGAGTGCAAGGATGGCGAGGAAGCTCGTGTCCTTGGCGATGTTCAGGAGATTGCCCGGGCTTGCGAAATTCGGCGCAAACGCGACGAAGAACCCGATCAGGGCGAGCCCCGCCAATGCAGTGCCATGCCGTTCGACAAGCGTGCGCATTCAGTGCGTTCCCCGCAACGGAAGCGCCATGCGGCCTCCGGGCGTCGCAAAGGGCTGATGGGGAGACGGGATCGAGTGTCGGGGCATCATGTCATGACAGCGGGCGAGCGGGCATTCCATCCGAACCGGCCGAAGCCGTACCGAATGGAACAACTCAACCCTAGTGCGGGGCCAACGCGAATGCGAGCCGGCGCAACGGGTTGAGAGCGAATTCTCCACGTCCAATTGCGCAACGTCAGGCCCATGCTGCACGTGCGGCCCCTCACTCGCGCCAACCGGCGAGCTGACGCCCGATTGGAGCCAGAGCCTGCTCTGCCTGTCGGAAGAGGCCAAACAGCCGATCATAGGGTTCGCGTGAGGCCGGGTTCGGCTGGTAGACCCGCGCCAGTCTGACAAGCGCTTCCTGCGCTGCGGCGAGATCCGGAAAGCGTCCGAGAGCGGTCCAGGCGACGATGGCAGCACCGAGCAGACCATGCTCCTCGCCTTCGACGACGCCGACCGGACGGCCGAGGATATCCGCCTTGATCTGACACCAATGGCGATTGGCAGCGCCGCCTCCGCCGAAGCGAAGTTCCGCGATCGGCCGGCCTGACGCTGCCTCGGCACGCTCCAGCACGACACGATTGAGGAAACCGACGCCCTCCATCACCGCCCAGGCGAGGTCAACCGCGCGGTGGCGGCGATTGAGCCCGACGAGAGCCCCGCGCAGTGACGGGTCCCAGTACGGCACGCGTTCGCCCTGGAGATAGGGCAGGAAGATCACCGGGGCGGCATCGCGCGGTTCCGCAAGGACGCGGCCAAGCTCGCGACCGGCTTGCGCCGGTTCGCCCTGGAAGCGACCGAGCAGCTCGAGCAGCCAGACCAGCGTGTCGGCCCCTGTCTGGCTGGGGCCGCCGAGCTGGGTGAGGCCGGCGCCCCAGTCTACCGTCATCAGCCCTTCGGCCCAGGCAGCCCGTGCATTGACGAGACCCAGCACCTCCGTCGTCCCGGACAGGTTGTAGCCAAAACCCGGACGCATGGCGCCCAATCCGACCACGCTCGCCCAGGTGTCGTTCGCCATGGCGATCACGGGCCGGCCGGCAAGATGGCCAAGTGCGCCTTCCAGCCCCGGCTGGACATGGCCCATGATCGAAACCGGCTGGCGCAGCGGCGGAAGAAGCGTCACCGGCAGGGCGGCAGCGTCGAACAGCGAACCGCCGGCGGGCGCGGCCGCTGCGGCCGCCTCCAGCCGCGCGAGCGAAACGGTATCGCTCGCCACGACCCCGGTCAGGCGCAGATTCAGATAGTCCTTGGGATCGAGAACATGCGCCGTGGCCGCGAGGATGCCCGGCTCGGACTGTTTCAGCCACCAAAGCCGCGCGAGCGGGTGGAAGGCATTGAGGCCCGCTGTCTCCGGATGCTCCTTCGGGCACGTGGCCAGAAGCGAGGGCAGCGTCGTGTCGGCGCGCGTATCGCGCCATAGCATGGCGGGACGGAGCACCTGGCCGTCGCGATCGACGAAGACCTGCGTGCGCGTCAGCGCCGAGATCGCCAATGCCTCGATCTGCCCGAAGAGCGTGGGATGGGAAGCCTGGAGCACGGCTGCGCTCTCGCGGAGCGCGCTCCACCAGTGGTCGGGATCGATCTCGGCGGCGCCGCCCTGCTCGATCGGCACCCGCATGACGATGCTATGGCGGGCCCGAAGCTGCCCCGCCTCGTCGACGAGAGCTGCGCGAAAACTGGTGCCGCCGAGATCGCAGGCGAGAACCATGCTCACCGGCGAATACTCCCGTCGCCGCTACGCCTGCCGGACATCACCCTCACCTGCATCGCCTTGATCCGTCGCTCCCTGCCAGGGGCCTGCCTCATAGCAGGAGAGCGAGYGGGCGCGTAGCGCCCGCCGCCGGAAGCTGGGGATCAGGCGAGCGCGGCTTCGGTTTCGTCGACCAGCCGCCAGAACAGGCGCACGCCTCCGTCCGGCGCGGTTTCGAGGCCGGGCACGGCAGAGAGCAGCTTGCGGGTATAGGCATGCTGCGGCCGGTCGAAGATCTCGTCGCGGGTCCCGTCCTCGACGATCCGGCCCTCGTTCATCACCACGACACGGTCGGCGACCTGCTCGACCACGCCGAGATCATGGCTGATGAACAGGCAGGAGAAGCCGTGCTTGCGCTGCAGCTCGGCGAAGAGCTCCAGCACCTGCGCCCGCACCGTCACGTCGAGGGCCGAGACCGGCTCGTCGGCGATCACGAATTTCGGACGGCGCACCACGGCGCGTGCGATCGCGATGCGCTGGCGCTGGCCGCCCGAGAGCTCGTGCGGATAGCGTGACGCGAAGCCGTCGGCGAGGCCGACCTCCGCCAGCACCTCCTGCAGCCGCGCCGCCTTCAGGGCCGCCGTCATGCCGGGCACCAGCCGGAGCGGCTCGGCCACGAGATCGCCGATGGTCATGCGCGGATCGAGCGAGGAATAGGGATCCTGGAAGACCATCTGGCAGTTCAGCCGGTAATCCCAATAGGCCGTCTCGCTCTTGTCGATCGGCTTGCCCTCGAAGCGGATCTCGCCGCTGGTCGGCTTGATCAGGCCGGCGATCGCATGGCCGAGCGTGGTCTTGCCCGAGCCCGAGCCGCCGACGACGGCGACGACTTGGCCCGGCGCGACATCCAGGCTGATGCCATGCAGTGCGCGCTTCGGCGCCTCCTTGCGGAAGAAGCCCTGGCGTCCGCCATAGTCGATCACGAGATCACGCACCGAGACGATCGGCGTTCCGGCTTCCGGCAGCGCGCGCGCCGGACCGCGATGCGGCATCGCGGCCAGCAGCTTGCGCGTATAGGGGTGCTTCGGCCGCGCCAGCAGCTCCTCGGTCCGGCCCTGCTCGACGACATCGCCCTGGCACATCACGATGGCGCGGTCGGAATAGCGCGCGATCATGCCGAGGTCGTGGCTGATCATCAGCACGGCGGTGTTGTTGGCCTTGGTCAGGTCGACCATCAGCTCCAGCACGTCGCGCTGCACGACAGCGTCGAGTGCCGTCGTCGGCTCGTCGGCGATCAGCAGCGCCGGCTTCAGCAACATCACCGAGGCCAGCATGATGCGCTGGCGCATGCCGCCGGAGAACTGATGCGGATAGGAGGTCAACGCGCCCTCGGGATCGCGGATGCCGACACGCCGGAGCATGTCGAGGATCAACTCCTTGCGCTCGCTGGTGCTGAGCTTGCGATGCAGCGCCAGGCCCTCGTCGAGCTGCCGGCCGATCAGCATCGACGGGTTCAGCGAGGTCATCGGCTCCTGGAAGACCATGCCGACACGCGAACCGCGCATGGCGCGCAGCTGCTTCGGTTCCATGGTCGTGACCTCCTGGCCCTCGAACTTGATCGACCCGGCGACGCGCCTGACTGCGGGCGGGATGAAGCCCATCAGGGCGCGCGCAGCCAGGGTCTTGCCGGAGCCGGACTCGCCGACGATGCCGACGATCTCGCCTGGCGAGACGGAAAAGCTGACGCCGTTGACGACGCGCTTGCCGGTGCTGCCGATCTCGAGCGTGAGGTCGTCGACGCGCAGAAGTGTTTCGGACGAGGCCATCACATTCCCCTCATGCGCGGGTCGAGCTTGTCGCGCACCGCATCGCCGAGAAGATTGATCCCGAGCAGCGTCAGCGAAATGCACAGGCCGGGGAAGATGCCGAGCCAGACGGCCTGGCCGATATAGGGCCGCGAACCGGCGAGCATGTTGCCCCAGGTCGGGGCCGGTGGCGGCACGCCGAGGCCGAGGAAGGAGAGCGCGCTCTCCGCCAGCAGCACATAGCCGAACATCGAGGTCGCCAGCACGGTCAGCGGCGCGATGCAGTTCGGCAGGATGTGGCGGGCCATGGTGAAGCCCTCGGAATTGCCCATCACGCGGGAGGCGGCGATGTATTCGCGCTCGCGCAGCGAAAGCACCGTGCCGCGCACGATGCGGGCGACCGAGGGCGCATAGGCGATGCCGAGCGCGACGATGATGCCGTATTTGTTGGCACCCACCACCGCGAGCAGGCCGAGCGCCAGCAGGATTCCGGGAAAGGCGAGCAGCGCATCGTTGAAGGCCATGACGATGCGGTCGAACCAGCCGCGGAGATAGCCACTGAAGACGCCGATCACGGTGCCCAGCGTCACGGCGAGCGTGACGGTCAGCAGGCTGATCCAGACGCTGGTCGCAGCGCCCGCCATCAGGCGGGAGAGCACGTCGCGGCCGAACTCATCGGTGCCGAGCCAGTGCATGGCGCTCGGCGCCGCGAGCTTGGCGCGGAACGAGAGCTGCAGGGGATCGTAGGGGGTCCAGACCGCGCCGGTCAGGGCGACGACGAGCAGGACACCGATGAGCAGACCGCCCAGCAGGGCGTTGGGTGCGGGGAGCTTCATTCGGCTGTCACCCGCGGGTCGAAGATGGGATAGCACAGGTCGATCACCAGATTGACGAGGACATAGGTGAAGGCGACGAAGAGCAGGCAGCCCTGGATCACCGGGTAATCGCGCGCGAAGATCGAATCGACCAGCAGACGGCCGAGGCCGGGAATGGTGAAGACGGTCTCGACCACGGCGATGCCGCCGAGCAGGTTGCCGAGCACGAGCCCGATCAGCGTCCAGGTCGGCCCGAAGGCGTTCTTGAAGGCGTGGCGCCAGAGCACGGCGCCTTCCGAGAGGCCCTTGGCGCGGGCATGGGTGATGTAGTCGAGCCGCAGCACCTCCAGCGTCGAGGCGCGCGCCATGCGCAGGATCACGCCGATCTCGTGCAGGAACAGCGTCAGGATCGGCATGACGAGGTAGAGGATGCCGCGTGTCGTGTCCTCGCCGATCGAGACATAGCCGACGACCGGAAGCCATTCGAGCTTCAGCCCGAAGAACAGCAGCAGGAGCAGGCCGAGCCAGAAGGTCGGGATCGAGAGCAGCAGCGTCGCCAGCCCCACCAGGGTGAGATCGAGCGAGCTGTTCTGGCGCCAGGCGGCAATCACGCCGGCCGGTACGGCGACCAGGCAGGCGAACAGCACCGCAACCAGCACCACCTGCGCGCTGATGAAGAAGCGCTGGGCGATGAGCGGCAGGACCGCCTGTTGCGAATTGATCGACTGGCCGAGATCGCCTTGCAGCAGATTGCCGAACCAGATCGCGAACTGCATCGGCAGGCTGCGATCGAGGCCCAGGCGTGCCCGGAGATCGGCCAGGCTCGCCGGATCGGCGAGGTCGCCCAGCATGAGCTGGGCCGGATCACCCGGGATCAACCGGATCAGGACGAAAACCGAGACTGCCACGATGAACAGTGTCGGCAACGCCATCAGGATGCGCGTGAGCGCGAAACGCAGCATTGGTGCTTCCCCTCCCCGTCAGACCTGCGCCTCAATTGGCGAGGTTGACGCCCCACATCCGCATCTTCGACTGCCACGGCTGGAAATCGCGCACGCGCTTGGAATGCGCGATCACGTCGAGGCCGTTGAAGTAGATGATCAGCGGCACCTCTTCGATCATGCGCTTGTGCAGGTCGTCGAAGAGCTTCTGGCGCTCGGCCTTGTCCGAAACGACCATCGACTTGTCGATCAGTGCCTGCGCCTCGGCATTGTCCCAGACCTTGCGCGGCTGCTTGTCCTTCGGCCCGGCGAACTGCTCGAACCCGAGTGCGGGGTCGAAGCGTGCCGAATAGGAGAAGGACTGCATCTGGTAATTGCCCTTGTTGTAGCGATCGAGCTGGGTTGCCCAGTCCAGGACCTCGATCTCGGCATTGATGCCGGCGGCCTGCATCATCGCCTGAGCCACGACGGCGGCCGGGAAACTCGGCACGGTCGGGCGCTTGTTGGCGATGATCGAGATCTTCTCGCCCTTGTAGCCGGCCTCCTGGAGCAGCTTCTTCACCTTGGCCGGGTCATAGCTGAAGCCCTGCTTCTCGACCGGTCCGAAATAGGCCGAGCTCGGATAGATCGCCGAATTGTTCGGCGTGCCGAGATTGCTGGAGGCGGCTGCGACCAGCTCGGTCATGTCGAGCGAGGCGGCGATGGCCTGGCGCAGCTTGACGTTCTTGATCAGCGCGTCGTTCGTCTGGAACAGGAAGGTGTGGCGCACGGCGTTCGGGGCGACCTTCACGTCGAGCTTGGGATTCTTGCGCAGTTCCTCGACATCGCTCGGCAGGATTTCGGCCATGTCGATGGCGCCTGAGATCAGGCCGGCCTTCACCGTCGCGGGATCGCGCACGACAAGGAACTTCACGTCCTTGATGAGCGGCTTCTTCAGGCCGATATAGCCGTCGCGCTTGTCGCTCTTCGGCGACACATAGCCGTCGAAGGCGGTCATGGTGAAATACTCGCCGCGCTTCCAATCGCCGATCTTGAACGGCCCGGTGCCGACCGGCTTGTCCCAGGAACCGTCCGCCTTCAGCGAGTCCTTGTGGATGACGGCGGCCATGGCGCAGTCGGTGCGTGCCAGCGCGTCGAGGAAGAGCGCGCTGGGCGAGTTGATGCGCATCACGACGGTGTTGGCGTCGGGAGCCTCGATCGCCTCGACCTTCAGGCCATTGCGACCGTCGAATTCGGACAGGCAACGCCACTCCGTCTTCGGATCCATGTAGCGGTTCCAGCTCCAGACGACGTCGGCCGAGGTCAGCTCCGCGCCATTGTGGAACTTCACGCCCTTGCGCAGCGTGAAAGTGTAGGCCTTGCCGTCGGCCGACATCTCGACCTTCTCGGCGAGAAGCGGCCCGACCGTGCCATCCTCGGCATAACCGACCAGGCCCTCGACGAGCTGCAGGACGAAATCATCCGTGTTGTCGTCGCGGTTCACGCCGGGATTGGAGCTGCGGATATCGGCAGCGACCGCGACCGTGACGGACTGGGCGGCGGCCGGACCAGCGACGAGCGCTGAGGTCGCCAGTGCGAAGGCCGAGGCATAGATGCGGTTCATGTCGATGTTCCTGTTGTCGTCGTTCTTCTTGGTTTTGAGATGAGCTGGCCCGGGTCCGGCGCGGGCCAGGAGCAACGCCTCAATTGGCGAAGCTGACCTCCCAGAGCCGCGGCTTCCCAGCGACCCAGGGGGCAAAGCCGCGCAGCTTCCTGGAGACACCGGCCGTGTCGACCTGATTGTAGAGGAAGATCAGCGGAGCTTCGGCGAGCATCAGCTTGTGGAGCTCGTCGAACAGCTTCTGGCGCTCGGCCGGATCGCCGACGAGAGTCGCCTTCTCGATCAGCTCGTCGGCACGCCGGCTGTCCCAGGCCTTGGACGGGAATGCGTCCTTGGGTCCGCTGAACTGGTTGTAGCTCTGGGCAGGATCGATGCGGGCGGAATAGCTGAAGGACATCATCTGGAAGTTGCCCTTGGAATAGCGGTCGAGCTGGGTCGCCCATTCCAGCACCTCGATCTCGCTGTTGATGCCGGCGGCCTGCAGCATGGCCTGGGCCACGACCGCGGCCGGGAAGCTCGGCACCGTCGAGCGCTTATTGGCGATCAGCTTGATCGGCTGGCCCTTGTAGCCGGCCTCGGCGAGCAGCTTCTTCACCTTGGCGAGGTCCTGGGTGTAACGCTGGCGCTGCACCTCGCTGTAATAGGGCGACGTGACATAGATCGCCGAGTTGTTGGTCTTGCCGAGCTCGTTCGAGGTGTGCGCGACGATCTGGTCGAGATCGAGCGCGGCCGCGATCGCCTGGCGCATCCGGACATCGCCGAGCAGGGCGTCGCGCGTCTGGAACAGGAAGGCGTGCTTCGTCGCGCTCGGGGCGCTCATCACCTCGAGATTGGGGATCTTCTTCATTTCCGGCACGTCGGAATCAGGGACGTCTGCCACATGCAATGCGCCCGACATCAAGCCGGCCTTGATCGTGGCGCCATCGGCGATGGAGAGGAATTTCACCTCCGGCACCAGGGCACGCTTGCGGCCGACATAGCCGTCGCGCTGCTCGCCCGGGGGCGAGACGTAACCGTCGAAGCGCTTCAGCGAGACGAATTCGCCGCGGCGCCATTCGCCGAGCGTGAAGGGGCCGGTGCCGATCGGCCGGTCCCAGCTGCCGTCGGCCTTCACCGAGTCCTTGTGGATGATCGCGACCATGGCGCAATCGGTGCGCGCCATGGTGTCGAGGAACATCGCACTGGGCTTTTCCAGCTTCATGACGAAGGTCGACGGATCAGGTGCGTCGACACTGGTGACCTTCATGCCGGTCCGGCCGTCGAATTCCGCCCGGCAGCGCCAGTCGGTCTTCGCGTCCATGTAGCGGTTCCAGTTCCACAGCACGTCGGCCGAGGTCATGACCGCGCCATTGTGGAACTTCACGCCCTTGCGCAGCGTGAAGGTGTAAGTGAGCCCGTCGGGCGAGACCGCGATCGACTCCGCCAGCAACGGCGCGACCGCGCCGTTCTCGCGGTAGCCGACCAGGCCCTCGACCATGTGCAGCACGACGGCATCGGTATTGTCGTCCCGGTTGACGCCCGGGTTGGTCGAACGGATGTCCGCATTGAGCGCGACATTGATCGTCGATTGCTGGGCCAGAACCGGCGCAGCAACAAGGGTCAAAGCAATAGCCAGGGACGACGTCAGGTTCACTTCATTTCCCCTTCAGCACGGTGAGAGGCGCAGCATCTGCACGCAGGCGGGTCAGCGTTTCCGCCAGGAATTCCTCGACGCGCGGCACAGCCTTGACGCCGTCATGCGGCATGTTCGGCACCAGATCGAAGCGCACCTTCACGCCTTCGGCTTCGAAGGAGCGCTGCAGGCTGGCGAGCCGCTCAGGGCGGGTCTTGCCGGCATGGTTGGCATCCGGCATCCAGTTGCGGCCGCCTTCCTTGTGGGTGATTTCCCAGGTTTCCAGATCGGCAGCCCCGACGATCATCTGGACCGGCACTTTGGCGAGGGCGGCCAAGTCGATCTCCTGCCCGAACAGCGCCGCGAAATTCCGCGTGCCGACCCACCAGTCGCGCGTCGGATCGAGCAGCGTGACCGAACCCGGTGCTCCGATGCAGGCAGCCCAGAGGCGGTCGGGATGCAGAAGCATGAAGCGATGTGCGAAGTGCCCGCCGCCGGAATACCCGAACAGGGCAAAGCGCTTGAAGTCGAGATTGTAGCGCTCGCCGACCTCATCGACGATGGCAAGCAGTTCGTGATCGTAGCGGATGTCGGCTTCGCGCATGTACTTGAAGCCGTCACGATAGCCGTCGCCCCGCACCCCGACCGGGAAGAGCGGCGCGAGCACGATGCAGTTGTTCCAGCGCGCGAACTCGGTGAAGGCATCGCGATAGGTGATGAAACTGCGGCCGGTGCCATGCATGGCGACGACCAGCGCCGGCGGCTCGCCGCCCTGCCCCACTGACGGCGGCACGTAGAGGCAATAGGCAAAGCGGGGATCGTGTCGGCTGGCGAAGACCGTGGTCCGGTCCATGTCGTAGAGCGCGGCAGCCTTGTCGGCCTTCCCGGCTTCGGGCGCTTCACGCGTCGCAGTCATCGCAGCCATCGGATATCCTTTATTGGCTTTTAAATTGGCGCCAATTATGTTGCACGTTGCATTCAGGCTGGCAAGCTTGGATCGGTCGCTTCGCCCGGTAGCGAAATCGCGGCGAGATGAGCTAGGGGATGACGATGACGACCGTGAAGCGTAAGCCGAAATCGAAACACGCCCTGGCTGGAGAGATCGCCGAGGCGATCAAGCTCGGCCACTTCCGGTCCGGCGAATGGCTCCGCCAGATCGACATCGAGCAGAAATTCGCCGCGACGCGCTTTGATGTTCGCACCGCGCTCGACGAACTCGTCGTGCGCAAGGCGATCGAACATGTCCCCAACCGGGGCTACCGCGTGGCCGAGATCGATCGAGAGACCCTGCGCCATATCCGGTCCGTCAGGATCGTGATCGAGACCTCCGTCGCGACCGCGATCGTTGGCCGGATGACGCCGGCAACCCTCTCGACGCTTCGTGGCCTCGCCGAGGAGTTCGGCGTGGCGGTGCGCGAGGGCACGCGCGCCGACCAGAGCCGGGTCAACGCGGAATTTCACGAAGTGATGTATCATCTCAGCGGCAACCCCGTGCTGGAGGAGCTGATCTGGAACCTGCGTGATCGCGGGCGCGGGTCGAACGTCACGGTATGGGCCTCCCACGACTCGCTGCTGCGCAGCGACCGTGACCATCACGCCATGATCGAAGCCATCGAGAAGCGCGACATTGCGCGCCTCTCGCAGTTGATTGCAGCTCATATTCTCAAGGATGCACCCGAGAGAGAGCCGGGGGACCTTTAGTCGGTGACGCTGACTTCCCAGAGCCTGGGCTTGGACAGGATCGAGGACTGGTAGCCCTTCACGCGCTTCGCATAGACGCCGGCATCGAGCCCATTATAGAGCATGACCATTGGCACCTGGGCGATGAAGCGCGTGTGCAGTTCGTCGAACAGCTTCTGGCGCTCGGCCTTGTCCGAAACCACCATCGACTTGTCGAGCAGCGCGAGCGAGTCCGGATCGTCCCAGACCTTGCGCGGCTGGGTCGCTTTCGGACCGGCGATCGACTCGAAGCTCAGTGCGGGGTCGAGGCGGGCCGAATAGGGGAAAGCCTGCATCTGGTAGTTGCCCTTGCTGTAGCGGTCGAGCTGCGTCGCCCATTCCAGCACTTCGATCGAGACATTGATGCCGGCGCCCTGCAGCATCTGCTGCGCGATCACCGCGGAATCGAAGCTCTGCGGATAGCGCTTGTTGGCGAGCATCACGATCGGCTCGCCCTTGTAGCCGGCTTCCTGAAGCAGCTTCTTGGCAGCCGCGACATCGTGCTTGTAGCCCTGCTTCTGCACCGGCCCGTAATAGGACGACATCGCAGGGACGATCGAATTGTTCGGCTTGCCCAGGCCGTCCGTGACGGCGGAGACGATCTCGTTGACGTCGAGCGCCGCGGCAATCGCCTGGCGCAGCTTCTGGTTCTGCAGCAACGGATCGCGGGTCTGCAGCAGGAGGCCGACCAATCCCATGTTCGAGACGAGCGAGACCTCGACCTTGGGGTTCTTGCGCAGCTCGCCGACTTCAGCGTTGGCGACGTCGGGGATGACGTCGATGTCGCCACGCAGCAATGCGGCCTTGGCGGTGGAGCTGTCAGGCACGATCAGGAAGCGGACTTCATCCACCAGCGGACGCTTGCTGCCGGTATAGCCATCGATCTTGCCGGGAAGGCTGGCGTAGTCGGCATTGCGCACGAGCCGGATATATTCGCCGCGGCGCCATTCGCCGAAGCTGAATGGCCCCGTGCCGATCGGCTTGTCGAAACTGCCATCCGCCTTCACCGAATCCTTGTGCATGATCCCGGTCATGGCGCAATCGGTGCGGGCGATGCTGGCAAGGAAGAGAGAGCTCGGCTTGTCGAGCTTGAACACCACCGTCGAAGCATCCGGCGCCGTTACGGATTCGACCTTGACCCGCCCTCGCCCGTCGAATTCCGAAAGGCAGCGCCATTCGGTCTTCGGGTCCATGTAGCGGTTCCAGCTCCAGACGACGTCGGCAGCCGTCAGCGGCGCGCCATTGTGGAACTTCACCCCCTTGCGCAGTGTGAAGGTGTAGCTCAGCCCGTCCTCGGACAGCGCGACCTTCTCGGCAAGGAGCGGCTTGACCTCGGCATCATCGCCATAGGCGACGAGGCCCTCGACCATATGCAGCACGACGGCGTCGGTATTGTCGTCCCGGTTCACGCCCGGATTGATGCTGCGGATATCGGCATTGAGATGCGCGCGAATGCTCGTTGGCGCCGCGAGCGACGGGCCGAGACCTGCCAGCAGCGAGGTCATTGCCGCACTGGCAAGCGCTGCTGCCGCAATCGGTTTGAAAGCCATGTTCGATCCCCTCCTGATTTTTTGTTAGCGAATGGCGTCGGGCCGCCCTCTACGGCTCCGACGCATGCAAAGAACTCACTCGGCGGCTTCGGCCAGCGTCACCGGATCGTCAGTCAGGCTGTAGCGCGTGAACTGCCGGTTCAGGGCCGGCAGCGGGGCCACTTCCATGATGCCCTTCGCCGGCTGCATGATCACCATCGACACCGTGGCCGAGAGATTGCCGGTCTCGTTGGGACGCGGCGGGCGGCAGACGGCATAGGGCGACAGGAAGTCGTCGAAGAACGCATTCTTGAGATCGGCGACGCTGAGCTTGCGGCCGGCATCGTCGAGCAGCTTGCGGACGCGCCAGTCGCGATAGAAACTCTCCGGCACCCGCGGAATGCCGGTGTCCTTGATCTTGGTGAGCGCGATCGAGCCGACCCAATGGTTGGCATGAACGATCAGGCCATCGGCCGGGTAGATCGGGAAGGCCTCATCAGGGGCGCATTCGAAGTCGATGGCGAAGCCTGCGACCGTCGAGAGCATCATGTTGTTCGAGCAGGCCTTCGGCGTCGTCGCCACGGCCTTCATCGCCATGGCGAAATGCTCCTGCTCCAGCACCTTGCGCCGGATCAGCGCCAGCGGCACGCCAGCCTGGGTGAAGTCGCGCTCGGATTCCAGATAGTTGGCGGTGATCGAAACGCCGGCGGCGTTCATGCCACAGCGAGCAAGACCGCCCGCCTCGACAAAGGTCAGGAAGTCCGGGCCGTCATCGCGGCGCACGCGCAGCACGATGGCGGTCTCGGCGCATTCCGCCTTCCAGTCCCAGTTCTGGCCGTGGATGAGTTCGCCCGTCACGCTGCGCTCGGGCAGAATGACCGCGCCCGTGCAACCATCGTCGAGCTCCTCGCCGGCCTCGACCGGCTTGGCCTTCTCGAGCCGTGCCTTGGCCATGACTTCGGTGCGGGCATTGACCATCACGATATCTTCGAGCGTGACGCCGGCACCGTCGGCTATGCCGCGCATCTCCTCGACATAGTGGGCGCCGAAAGCCTCGATCTCGCGGGCGAATTCGGCGATCAATCGCGACTTGGCAACGGCATCGTAGCCGAGATCGGTGAGCTGGCCGCCATAGAGCTCGATGCTGCGCTTGACGCGCGTGGGGACCGCTGCGCCATGCTGCCGGCCGCGCTCATAGGGCGATCCCGAAACATCGATGAATGGAAAGGGCTCAACCATGGACCAAATCTCCGCGCCGGCTCTGGCGCCCGGCTAACAGTTAATGTATTTCATCACGCAGTAAGACAATCAAGAGGAAATTCATGGCCGAACCGACGCGGCTCCAGCAGGATCTGGCCGAGCGCATCATCCAACTGGCGCGCGAGGATGGCCTCGCGGCGGGCGCATGGCTCAACGAGAACAATCTGGCCAAGCGCCTGAATGTCTCGCGGACCCCGGTGCGGGCGGCGCTCAGCCACCTCGAAGGCCAGGGAATCGTGCTTCGTCACCCCAACAAGGGCGTCGAGCTGGTCAGCGCGCTTCCGCTTCCGGCAGACAGTGGCGGCTCGCCCGACGAGACCGACCTCGCTCTGGTCAGGATCGCACGCGACCGCGAGAGCGGCGCGCTTGGCGATGACGTTTCCGAGCTGGAGCTGATGCGCCGATACGAGATGGCGCGACCGGAAATCCAGCGCACCCTGAAACGCCTGGCCGAGCTGGAGATGGTGGAGCGCAAGCCGGGCTATGGCTGGCGCTTCCTGCATGAATCCTCGGATTCGTCGCTGCGAATGGAGCGCTATCGCTTCCGCATGCTGCTCGAACCCATGGGTTTTCTCGAACCTGGCTTTCGCCTCGACGAGCACTGGGCGGCGGAGATGCTGAGGCGGCACCGCCACACCCTGACCCAGCCCTGGCGCGAGTCCTCCAGCGTCGCCTTCTACGAGATGAACGCGGCCTTTCACGAAGGTCTCGCGGCCGCATCGGGCAATCGCTTCATCCACTCCGCCATCCGCCGGGAAAACCAGATGCGACGGCTCTCCAACTATGATTGGGGCTCCGGCACCGAACGGGTCCAGGTCAGCTGCACCGAGCACATCGAGATCCTCGAACGCCTGCAAGCCGGAGACCGGGAAATCGCCTCGGTCCTGATGCGCCGGCATTTGCAGCGCGCCAGCGAACTCAAGCGGAGAGTCCGGCAACCGCCGCCCACGCCCGGCTAGCAAGGCATGTGAAGTGATATTGTCTTTCGTACGGAATAAAGACAGTATCGCCTCTCGCCAATGGCGCGCCCGTGATGGGATCGCCCCGCCCGAGGATCGCTTCATGCCAGCCACCGCCCTTCGCAGCGAAACCGACCGCAGCAACGCTCCGGACGCCTTCTGGATGCCGTTCACGCCGATGCGCGGCTTCAAGCAGGAGCCGATGCTGTTCGAGCGCGCCGAGGGCATGCACTACTTCACTCCCGAAGGGCGCCAGGTCCTCGACGCGATGGCAGGCCTCTGGTGCGTCAATGCCGGCCACGGCCAGCAGCGCATCGTCGAGGCGATCCGTGAGGCGGCTGGGCGCCTCGATTTCGTCTCTTCGTTCAAGATGAGCCATCCTGCCGCGCAGACCTATGCGGCACGGCTGTGCGATTTCGCGCCCGAGGGGCTCGATCACGTCTTCTTCGTCAATTCCGGCTCCGAGGCGGTCGATACCGCGCTCAAGATCGCACGCGCCTATCACCATGCGCGCGGCGACGCGCGCCGCACCAAGCTGATCGGCCGGGCCAAGGGCTATCACGGCATGGGTTTTGGCGGGCTTTCCGTGGCAGGCCTCGGCCGGCACAAGCGCGGCTTTGGCCCGCTGCTGCCGGAAGTCGCCCATCTCGCCCTACCCTATGATGCCGGCATGGCGTTCTCGCGCGGCCAGCCGGACACCGGCGCGGCCTATGCCGAGGAACTCGAGCGCGTGCTCGAGATGAACGACCCGGCCAGCGTCGCGGCCGTCATCGTCGAGCCGGTGACCGGCTCGGGCGGCGTCTACGCGCCGCCGAAGGGTTATCTCGAGCGCCTGCGCGCGATCTGCGACAAGCATGGCGTGCTCCTGATCTTCGACGAGGTCATCACGGGCTTTGGACGCCTCGGCACCCCATTCGCGGCGCAGGCATTCGGCGTGACGCCCGATCTCATCACCTGCGCCAAGGGCATGACCAATGGGGCGGTGCCGATGGGCGGCGTCATCGTCTCGAATACGGTCTATGATGCCTTCATGGCCGGCCCGCCCGAGGTGATCGAGCTGTTCCACGGCTATACCTATTCGGCTCACCCGCTCGCTTGTGCCGCTGGGCTCGCCACGCTCGATGTCTTTGCCGAACAGGGCATCGTGGCGCGCGCAAAGGCGGCAAGCACGCATTGGCAGGAGCGTGCGCTGGCGCTCAAAGGCTCCCCGCATGTTGCCGACATCCGCAGCATCGGCCTGCTCGGCGCCGTGGAGCTGACACCGCGGCCAGGGCAGCCCGGCGCGCGCGGAGCGGCCTGCGCCAAGGCCTGCTATGAGGCAGGTGTGCTGGTGCGCGGGTCGGGCGACACGATCGTGCTGTCGCCGCCGCTCATCGTCTCGGAAGGCGAGATCGACCTGGTTTTCGCGACCATCGCAACTGCCCTGCGCAGCATCGATTGATGCATCGGCTCTTCAGGACTTGATAGCAACCTCCCAGGCCCGCACGCGCGACTCCCACGGCACGAAGCCGGAGACGCGCGCCGTCGAGGCCCAGGCTTCGATCGAGTTGAACAGCATCACCAGCGGCACGTCGTCGATCATCCGCTTGTGCAGTTCGTCGAAGATCTTCTGACGCTCGGCCGGGCTCTCGATCTTCGAGGCCTTGTCGAGCAGCGCAATCACAGCGGGGTCATCCCAGACCTTGCGGGGCTGGTCCGCCTTCGGCCCGGTGAAATGCTCGAAGCTCAGCGCCGGGTCGAGCCGCGCCGAGTAGGAATGCACCATCAGCTGGTAATTGCCCTTGAGGAAGCGATCCATATGGGTCGCCCACTCCACGACATCGATGTCCGAGTTGACGCCGACGGCCTGGAACATCGACTGCAGCACGACTGCGATGTTGAAGCTTGGCGCCGATTTACGGTTATTGGTGGTGATCTTCAGCCGCTCGCCCTTGTAGCCGGCCTCGGTGAGAAGCTTCTTCGCACGCGCCGGATCGTAGCCGTGCGAGAGGTTCTGCACGTCGCTGTGATAGGCCGACTTGGCGTGGATCGTGGAGTTGTTCGGCTGCACGCCGAGATCGGAGACGATCGCGACGAGCTGGCTGAAATCGATGGCCGCCGCAAGCGCCTGGCGCATCGCCGGCGTCCTGAAGATCGGGTCATTGGTCTGGAAGAGCAGTGCATGGCGCGCTGCCGTGGTCGCGGTCTGGACCGTTATACCGGGAGCCTTCTTCAGCTCGGAGACATCAGAGCCCAGCACTTCGGCGATGTCGATCTGGCCTGCGATCAGGCCGGCCTTCACCGAGGCTGCATCCGGGACGACCAGGAACCTGACCTCCGGAACGAGCGGCCGCTTGCTGCCGGCAAAGCCGTCGAGGCCGCCGGGCAGCGACTGGTAGCCAGCGAAGCGCATCAGGCTGATCTGCTGGCCCCGCCGCCACTCGCCGAACTTGAACGGGCCGGTCCCGACCGGTGCTTTCCACGACCCGTCAGGATTCAACGAATCCTTATGGATTACTGCGGCGCTGCCGCAATCGGTGCGCGCCAGCGAGAACAGAAAGAGCGCGTTGGGCTGGTTGATGCGCATTCGCACGGTGGTTGGCGACACGGCTTCGACCGCTTCGACCTTGAGCCCGCTGCGGCCGTCGAAATCGGCAAGGCAACGCCATTCCGTTTTCGGGTCCATATATCGCTGCCAACTCCAGACGACGTCCGCGGCGGTCAGCGGCGCACCGTTGTGGAAGGTCAGTCCCTTGCGCAGTTCGAAGGTGTAGCTCAACCCATCCGGTGAGGTCTCGACCTTCTCCGCCAGCATGGGCCCGACGGTGCCGCCTTCGCGATAGGCGACCAGCCCTTCGACCATGTGGAGGGTCACCGCGTCGCTGTCGTCGTCGCGATTGACGCCCGGATTCGTGCCGCGAATATCGGCCCTGAGAGCGATGGTCAGGGTTTGCGCTGCCACCGGAGCACTCGACAGTGCCGCGAGCAGCGCCATCGCCGCAATGCGCGTTCGTGAAGCACGTCTCATGAGCAAGGACCTCCCAATCCCCGTGTCAGGCCGCAGCCGCGACGGCGACCGGATCGCCGGAAAGGCTGTAGCGGGTGAAGTGTCGGTTGAGCGCGGGCAGCGGCGCCACCTCCATGATGCCGAGCCCGGGCTCCATCACGATCATCGCGACGCTCGCCGTCAAATCACCGGTCGCTCCGGCTCGTGGCGGGCGACAGACGGCATAGGGCGACAGGAAATCGTCGAAGAGCGCGGCCTTCAGGTCCTCCCGCGTCAGGAAACGCTGCGGCTCGGTCAGCAATCGCCTGACACGCCAGTCGCGGTAGTGACTGTCGGGTGAGCCGAAGCCGGTATCGCGTAGCTTGGCAAGCGCGACCGGACTGATCCAGTGATTCGCGTGCACGATGAGCCCATCTTCCGGGTAGACCGGAAAGGCCTCGTCCGGGGCGCATTCGAGGTCGATGGCAAAGCCCCGGTCCTGGCTCAGCATCATATTGGTCGAACAGGCCTTCGGCGTGGTCGCCATCACCTTCATCGCCAGTGCCAGGTGCTCCTGCTCCAGTGCCTTGCGGCGCACCAAGGCGAGCGGAACGCCTTCCTGGCGGTAGTCGCGATCACTGCGCAGATAATTGCCGGTCACGCAGATGCCGGCTTCGTTCATGCCGTGACGGCCAAGGCCGCCCGCCTCGACGAAAGTGAGCAGATCGGGCCCATCCTGCCGGTGCACGCGCAACACGATCGCGGTTTCCGCGCATTCCGGCTGCCAGTCCCAGTTCTGCCCCTGGATGATGCTCCCGCTCCAGCTTCGCTCCGGCAGGATGATGGCGCCGGTGCAGCCATCGGCCATCTTCTCCTCCTCCTCCTCCTCATCGTCCTCATCGATGGGGCGGGAGGCAAGGAGGCGCGCCTTGGCGACGATCTCGGTCCGTGCATTGATCATGATGATCGCCGAGAGGTCGAGGCCGGCCCCATCGGCAATGCCGCGCATTTCCTCGAGATAGGCCTCGTCGAAGGCAGCAATTCCCCGGCTGAACTCGGCGATCAACGCTTCACGTTCACCTGGCTTCGATCCGAGCCTGTCGAGCTGGCCTGCGTAGAACCGTGCGCTGCGATGCACGCGATCTGTCACCGCCGCACCATGTTGCCGCCCTCGCTCGTAAGGCGACCCAGATACCGAGACGAAGGGAAATGGTGCAATCATCCACAGGCTCTGTGTTTTTTATTGCAGTTATATACACTGGACCATCGCCAAACCTTATTGTCAATGGCAAGAAAGGGAAGCTTCGGAGACGCCCACGTGTCGAGCGGACTGCATCGCGAAATCATTGGTGACATCCTGCGGCTCGGTCGGGACGAAGGATGGGCGGTCGATGCCGCGGTCGGAGAAAAGCCACTGGCCGCGCGCCTCGGTGTTTCACGAACGCCTGTGCGCCGCGCCCTGATCGATCTCAGCGAACGCGGCATTCTGCGGCGGGAGCTCGGCTCGGGCTTCAAGCTCAACCGCCCGATCGATGCCGCGGTCATCGCGGAATGCAGCAATGACGCTGACGGCGGCGCGGAGCTCTACCGGAAGATCCTGAACGACCGCGCCTCGGGCCTGATCCCGCTATCGGTGACGGAGAACGCGTTGCTTGTGCATTTCGGCGCGTCGCGCGGCGAAATGCGGCGCGCTTTGTTGCGCCTCTCCGCGGAAGGAATCGTCCAGCGCCAGCGCGGCCATGGCTGGCAGTTCTCGGAAAGCCTCGATAACCCGCAGGCTATCCTCGAGAGCTATGCCTTCCGCGAGGCGGTCGAGACCGCGGCGCTCAGCCAACCCGACTACCGCATCGATGGCGCCGCTCTGGAAAAGATGCGCAACGCGCATGAGGCGCTGATGCGCAAGCCCGCCTCCGAGATCGCGCCGGACATGTGGTTCCAGGTGAATGCGGAATTCCATGAGACGCTCGCCTCATGGTCACGCAACCGCTTCTTCCTGCAGGCGGTCAAGCGCCAGAATGCCCTGCGGCGCATGCATCAGTTCGTCGACTTCCCGCAATTGACGCCTGACCAGATCAAACAGTCCTGCGAGGACCATCTCGCCATCCTCGACGCTTTGGCCGCGGGGGATCGGCCGCGTGCCGTCGCCCTGCTCTCGGCCCATCTGAGCCAGGCAGCACAGGACTGGCGCAATCAGAACTAAAGACGCATGCGCGCCCTTGCCCCGGGGCTTGGCTTTTCCTTCGGTCTTCCTGATGGTTCGGGCGCCGCTCCCGAAAGGTGGCAAAGCCCACGCCTCTCCTTTGCCAGCAGGATGCCATGTCTGATCGCAGGAATATCGGCACCTTCGACTATGTCGTGATCGGTGCGGGGTCGGCGGGCTGCCTGCTCGCGAACCGGCTCTCGGCCGATCCATCCAAGCGCGTGCTCGTGCTGGAAGCCGGTGGCATGGACGACTGGATCTGGTTCCACGTCCCGGTCGGCTATCTCTACGCGATCGGCAATCCGCGTGCCGATTGGCGGTTCCAGACCGAGCCGCAGGCGGGGCTGGGCGGCCGGGCGCTCGCCTATCCGCGCGGCAAGGTCGTCGGCGGCTGTTCGGCGATCAATGCGATGATCTACATGCGCGGCCAGGCGGCCGATTATGACGGCTGGCGGCAACTCGGCCTGCAGGGCTGGAGCTGGGACGACGTACTGCCCTATTTCCTGAAGCACGAAGACCATATCGCGCCGCCGCCCGGCGGATTGCATCGCTCCGGCGGCGAATGGCGCGTCGAGAACCCGCGCGTGCGCTGGGCGATTCTCGATGCCGTCCGGGATGCGGCACAAGCGGCGGGAATCGCCAAGATCGACGACTTCAACACCGGCGACAATGAAGGGTCGGCCTATTTTCAGGTCAACCAGAAGCGCGGCCGGCGGGTGAGTTCCTATCGCGCCTTCCTGGTTCCGGCGCTTGGCCGCTCCAATATCCGGCTGGAAACCCATGTGCTGGTCGAGCGCATCATCATCGAGGAGGGCCGCGCTCGCGCGGTCGAATTCATCCATCAGGGTGAGAATCTGCGGGTGGACGTGAGTGGCGAGGTCGTGCTGAGCGCCGGCGCAGTCGGCTCACCTGCCATTCTCGAGCGATCAGGCATCGGCGACGGCGAACGGCTCCAGGCTCTGGGCATCGAGACGCGGCGCCATCTGCCGGGCGTCGGCGAGAACCTTCAGGACCATTTGCAGATCAGGCCCGTCTACAAGGTGGAGGGCGTGCGCACCCTCAACAGCGACTATGCGAAACTCTGGCGCAGGCCGCTGATGGCGCTGGAATATGCGGCGCTGCGCACCGGGCCGCTGACCATGGCGCCCTCGCAGGTCGGAGCCTTCGCCAAATCCTCGCCGGATTACGCCACGGCCAATCTCGAATTCCATTTCCAGCCGCTTTCGCTCGACAAATGGGGCGACGGGCTGCACCCGTTCGGCGCCTTCACCGCCAGTGTCTGCAACCTGAGACCTTCGAGCCGTGGCAGCGTGCATCTGAAGAGCCCCGACGCGAGCGACGCTCCCGCTATCTCGCCGAACTATCTCGCAACGGATGAGGACAGGCAGGTCGCGGTCGATGCGCTGAAGCTCGCGCGCCGGATCGTCGCGCAGCAGCCGCTCGCACGATTCAAGCCCCAGGAACATGTGCCTGGTCCCTCGGTGACGTCGGATGCGGAGCTTCTGGAGGCGGCAGGCCGGCTCGGCACGACGATCTTCCACCCGGCCGGAACCGCCAGGATGGGACGAGACGACGATGCCGGCGCCGTGCTCGACGAACGCCTGCGCCTGCGCGGTGTCGAGGGCCTGCGCGTCATCGACGCTTCCGCGATGCCGCGCATCACCTCGGGCAATACGGCCGCCCCGACGATGATGATTGCTGAAAAGGGTGCCCAGATGATCCGGGACGATGCCCGACGACGTTGACGACCCCGCGGCGCAGGAACCTGCGGTCAGCCTGGCTGGGGCATGCAGGGGGCCGGCTCGAGGTTGCGGCAGAGTCGCGATGAGGTCGACATCAAGACGGATTCATCCCGTCGTGATTGAAGGCCTGGTCGCTGCCTGACCCGCCTCCAATGCAGGCTCGCTCTCGTCCTTGAGTTCGACGCCTGTCAGCGAACGCCTGAGCGCTTCCCGTGTAAGCCAGGCGAGCTTGACGGCCGCGTGTTCGAAGGAGAGCCCGCCCGGGCGGATGTTCGAGACGCAATTGCGCGTGGCATCGCTCAGGCCGCGCCGCGGCGCGAAGGTGAGATAGACGCCAAGCGAGTCCGGTGAGGACAGGCCGGGTCGCTCGCCGATCAGCACCGCGACGAGGCGGGCGCCCAGTGCCTCGGCCGCCTCGTCGCCCAGCGCGACGCGTGCCTGGCTCGCAATCACGACCGGCGCGAGTGTCAGCCCCTGGCGCTGCAGTAACGGCAGCATCGCGGCGATGAGCGGCGCCGCATTCTGCTGGACTGCCGTCGAGGACAGGCCATCGGCGACGACGAAGGCGAAATCGAACGCACCGCGTCGGGCCTGCAGCATCGCCTGCGCCTCGGGAGAGAGACGCCGCCCGAGATCGGGTCGCCGCAGATAGAGATCGCGCGAGGGGGCGGCGCTCTCAACCTGCACCGTCTCCAGCGATAGCGCTGCGAGTTCGGCCGCGACCTCTTCGGGGCGGAACGGGATATGAACCGCGTCGCGTGCCTGCGCATGGGCGAGGCCGAAGCGCAGGACCTCGCGCGTCGGCAAGGAAGCACCCGCGCGGCCGAGCGCAATGCGGGCCGGCGTCAGCCGCGTCAGCGCCGCCCAGCGCTCGTCGGCCGGGAGCATGTCGTCGCCGCTCACGCCGCCTGCCCCTGCATGGCCGCCAGCAAGGCCTGCCCACCCCGCCCGCTGCTCAACCGCCCGGCCTCATCCGTGATGTCCATGCGTCGCAGCCAGGCCTCGAACTCGGGTGCGCGTCGCAGCCCGAGCACCTCGCGGACATAGAGTTGGTCGTGGAAGGAGGTGGACTGGTAATTCAGCATGACGTCGTCGGCGCCGGGCACGCCCATGACGAAATTGACCCCGGCCGTGCCGAGCAGGGTCAGAAGCGTGTCCATGTCGTCCTGATCGGCCTCGGCATGGTTGGTGTAGCAGACGTCGCATCCGAGCGGCACGCCCATCAGCTTGCCGCAGAAATGATCCTCCAGCCCGGCACGGATGATCTGCTTGCCGTCATAGAGATATTCCGGGCCGATGAAGCCGACGACCGTGTTCACCAGCAGCGGCTCGAAGGGCCGGCAGACGGCATAGGCCCGCGCTTCCAGCGTCTGCTGGTCGACGCCGTGATGGGCGTCGGCCGAGAGCGCGGAGCCCTGTCCGGTCTCGAAATACATCACGTTGTCGCCGATTGTGCCGCGCTTCAGCGAACGCCCGGCCTCCAGGCCTTCCTGGAGCACAGACAGCGAAATACCGAAGGATTCATTGGCCTTCTGCGTGCCGGCGACGGATTGGAAGACGAGATCGACCGGCGCGCCCTGCCCGATCAGCGCGATCGCACTGGTGACATGGGTCAGCACGCAGCTTTGCGTGGGAATGTCGAAGCGGTGGATCAACTCGTCGAGCAGGCGGACGAGATCACCGAGCACCGGCAGGGAATCGGACGCCGGGTTGATGCCGATCACGGCATCGCCACAGCCATAGAGCAGCCCGTCGATCGTCGAGGCGAGGATGCCGGCGGCATCGTCGGTCGGATGGTTCGGCTGGAGGCGCACGGCCATCGTGCCGGGCAGGCCGATCGTGTCGCGAAAGCGCGTGACGACCCGGCATTTGCGGGCAACCAGGATGAGATCCTGGTTCCGCATCAGCTTGGAAACGGCGGCTGCCATTTCGGGCGTCACGCCGGGTGCGATAGCGGCCAGGACCTCCGGCGTCGCCTTCTCCGAGCAGAGCCAGTCTCGGAACTCGCCGACCGTCTGCGACGCGATCGGCGCGAAGGCGGCCGCATCATGGGTATCGAGAATCAGGCGGGTGACCTCGTCGTCCTCGTAAGGCACCAGCGCCTCATTGAGAAAGGTTCGCAGGGGCAGGTCGGCGAGCGCGATCTTCGCCGCCATGTTCTCTTCCATGCTGGCGGCGGCGATGCCGGCCAGCATGTCGCCGGAACGCAGTGGCGTCGCCTTCGCCATCAACTGCTTCAGATCGGCAAAGACGTGGACATGCCCTCCGACCGTGACGCGGTATGTCATCAAGCTGTCCCCCGGATCCTGCCCGTACGAGTGTGGGAGCGGCCGTGCCGGAGCGCAAGCCGCGCCACCCCATGCAGAGCCTATGC
This sequence comes from Allobosea sp. P4_E12, assembly GCF_056401655.1. Classification (NCBI taxonomy): domain Bacteria; kingdom Pseudomonadati; phylum Pseudomonadota; class Alphaproteobacteria; order Hyphomicrobiales; family Alloboseaceae; genus Allobosea; species Allobosea sp. P4_E12. Next base: position 126,896 of record NZ_JBFUIY010000016.1, on the reverse strand, counting down.
CGGTCTGGCGTAGGCCTCGATCGTGTCGAAGAGCTTGCGCGAAATGATGATGCCGTCGGTCGCCGTGCGTGTGCGGGCGCCGGCGCGACGCTCGCCCGGCAGGCGGGCGCCGGGCTGACCGGCCACCGCATCGAACAGGCGCTCGAGGCGGGACGAAGCGCCCTCGCCCACCAGTTCGCCAGGGTCGATCGCGATGAAAAACTGGCCGGTGCGGGGCGAGCCGCCGAGATTGTCGGCGAAGGAGGACGCATCGATCGAGAGACTGGCGCCGGTCAGCCAGGCTGCGAAGACCTCGACGATCAAGGCAAGGCCGGCGCCCTTGTAGCCGCCGGACGGGACCATCGAACCACCGGCCAGCGCGGCCTTGGGATCGGTCGTCGGATTGCCGTCCCTGTCCAACGCCCAGCCGAGCGGGATCGCCTCGCCGCGCTGCTGTTGGACGACGATTTCGCTCTTGGCGACGACGCTGGAGGATTGGTCGAGCACCAACGGCTCGCGCCCCGCACGTGGCACCGCAAAGGCGATCGGATTGGTGCCGAAGACCGGCGTGGCACCGCCCGCCGGCGCGATCGAGGCCGGAGCGTTGACGAAGGCCAGGGCCAGCAAGCCATTCTGCGCGATGCGTTCGACATGATAGCCGACCACGCCGCAATTATAGGAGTTGGTGACGGCGAGGGCGGCGATGCCCTGGGCCTTTGCCGCCTCGCACAAAGCCGGCAGGCCGAAATCGATCGCCGGATGGGCAAAGCCGCCCTTGGCATCGATGCGGACCAGGCCCGGCTTCGGGCTATCGAGCACGGGGCGCGCCTTCCCGTCGATCTTGCCGACGCGGGCGTGTTCGCAATAGGTCGGCAGGCGCGCGAGGCCGTGGCTATGCACGCCTTCGGCCTCCGCCGCGACGACGGAAGCCGTGATCGGCGCTTCGTTGCGCGGATCGACCCCGCAGGCGAGCAGCACGCGCCGCGTCAGCGCCTCGACCTGGGCGAGCGTCATCTGAACGCCGTCGGCGGAACTCTGCGTGTTCATGCCGCCTCCTCCTTGTCCTGTTCGGCGCCGTAGAACCGGGACGCGGCCTTCGGCGTCACCAGCCCGTCGGAGAGGTCCTTGGCGAGGCGCTTCGGATCGCGCCGCGCCGGATCGCCGAAGCCGCCGCCGCCGGATGTCTCGATGGTGACGGTGTCGCCGGCCTTCAACGGGATGCCCGAGACCTTGGATTGGAGAGAAAGTTTCGAGCCGTCCGCGCGCGTCACGGTGGTGCGGCTGAGCGAACCGGGCTCTCCGCCGCCAATGCCATAGGGCGCATGCCGGAAACGCTCGAAATTGGTCGAGAGCGAGCCCTCGGCCGCGTCCAATCGCCATTCCCGCACGAGGCCCAGCCCGCCACGGAATTCACCGGCGCCGCCGGAGTCGGGAATGAGCCCGTATCTGGTGAAGGTCACCGGGTACTTGGCCTCGACCATCTCGATCGGGGCATTGGTATTGTTGTGCAGGCCGCAGGAGAGCGCGCTCGCGCCGTCGCCTCTGGCATGTCCGCCCCAACCGCCAACCTCAATGTCGAAATAGACCTGGCGCTTGCCCTTCGGGTTCGTCGTCTGCAGCGCGTAGACATAGGAGATCGCGTAATAGGCAGCCGGGATGCGCTCCGGCATGATCTGCGCCAGCGCGCCGAAGACGGCGGTCGCGATGCGATGGTTGACGACCATGCGGCCGGCGACGGGCGCCGGGAAGACCGCGTTGACCACGCTGCCTTCCGGCAGCTTCACGGTGACGGCGCGATAGCAGCCGGAATTGGCCGGGATCTCGCCGCCGAGTGCCGCCAGCAGCGCGTAGTAGACGGCCGAGCAGGTCATGGCGGGGGTGTTGTTGACCGGCCCCTTCACCTGCGGGCTCGACCCCTCAAAATCGAGCGTGATGGTCTCGCCGCGCTTGATGATCTTCACCGCAAGGCGGATCGGCTCTTCCGACTGGCCATCATCATCGACCAGTTCGACGAAGGAGGATTCGCTGTCGGGAAGCGCCTTCAGCGCGGCGCGCACCATGCGCTCGGAGCCGTCGAGGATGGCCGACATTGCGGCTGCGAGCGAGGCGGAGCCGTATTTGCGGGCCATGCGCGCCACGGCCCGCTCGCCGATGCCGAGTGCGGCGATCTGCGCGTTGAGGTCGCCGCGCGTCTCGTCGGGCTGGCGCACATTGTGCAGCAGCATCTCGAAGACGCCGGTGTTGAGCACGCCTCTGTCGACGAGGCGCAGCGGCGGGATGCGGATGCCTTCCTGGAAGACCTCCGTCGCATTGGCATAGTAGCTGCCGGCCGCACCGCCGCCGACATCGACATGGTGGCAGAGCGTACCGACGATGCCGACCCGTTCGCCATCAACGAAAACCGGCCGGAAGGTCTGGATATCAGGCAGATGCTGGCCGCCGGAATAGGGATCATTGGTGACGATGACATCGCCGTCGTTCCACTGGTCGAGTGGAATGAAGCGATCGAGGATCGTGCGCAGGCAGTCCGACATCGAGTTCAGGTGAACCGGGATGCGCGCGGACTGGGCGATGTTGCGGCCTTGCGCATCGAAGACGGCGGTCGAGAAATCCAGGATTTCGCGAACCACGGTCGAGCGGCTGGTGCGCCAGATCGTGATGCTCATTTCCTCGGCCGCAGCGACCAGCGCATTGCGGATGACTTCGAGGCGGACGGGGTCGATGCCCTTGAAAATGTCGCTCATGGTGTCGGGCCTCACTGCGCGGTGATGCGGTCGGCGATCAGGGCGCCGGCGGAATGGGTGACGATGTTCCAGCCGGCCGGCAGGTAGATCGAGGTGTAGGGCTCTTCGACGACGGCCGGGCCGCTGACGGGATCGGTGGTGCCGATTGCATCGCGCTCCCAGACCGGGGTGTCGACTGCCGCTCCCCGGCCATGGACCGGGCGCGACTGTGCGGCCGGTTTCGCGGAGCCGGCGGCCTGGCGCGCCGGCACGGGCTTGGCCAGCGCTCCCACTGCCTTTAGGCGCAGGGCGACGATTTCGACCAGGACCTCGGGCTCGTCATAGGAAAAGCGCTGCTTGTGCAGGGCGTGGAAGGAGGCACTCGCCTTGGCGACACCAGCGGCCGAGAAATCAGCCTCGTCCAGCGGCACACGCAGGTCGAAGGCCTGACCGGCATAGCGCAGGTCGACGGCCCATTCGAAACGGCGTGCCGCGGGCGCGACACCGTCCTCGGCGAGCAGCGCTTCCGCCTCCGTGACGAGGCGGGACGCGGTCGCTTCCAGGCCCGGCGCGAGTTCATCGAAGAGGCCGATCTGCGTGGCGCCGAGATCATGGGCGATATCGGACCAGAGGATGCCCCAGGCCGAGAGCGTCGAGGCATGGGCGGGGAAGATGACACGGCGGATGCCGAGTTCCTCCGCCACCTCGCAGGCATGGACACCACCGGCACCGCCGAAGGACAGCATGGCGAAATCCTCGGGGTCGAGCCCCTTCTCGAAGAGCGAGAGCCGGATCGCCATGGCCAGCGCCGAATTCGCGACGTCGATGACGCCGGCCGCGGTCCTGTCGACGGAGAGCCCTAGCGGCGCCGCCACGGTTTCGGCAGCGCGCCGCGCGGCCTCACGGTCGAGCGGCATCGCCCCGCCCATGAAGCTCTTGCCGTCGAGCCGACCGAGCAGGAGATTGGCGTCGGTCACGGTGAGCGCGATACCACCCTTGCCGTAACAGGCCGGGCCGGGATCGGCTCCGGCGCTGTGCGGGCCGATGCGCAGGCGATTGCCGTCATCGACCCAGGCGATCGAGCCGCCACCGGCGCCGATGGTGCGCATCTCGATCATCGGCAGCCGCACGGGCAGGCCATCGACCTCCCCCTCATTGACCATCGAGACCACGCCGTCATGGACCACGGAGACGTCGAACGAGGTCCCACCCATGTCAACCGCGACGAGATTGGGCTCGCCGAGCTCGGCCGACAGGCGCCTGGCCGCCGCGGCACCGCCGCTAGGGCCGGAGAGCAGCAGGCGGGCGGGCTCACGCCCGGCCTTGGCCAGGCCGGACACACCACCATTGGACTGGACGAGGTAGACCTGAGTCTGCGGCACCTCCTCGGCGAGGCGCCCGGCGAGACGGTCGGTATAGCTCTGGACGATCGGCACCAGCAGCGCGTTCAGCGCCGTGGTCGACATGCGTTCATATTCGCGGATCTCGGGCGAGATGTCGCTGGCGAGTGAGATGGCGACGCCCGGCAGCAAGTCAGACAGAATCTCGCCAACGCGCCGCTCATGGGCCGGATTGGCATAGGCGTGCAGCAGGCAGACCGCGACCGACCTGACGCCGGCCCTGGCGATTTCGGACGCGATCCTGCGAACGCCGTCCTCATGCAGCGGAGTAATGATCCGCCCGTCTGCACCGACGCGCTCCTCGACGCCGAAGCAGAAGCGGCGGGCGACGAGCGGCTCCGGCTGCTCCAGGGTGATCGCGTAGACGTCCTTGCGGCCGTGCCGGCCGATCTGCATCACGTCTTCGAAGCCCGTCGTGGTGACCACTGCCCCGAGTGGCAGCTTGCGTTCCAGCACCGCGTTCGTCGCGATCGTGGTACCGTGCAGCAGATATTGCACTGCTTCCAGCGGGAAACCGAAGCGCTCCGACGCTTGGCGGATGCCGGTGAGGAGGCCGACGGACGGATCCTTCGGTGTACTCGGGGTCTTGATCTGGTGGATCGCGCCGGTACCGGCATCGAGGATCTCGATATCGGTGAAGGTGCCGCCGATATCGACGGCGATGCGGATATCCTGTTCCATCAGGCAAAACTCCAGGGTTCCCGCTCGCGCCGCGAGCAGGCCAGGTTCGAAGAGTGGGCGTTTCGGCGCGGCGGCGGGCCCTGCCCGACCGCCTTCAGTGTTCGGCCGGGCTAGCGGCCTGCTTCATGACAGCTCGAGACCATGCGGCTCCCTTTGTCCGGCCGTCCTGATGCGACCAAGGTGTTCATTTGACGAAGGTCTTGGCGAGGCCGGAGGTCCGGTCGACAACCAGAACGACGACGAGCGTGAGCACGACGAGCAGCACGGACAAGGCCGCGACCAGCGGATCGGCCTGCTGTTCGACGCGGTGATACATCGCAACCGGCAGCGTCGAGATGCGGGGGCCGGTCATGAAGAGCGAGAGCACGACCTCGTCGAAGGAGACGAGGAAGCAGAGCGCCGTGGTGCCGACAATGCCCGAGCGCATCATCGGCAGGGTGACGCGCCGAAACACCGTCAGCGGCGAGGCGCCCAGCGTCGCGGCCGCTTCCTCGACCGGGATCGGCAGGGTGGCGAGAGCGGTCGAGAGCACCCGGATGGCGTAGGGCAAGGTCACGACCAGATGCGCTGCAACGAGACCCTGGAAGGTCGCGAGTAGGCCATATCCGGAAAACACGATCAGGATCGCCAGGCCGAGCACGATCGTCGGCAGCAGCAGCGGCGCGGTGAACAGGCTCGACAGGAATTCCGCGCCGCGCGGCTTGAGCCTGACCAGGGCATAGGCCGCCGGCAGGCCGATCAGCAGGCTGAGCACGGTCACCAGGAAGGCGAGCAACAGGCTCGTCCAGAAAGCGGAGACCATCTTCCCGTCCGCGAAGATCGCCGGGTACCATTTGGTGCTCCAGCTCGAAGGCGGGAACATCATGTAGCTGTCGCCGGAGAACGAGATCGGTACGACGACGATCAACGGCGCCAGCAGGAAGATGAACATCGCACCGGCGAGGATCTTCAGGGCGGGAGAAATCGGGCGTTCGTCCATGATGTCCTCCCCTCACATGATTGCGCGCAGGGCGCGGGTGTAGAGCACGAGAGCACCGCCGAAGATGACGAGCACGAGGATCGAGAGCGTCGCGGCGAGCGGCCAGTTCAGCGTCACGATGGCCTGGTCGTAGATTTCGGTCGCAAGCAGGAAGACACGGCCGCCACCGAGCAGCTTCGGCGTGATGAAGGATGAGACAGCCAGCACGAAGCAGAGCAGCGACCCAAGCGCGATGCCCGGCAGGGTCAGCGGCACGACGATATGGCGAAACACCTTCCACGGCGGCGCGCCGAGCGTGGACGCAGCCTCCTCGACACGCGGATCGAGCCGGCCGAAGCCGGCAAGCAGCGCGAGGATCATGTAGGGCATCAGGATCTCGGTCAGCCCGATCACCACGCCGGTCTTGTTGAACATCAGCTTGAGCGGCGCGATGCCGATGGCACCGAGCGCATTGTTGACGAGTCCGTTTTCCGAGAGGATCGCGACCCAGCCATAGGTCCGCACCACCGCCGAAGTCAGCAGCGGCGAGATCACCAGCACGAGCAGGATCGTGCGCCATGTGCCGCTGGAGCGATGAAGATAGAGCGCGATCGGATAGGAGCAGACCAGCGTCATCAGCGTGATTCCGAGGCTGACCAGGATGCTGTTGAGAATGAGCTCGGCGTAGAAGCTGTCACGCAGCACCGAGGCCCAGGTCGCGAGCGTATAGACCTCGACCATCGCGCCCGTCGCCTGCGACTCGTAGAACGACATGCGCAGGAGGTTGAAGACGGGTGCGAGGAAGCCGAAGGCGTTCACGAGCGCGATCGGCAGGAGCAGCAGCACGACCAGCGGCAGGCCGCTGCTCCGCTCCGCGGCCGGCATCGGGGCCGCCATCGCTGCGGCTGGCGCGACGGCGCTCATGCTGCCGCTCCGTAGACGAAGATGTCCTGCGGCCGCCAGGACAGGGTCACCGGGCGGCCCGGCTCGATCACGCTCTCGCCGCCGCGGGTCGCGAGCTCGACCGAGACGATCTGGCCACCGACATCGACGTCATATTGCAGGATGTCGCCGGCGAAGATCGCGCGGGCGACGGTGCCCGAAACGTGCTGGCGCGCGGAATCCGCGGCTGCAGCAGAGTCCGGCGAAAGCCCGAGGCGATGCGGGCGGATCATCACCTGCACCGGTCCCTCGAGGCCGGCGGGAGCGGCTATGCGCTGGCCTGCGAACTCGGCCGCGCCATTGCGGGCGACAGCCGTCAGGCGATTGCTGCGGCCGACGAAGCTCGCGACGAAGGCCGTATTCGGCGTCTCATAGAGTTCGACCGGGGTTCCGAGTTGTTCGAGCCGGCCCTGATTCATCACCACGACCTTGTCGCACATGGTCAGCGCCTCGACCTGATCATGCGTCACGAAGATCGCAGTGATGCCGAGGCGCTTCTGGATGTCGCGGATCTCGTTGCGCATCTCGTCGCGCAGCTTGGCATCGAGATTGGAGAGCGGCTCGTCGAGGAGCAGGATCGAKGGACGGATGACGAGCGCACGCGCCAGCGCCACGCGCTGCTGCTGGCCGCCGGAGAGCTGGGCCGGCCGGTGCTCCTCCTTGCCGGTGAGGTGGACGAGCGCGATCGCCTCCTTCACCCGCTTGGCGATCTCGCCCTTGTCGACTTTGCGCATCTCGAGGCCGAAAGCGACGTTGCGCGCCACGCTCATGTGCGGGAACAGCGCATAGCTCTGGAAGACCAGACCCATGTCGCGCCGATGCGTCGCGACCTCGGTCAGGTCGCTGCCGCCGACGACGATCCGTCCGGAGGTCGCGGGCACGAGGCCCGCGATCATTCTCAGCGAAGTCGTCTTGCCGCAGCCCGAGGGGCCGAGGAAGGCGACAAGCTCGCCCTTCGGCACCTCGAGATCGAGATTGTCGACCGCGACGAAGTCGCCATAGCGCTTGGTCAGGCTCCGGATCGAAAGGAAGCCCTCTGGTGCATCGGTTCGGCTGGTCATGGTCGACATCCTCCTTTGGCTCAGCGGCTCAGCGGGATCACCTTGCGGCGCCACTGGTCCATGATCGGCTCGCGGACCTTGGCGAGTGCGATCCAATCCACCGGGATGACCTTGTCCATCGACTTCACCGCCGTGCGCGCGATCGCGGCGTCCGAGATCTGCGCCTTGGCATTGGTCGGCGCGTAGAACATCGCTTCCGTGAAAGCCTTCTGCGCCTCGGGGCTGAGCGCGTAGTTGATGAACTTCGCGCCGGCATCCTTGCCGGGGCCGCCGGCGACCTGGTTGACGGTGTTGATCTGGAAGACGCTGCCTTCCTTCGGCAGGGTCGCACCGAGCTTGCCGTTCGAGGTGTCGATGTTCACCTGCGCACGGGCGTTCCAACCGGCGCCCACCGTCGCCTGGCCGGAGATGATCGTGACATAGACCTCGGGCTTCGGCTCCCAGGTCTGCACGTTGGGCGCGATCTCGCCGAGCGCGGCGATGCCCTTGTCGACATTCTTGAGATAGTCGGTGCCACCGCGCGCCTTGTCGGTGATCAGCACGAGCGAGAGGCCCTGGATGTCAGGCATGCCGGGGATTGCGACCTTGCCGGCGAACTTCTTGTCGGCGAGGTCCATCCAGGACTTCGGCGTCTCCTTCACCGTATCGGTGTTGTAGAGCAGCACGAGGTTGTCGAAGGTCACGGCGACGCCGTCGACATCGGCAATGCGCGCGCTGGGGTAGAGATCGGCGACGTTCGGGGTGTTCTTCTCGTCGATCTTGGTGAGCAGCTTCTCGTCGGTCGCAGCCTTCGAGACCGAGACGTCCATGATCACGACATCGGCCTGCGGCGCGGCCTTCTGGGCGCGCAGGTTGCCCAGCATCTGGGCCGAGTTCGGCATCGGGAAATATTCGACCTTGATGCCGGGATTGGCCTTCATGAAGGGCTCGACCACCGCCTTGGTGTAGCGCTCCTGGAAGAGACCGGAATAGGCCATCACCGTCACGGTCTGCTGGGCCATGGCGGTGCTTGACAGGAGTGCGGTCGCGAGCCCGGCTCCGATCGCGATCTTGGCATATGTCTTCATGCGACTTCCCCTCTGTTTATGGTTGCGCGAGCGGCTTTGTGCCGCCCGCTTCGACATGTCGGACATTCAGACCCTGGCGAGCTTGCCCTCGACCATGGCGGTAGCGCCGGAGATATCGGGCAGCTTCTCGCCCTTGCGCAGGCGCTCGAGCAGGACGAGTTCCTGCTCCTGCATTTCGATGGCGCGGCGGGCATAGGCTTCGGCCGTCGCGGCCTTGAGGACGACAATGCCGCTCTCGTCGCAGAGCACGGCATCCCCCGGCTCGATCGTCTGGCCGCCGACGCTGACCGGAACGTTGATCGCGCCCTCGGTGCCGAGGATCTTGGTCGTGATCGGCGACGGACCGCGGCACCACATCGGCATGTCGGTCTTGACGATCTCGGAGAAATCCGTGGCCGGGCCGTCGATGACACCGGCAGCCACTCCGGCATTCTTCATGGCGTGGGTGACGACGCCGCCCCAGCAGGCATGCTTGGTGTCGCCGCAGCGGTCGATCACGACCACATCGCCCGGACGGACGAGCTTGGTCAGGTAGTGCAACGCGGTCGAATCCGCGTGTGGGATGCGGATGGTGACCGCCGTGCCGGCGATGCGCTTGGTCGGCAGCACCGCGCGGATCTCGCGGTCGACGAAGCCTGAATGCAGGACATGACCGATGGTCGCGACTTCGCATTTCTCGAGCAGCGCAACGAGGCTGGCCGGAATCTGCGCCGGCATGGGATTGACGATGAACATGCTGCGCTCCGGTCAGCCGATGACGTGATGATTGGCGACGGGGACCGCAGCGCGGACCTTGGCGGTGTAGTCGAAATCGAGCCTGGCGCTCGTCGTGCCGATACCGTCGGAAGCCTGGGCGGCGATATGGCCCCAGGGGTTGATGACCATGGAATGGCCGTAGCAGGCGTTCTTGCCCTGCGCATGGGTGCCGGTCTGTCCGGTCGCCAGGAACCAGGTCTGCGTCTCGGCCGCGCGGGCCCGGGCCAGCAGTTCCCAATGGTCCTTGCCGGTCATCAGGGTGAAGGCGGCGGGCAGCACGATCAGATCGGAACCGGCGTCGCGCAGCTTGCGGAAGAGCTCCGGGAACCGGATGTCGTAGCAGATGGCGCAGCCGACCGTGGCGTCCCCGACCTTATAGGTCACGACCTCCTTCCCACGCGAGACCATGTTGGACTCACGGTAGCTCGAGCCGCCGGGAGCATCGACATCGAACAGGTGGATCTTGCGGTAATGCGCGATCTGCTTGCCATCGGGACCGAAGACGAGGGTCGCATTGAAATAGTCGTCACCGTCGCGCTCGCAGACGCTGCCGGCATGGATGGTGACGCCGTGCTTCTCGGCCAGGCCCGACATCAGGCGATAGCTCTCGCCGTTCGGAAAGGTCTCGGCGCTCTCGCGCATCGCCGCCGGACTGCCGTCCAGGAAGGCGTAGTATTCCGGCAGTACGATGAGATCGGGATGGTCCTCGGCGACGACCTTCTCGATCATGGCCCGGGCCGTCTTGAGGTTCGCGGACTTGTCGTCCTGCGAGTTCATCTGGATGAGCGAGACTTTCAACGGCGTTCTCCCTGCAGGTGTTGCCGCAGCAGAACAAACGCGAGCCGGCCCGGCAAACGCGAAATTCTTGTTCGCCTCGACAAGAATTGCTTATGAGAACGCCAGCGCCATGCCCTGCCGTTTCCTTGGGCATCCGCCGTATGGTCAGTTGGAGGCCGCGATCTCGACGGCCATGTCCGCGATCAGCGCCGGTAATGTGTTGCCCGGATCATCGGCGAAAACCGCGTGGAAATTCAGCGGCGGCAAGCGCGCATCGACATCGAGAACGCGTAGATCACCCGTCTCCAGGAACTCCTGCACGACGACGCGCGGCAGCACGGCGATGCCGACGCCGTCGCGGATCAGCCGCGTGATGGTGGCGAGCGAGTTGGAGTTGAAGATGCGGATCGCGCTGGGGTCAACTCCCGCCGTTTCGATCACCCGCAGCACGGCCTGATGCGGTTGGGAGCCCTTTGAATAGGCAAAGATCGGATAGTCGACGAGATCGGCGATCGCGAGCCTGCCGGGCTTGAGGGGCAGCTTCGGCGAGGCGATCCAGAGGCATTCGAAGGTGCAGAGCTCGATATTGCGGATATGGGGAGCGACGACCGGCCCCATGACCAGGCCGAGATCGATCTGACCGTCCTGGATCTGGCGCGCCAGGTTCAGGCTGGTGTCGACGTTCAGGTCGATCGTGACGTTCGGATAGGCTTCCTTCACGCGCTCGATCAGCCGCGGCAGCCAAGCATACACGACAGAATCGATCGCGCCGATCAGCACCGTCCCGCGCTCATTGCTGGCGTCGCCGATCGTGCGCTGGAAGTCATTGACCATGCGCACGATCGCTTCCGCCTGCGCCAGGGCGCGCTGGCCGTGCGGTGTCAGGCTGACATTGCGCAGGTCGCGCTCGAACAGGCGGACGCCGAGATCACGCTCCAGGGTGGCGATGCGGTTGGAGACCGACGCCTGCGTGGTGCAGAGCTTGTCCGCAGCGACGGAAAAGCTGCGCAGCCTTGCAACCCAGACGAAGGTTTCCAGGAATTTCAGATTCACGTTGGGCCAGCCCTCATCCGCCTTGGTCACCCATCGACCATGCGAGCGCAACCGGCAAGCAACCGATGCGCGTGACATGAAGACCGATACAGCCGGACCTAGCGACCCGGTGGCGGGATGGCACGCAGGGATGCCGCTGGCGGGCCGCCAGCTGGCCCCGGAGTTGCGTGTCGCCGCTCCGAGGGACAGTGAGGCGCCGCGCCCTTATCTCAGGTCAGCCGGCGAGCTGCATGTCGCGGTCGAGCGGGAAGATCGGCCGGCGGACATGCTTGTAGGGCAGCTTGGTCAGGTCGGGCGTGCAGAGTGCACCGCTGTCGCAGACCACGACCTTGCCGGCGATCGGCTCGAAGGCGGCACGGAAATGCTGCATGGATTTCAGCCCGACCACCCGTTTCGCAACCGGGTCGATCCCGAAGGCGCGGAACTGCTGCAGGTCGAGCATCTGGGCCGGGAAGGTAGCAACGAGGATGTCGATGCCGCCGACACGCAGCACGGCAGTCGTGCCCCAGCTTCCCTTCAGCCCGCCGAGCATCGGCCCGTCACCGACGAAGTCGCCATCGCTCAACAAGAGAAGCGTGCCTTCGAGCGCAAGCGGTGCGCCCCCGACGCGCGGATCGGTCTTGCCGCCGAGCCGGATCGAGACGCGGTCACCGACCGCGTGGCGATGCAGCTCCTCGGCGGCTTCCGGATCGATGATCGGGCCGAAGCAGGCATCCTGGACGTCGGCCGCGATCATCGCGCGCAGCAATTCGGTGGAGTCGCCATAGCCGCCGCCGCCCGGATTATCCGCGTAATCGGCAATGACCAGCGGGCCGTCCTTGGAGTCGAAGGCATTGGCCTGCCGGGCCGCCTCCTCGACCGTGAGATAGGTGTTCACGCTCTCGAAGCGCCGCGTCCACATGTCATGGACAAGCTCCTCGGCGAAGGCGTGGTGGGCGGACAGATCCCCCTGCCCCGTCACCAGGACGGTCGGGCCGACCTCCTCGATATCGGCATTGCCGAAGGCGCCGTTGACGCTGACGGCGAAGACATCGGGCTTCTGCTCATAGGCACGTGCCCGCGCGATGCGCTCGACCATCGGCCCGATATCGGTGCGCCCGCCATTGATCTCTTCCAGCATCGGGCGATGGGCGCGAATGGTGACCGGCCTGATTTCGCCGGTCATGGCGCGCTGCAGAATGCCGGCGGCCTGCCTGGCGCAGTCGCGCACATCGACATGCGGATAGGTCTTGTAGGCGACGATGATGTTGGCGAGCGCGGCCATCTTGGAGGTGACATTCGCATGCGGATCGAGCGTGATGCCGATCGGCAGGTCCGGCCCGACCACGGCGCGCAGACGCTCCAGCAGTTCGCCCTCGCCATCCTGGTCGAACTCGGTGACCATGGCGCCGTGCAGGCCGAGCAGGATGCCGTCCAGCCGGTCCTTGTTCTGCTTTGCGGCCTCGATGATGACGCTGGCGATCCGCTCATAGGCATCGCGCGTCACCGGCCCGCAGGGCTGCGCCGAGGCGCTGATCGTGTGGATCACCGTCCAGCCATTGGGGCGGCCGATATCGAGGAAGCCGGCGATCGGCGTGTTCGCCTCGCTGCGGGCCGCAACGGCCTCGTCGCCAAGCTGGATATTGCGGGACGCGAAGGCGGCGTAATCGGCCGGCTTGCGGCTGAACGTATTGCTCTCATGCGAGAATTCGGCGGTCAGGACAGTGAAGGACATGGCGCTTCCTCATACGTTTCTTCTGGCGGATCGGAACGGACAGTAAGCGGCGGACGGCAGGGTCTCAGCCGTCCCGCAGCGGCCGGCGAATATCGAGCGCCTCGATCAGGGCATCGCCGAACAGGTTGATGGCGATGACCGTCGCCGCGATGACGAGGCCGGGAAATATGATGATCCAGGGTGCGATGAAGATCTGCGCCGTACCGGAGCTCATCATCGCCCCCCAGCTCGGCAGGGGCGGCTGAGCGCCCAGGCCGAAGAAGCCGAGCGTAGCCTCGAGAACGATGGCATCGCCCGTCGCCAGCATTCCCGCCACGATCACCGGCGTGATCGCATTCGGCAGCAGATGACAGAACAGGATGCGGGCCGGGCTGGCGCCGATATTGATCGATGCCTCGATGAAGACTTCGTTCTTCAGGGTCATCACCTGCGCCCGCGTCAGGCGCGTGAACTGGGCGAGATAGGCGATGCCGATCGCGATGGCCGTGCTGTGCAGACCCGGACCGAGAATGGCGATCAGGATCAGCGCCAGCAGGATTTCCGGGAACGACCAGGTCAGATCGACGATGACGGTGACGATCCGGTCGAAGACGCCGCCGAAATAACCGGCGGCTGCGCCGAGCGATGCGCCGACGGCGACCGAGAGCGAGATCGACAGCACGCTGACGCTGAGCGAGGTGCGCGCGCCCTGGATGATGCGGGAGAGCAGGTCGCGTCCGAACTCGTCGGTGCCGAGCCAATGGGCGGCCGAGGGTGGCGAATTCGCCAGGCTCAGATTCTGGCTCGCATAGTCATAGGGTGCGATCCAGTAGGCGAGCAGCGCGCAGAGCACGAGCCCGAGGAGGAAGAGCGCGCTGAGCGCTCCCCGTGGCGAACGCGCGATCCGCGCGGGCAGCGAAGACCGGCTCATCGGGCACCCATCACTTCGCGCAGCCGCGGATCCATGGCTGCCTGGACAAGGTCGCCGAGCAGCGTGCCGAGCATCACCGCGATGGCGAGCATCAACAGGCAGCCCTGGACGAGCGGATAATCGCGCTGGCCGAGCGCGGTGATCAGCAGCGATCCCAGCCCCGGCCGAGCGAAGACGAACTCGACCGTGACCGCGCCGCCGAGGATCCAGCCGATGCGCAGGCCAAGGATGGTGGCGACCGGCATCAACGCATGCTGCAGGACATGGCGGAGCTGGATGCGCCAGAACGGCAATCCCTTGGCGTAGAGCACGCGAACGAAGTCGCGATTGGCCGTCTCGATCATCGCCGCACGGGTGACGCGGGCGATCAGCGCAGTGCCGCCGATGCCGATGGTCAGCACGGGCAGGACGAGCGCCTCCCAGCTGCGCGCACCGGAGACCGGGAACCACTCGAACTGGACCGCGAACATCAGGATCATCAGCAGCCCGAGCCAGAAGCTCGGAAGGGTCGAGCCGAGCAGGATCAGCCCCATCACGGCCCGGTCGAACAGGCTGTCGCGAAAGGAGGCGGCGAGCACGCCGACCGTGATGCCGATGATCGTGGAGAACATGAAGGCGAGCCCGCCGAGAGCAAGGCTGTGCGGCAGGTTCTCGGCGATCAGCTTCGCCACCGGCTGGCGCAGCACGATCGCATCACCAAGGTCGCCGGTGACGACCTTGCCGAGCCAGCGCAGATATTGGGCAATGAGGGGCTGATCCAGCCCGTATCGCGCAATCATCTGCGCCTGCTGCTCGGGCGACGACCCGACCTGGATGATGTGGTCGAGCGGGTCGCCCGGCACGAGATGGATGATCAGGAAGATCACCAGCGACACGGCCAGGAAAACCGGCACGAGCAGAAGCAGTCGCTTGATCGCGAATTGAAGCACGGCGCCCTCTCCCGCTCGAACCGGTCCGCGAACCCGTCAGTTGACGGGTTCGATATCGACGATCGACTGGCTCGACAGACCCGAACCGCGGATCTTCTCCGGCATGGTGACGCGCTTGCCGTGAGCAAAGAGCTGGACCGGCTGGTAGATCGGCGCGAACGGATACTGGGACAATACGTATTCGTGGTACTTGGTGAAGTTGACGACGCGCTCATCCCAATTGCGCGACTTGTTCATTGCGATGTCGTTCAGCTTCTCGGCCTCGGGATCGTTGAACATCGAGACATTGGGATAGCCGAGGCGCTTGGCGCTGAAGAACCAGTCGACGATATCGGCATTGGTCCAGAGATAGGCGCGGACCGCGAGCTGGTGGTCGGTCTTCTTGCGGTATTGCGAATTGATCGTGCTGGAATCGAGGATCGTGATGTCGGCTTGCATGCCGACCGCCTTGAGCTGGGCTTGAAGAACCTCGGCCAGTCGCTTGAATTCCGTGCCATTCTGGGCCCAGAACTTGACCTGGAGCGGCTTGCCGTCCTTGACGCGGATACCGTTGGGGCCGAGCTTCCAGCCGGCCTCGTCGAAAAGCCGCTTCGAGCGCTCGGGGTCGTAGCTGATCTTGTATTTCGGATCGACCTTGGACTCCTGCAGCGAGGAGATCAGGAAGGTGTCGGCCACTTCGCCGAGCCCGCCATAGAGGCTCTTCATGATCTCCGCCTGGTTCACGGCGAAGGCGGTCGCCTCGCGAACCTTGATGTCGGTGAAGGGCTCCACGCTGGTGTTGATCGGCATGTAGACCAGCTCGGTGCCCGGGATGGTCACCACCTTGATCGACTTGTCCGCCTGCATGCGCGGCAGGAAGTCCGTGGGGACGGCGACGATCAGGTCGGCGCCACCGGTCTTCAGCTCGAGATAGGCGGTCGATTCCTCTGCGATCTCACGAAAGGTCAGCTTCTTGAACTTGGCCGGCCCCTGGTTCTTCGAAAGGTCGGAGGCCCAGGCATAGTCGTCATTGCGGACCAGCACGGTCTGCTGGCCGACCGTGAACTGCTGCAGCTTGTAGGGGCCGGTGCCGACGGCCTCGCTGACGCCGAACTTGTCGCCGAGCGCCTGATAGGATTTCGGCTCGGGAATGCACATGAACGAGCTCGCGAGGTTCGAGAGCAGGTTCGGGTCAGGGTTCTTCATGTGGAAGCGCACGGTGAGGTCGTCGATGACCTCGACGCGCTCGATCGCCTCGACGGTGAAGGCGTTCTCGGTGCCCTTGAACTGCGGCACCCACCATTCGATCGTCTTGGCGTTGAAGGGCTCGCCATTGTGGAACTTCACGCCGGGCTTGAGCTTGAAGGTCCATTGCTTGCCGTCGGCCGAAGTCTCCCACGACGTCGCAAGCTGACCGTGGAAGCTCTGGTCGGCATCCTGAAGGACCAGCCGGTCATAGATCAGCGTCGTCGCCGTGTTCAGCTTCGTCGCCTTGATCGGATTGTAGGTCGGCGCGCCGACCCAGCGTGCCGTCAGCACGAAGGTCGCTTCCTGCGCGACGACAGCCGACAACGCTCCCGAGATCGCCGTCCCGGCCAGCGCGAGAGCCAAGGCAGCTCCGCTCACCTTCATCTTCGTCATGACGCCATTCCCCTCTTTTTTGATTGATGTTGGGTCTTCGTTCACTCGACGGGGCCTGAACCATCCCCCACATGCCCCGTGAATCGGCTGTAGAGCGTCGCCATCCTGTTCAGGCGCTCCTCGACGGACGGGCCGAGTTCGATGAAGACGCTGTTGACCAGGAGGCTGCCGAGGCTCGCCATCTGCGCGGTCGAGTCCCAGAACTGGTTGAACTCGGTCGAAACCACGAGAACCTCGTCGACGAGGTCCCGGCCCCAGTCGCAGAACGCGTCGGTCACGAGCGTGGTCCGGATGCCGGCCTGCTTGGCTTCGCGGGCCAGCAGCTTGGCCATGCGCGAGTAGCGGCGGGCCTCGAAGATCACGAGACAGGGCGACGGTCCGCCCGAAAGCAGCAGCTCGGCGAAATTGCCGCCTGCAAGATCGATGAGATGGACGCCCTCGCGTAGGTACTGGAGCTGGTTGGCGAGATACTGGGCGAGGCCCCGCTCCGTCTGGAAGCCCGTGACATAGACGGCCGAAGCCGCGGCAAGCCGCCTGGCGACCCGCTTCCATTCATCCGTCTGGGCCAGCTCGTAGATGGCCACCAGGCCGGAGATCTCGAGCTGCAGGCCGCGGGCGAGCTGATCCTCGCCGGCCAGGCTGCGCTGCTGGAAATCGCGCAACCGGTCGCTGATCAGCCAGGGCCGGTCGCCGATATCCTGTCTGAGCTGTTCCTTGAGATCCTTGAAGCTCTTGTAGCCGAGCGAACGGCAGAAGCGCCCAACCGTCGGCTCGCTGACCTCGACCTTTTCGGCCAGGCTCCCAGCTGTTTCGAACGGCACGCTGTTCAGGCGCGCCAGCATGTAGCTCGCGAGCGCCTTGTCGGCCTTGGAGCCGTCTTCAAGGCAAGCCTGCAGTCTCTGGCGCAGCGTCTGGGTCATGGGTTTGCCCGGTTGATGGCGCAATCAAGAAATTTTTCTTTCATAGTGTCAAACGATTTTTCTTTTCTTGCATATCTCTGAAAAATGAGGCTTCTCGAACGGGTCGCCCGGCCTTTGGGTCGAGCGCGACGCGAGTGATGCCGCCGAGGAGCGATGGGCCAAACGATCAAGCAATCCGACGTCATCGTGCTGGGCGCGGGCATCGTCGGAGTCAGCGTGGCGCTGCATCTGCAGGCTCGTGGTCGTGCGGTGACGCTGATCGACAAGGGCTTGCCCGGCGCCGAAACCAGCCACGGCAATGCCGGCCTGATCGAGCGTTCCTCGGTGATTCCCTATGCCTTCCCGCGGGACCTCTCCACGATCCTGGCCTATGCCTCGAACCGCTCGGTCGCGGTCCGCTATCAGCCGGATTTCCTGGCGCAGATCCTGCCCTGGCTCGCCCGGTACTGGTGGCACTCGGCAAGCGAGCGATTGAACCGCGCCGCCCGGGAGATGCTGCCGCTGATCGAGCGCTGCATCGGCGAGCATGAGCATTTCGCGGGGCCGGCCGAGGTCGAGCCGCTGATGCGTCGCGAAGGCTGGATCGAGTATTACCGGTCAGCGCGCAGCTTCGAACGTGCAGCCGAAGGCGCGGCCGAGCTTGGTCCGTTCCAACTGTCCTATGACGTCCTCGACAGACAGGCGCTCAATCGCCGGGAGCCGGCCCTGCAGGGCGATATCGCCGGCGCACTGCACTGGCGCGATCCGGTCACCGTCAGCGATCCCGGCGCCGTGACCCGCGCCTATGCGAAGCTCTTTACGGCGCGTGGCGGCGAGCTCGTCACCGGCGATGCGAAGGGCCTGGAACAGAACGGCGCGGCCTGGGCGATTACGACACCGCGTGCGCAGTATCGCGCCGAAGCGGCCGTCATCGCGCTCGGCCCCTGGTCGGACGATCTCTGTCGGCGTTTCGGCTACCGTTTCCCGCTCGCCTACAAGCGCGGGTACCACATGCATTACGAGGCGCAGGGCAATGCTGTGCTGAACCACCCGATCTGCGATGCCGAGGCCGGTTTCGTGCTGTCGCCGATGATGCGCGGCATCCGCCTGACCACAGGCATCGAACTCGCGGCCCGTGACGCCCCATCCGACACGCGGCAGATGAAGCAGGCGGAGCAGATCGCACGGCGCATCTTCCCGCTCGGCAAGGCGGTGGATCCCGCACCCTGGCGCGGGGCACGTCCGTGCCTGCCCGACATGAAGCCGATCATCGGCAAGGCGCCACGGCATGACGGGCTCTGGTTCACCTTCGGCCACGCGCATCACGGCTTTACGCTCGGGCCCGTCACCGGTCGCCTGCTAGGAGAAATGATGACCGGCGAAGAGCCGTTCACCGATCCGCGCCCCTACGCCGCCGAGCGCTTCACCCAACGTGGCTGAATAGGGATCCAAGGCTTGCTCGGTTGCGCTGCGATCATGGGGCGGCCAGCAGCGCCTGGAGCGGCCGCGAAATGGCACCTACTCCGGCGCCAGCATCGGCGTCCTGATGCATGACAGCTCCGGGGCTCCCTCAAGACTCGCTGATCCGGCGGGGCGAGTCTGGCGCAGCGTAATCAGACATTCACATTTTGCGTGATTTTGTTGCAAACTGAAAGCTAATCGCAATCACACTTGCAGTGACAGGCTCATGGATCAGCTCAGCACCCCTCGGCAGGCCGAGATTCTGGCCACGGCGCGATTGCAGGGAAAGGTCGGCGTCGACGAGCTGGCCGCTCGCTTCGATGTGAGCCCCCAGACGATTCGCAAGGACCTCAACGAGCTGTGTGACCGCAGGCTGATGACCCGCATCCATGGCGGCGCCGTCATCGCTTCGGGGGTCGAGAACGTCGCCTACGAGGCCCGCCGCTTCATTGCGCAGGCCGAAAAGCGCGCCATCGGCGAAGCGGCCGCCCGGCTGATTCCCAACAACGCCTCGCTCTTCATCAATATCGGCACCACGACCGAGGAGGTCGCGCGCGCCTTGATGCAACATGAGGACCTGATGGTCATCACCAACAACCTGAATGTCGCGACGCTGCTGTACCGGCAGCCCAGGATCGACGTAGTGTTGGCCGGCGGGCCGGTCCGGCGCACGGATGGCGGGTTGATCGGCTCGAGCACGGCCGAGTTCATCAGCCAGTTCAAGGTCGATTATGCCGTGATCGGGGCCTCGGCCATCGACGAGGACGGTGCGCTGCTCGATTTCGACTTCCGTGAGGTCAAGATCTCGCGCGCGATCATCGATAATGCACGGCGGGTGATGCTGGTTGCCGACCGGCTGAAACTGGAGCGGGCGGCCCCGATCCGCATCGGGCACCTTTCCGAGGTCGATGTCTTCGTCACCGACGAACTGCCCTCGCCCGCGTTGCGAACCCTATGCAAAGGTGAGGCCGTCCAACTCGTCGAAGTCGGCCGCCGGGATTGAGCCGCAACTCGCCCCCTATTCGGGCGAACGCGCCGTGCTGGCCGAGCCATTGCTTTCGCTTTTAGGTTCACCTATTCAAAAATCATCATCAAAACGAAATCAAACCTGAAACTATCACCCGCCAGCCGGAGAGACGCCGTGACCGCCGTTCCCGAGATTGCCGCCCAGCCATATGATCTCGCGATCATCGGCGGTGGTGTGAATGGCTGCGGCATCGCGCGCGACGCATCCGGCCGCGGCGCCTCCGTCATCCTGTTCGAACAGAGCGACCTCGCCAGCGCGACCTCCTCGGCCTCGACCAAGCTGATCCATGGTGGTCTGCGCTATCTCGAGCATTACGAGTTCCGGCTGGTGCGCGAGGCGCTGATGGAGCGGGAGGTGCTCTGGCAGCTTGCGCCGCACATCATCCGGCCGCTGCGGTTCGTGCTGCCGCATCACAAGGGCCTGCGCCCGGCCTGGCTGCTGCGGCTTGGTCTCTTCCTCTATGACCATATCGGCGGCAGAAAGCTCCTGCCGCCGACCAGCACTATCGACCTCCGGCACGCCCCGCAGGGCGAGCCGCTGAAGCCGGAGCTGGTGAAAGCCTTCGAGTACTCGGATTGCTGGGTCGAGGATTCGCGGCTCGTCGTGCTGAACGCAGCCGACGCGGCAGCGCGCGGCGCGGACATCCACACCCGCACGAAGGTGCTCCATGCCGAGCGCGAGGGTGACGCCTGGCGAATCACGACCGTGCGGGACGGCGTGCGCAACAGCGTCCGCGCCAAGGCCCTGGTGAATGCGGCCGGGCCCTGGGTCGGGCAGGTGCTGAACGGGATCGTCCGCTCGAACACGCAGGCCGCCGTGCGCATGGTCCAGGGCAGCCATATCGTGGTGCGCAAGCTCTACGAGCATGACCGCTGCTATATCTTCCAGAATTCCGACGGCCGGATCGTCTTCGCCATTCCCTATGAGCGCGACTTCACGCTGATCGGCACGACCGATCGCGACTACCACGGCGATCCCGCGACCGCTTCGGCCACGGCCGAGGAGATCGACTATCTCTGCGCGGCGGCAAGCGAGTATTTCAAGCAGCCGGTGACGCGTGAGGGCGTCGTCTGGACCTATTCCGGCGTTCGGCCGCTCTATGACGATGGCGCCTCCATGGCTCAGGAAGCAACGCGCGATTATGTCCTGACGCTCGACGCACCCGAGAGGGAGGCGCCGCTATTGTCGGTCTTTGGCGGGAAGATCACCACCTATCGCCGGCTGGCGGAGGCTGCAATCGCGCGCCTGGCGCCGCATGCGGGCTGGGCGACGCAGCCCGGCTGGACTGTCAGCGGCCCCTTGCCGGGGGGCGACTTTCCGGTCACCGGCTTCGATACGCTCGCAGCCTCGCTCAGTGCCGCGCATCCGTGGCTGCCGCGCGAGACCGTCACCCGGCTCGCCCGTGCCTACGGCACCCGGGCCCGCGATATCCTTGATGGCACAGGCTCGCTCGCTGACCTTGGCCAGCATTTCGGCGCCGATCTCTATGAGCGCGAAGTCCGCTACCTCATGCGTGCGGAATGGGCCGAGCGGGCCGAGGATGTGCTCTGGCGCCGGAGCAAGCTCGGGTTGAGGCTGTCGGAGGCCGGCGCCCGGACACTCGACGCCTTCATGACCGCGACCGCGGAAGCACGCCTCGCCCCTGCGACGCGAGGCTGATCTCCTGCAGTTCATCCATGGGCTTGTGAGGCGCCCGCCTGCTCCCGTGCGCTTGATCAAGCCCTGGGAATGACGCACCACTTTGCGCCCTGCCCTACGGCTACCGGATTGCGAGTTTCCGCCATGACTGCCTATGCCGAGATTTCCGCCCATTTCAGCCGCGTCGCCGCCCTGTCCAATGCCATTGGCATCCTGCAATGGGACAATGACGCGATGATGCCAAAGGGAGCGGCCGATACGCGGGCCGAGAGCATGGCGTTGCTGCATGTGCTGCGCCACGGCATGGTGACCGAGCTGCGTATCGGCGACTGGCTATCAGAAGCCGAGGCCGATACGACGCTTGGCGCCTGGGAGCGGGCGAATCTGCGCGAGATCCGGCGCAGCTGGACGGTCGAGACCGCGTTGCCCAGCGATCTGGTCGAAGCATCGAGCAAGGCAGTTTCGGCCTGTGAGATGCGCTGGCGCCAGGCCCGGGCCGATTCGGATTTTGCCGGCCTGCTGCCCTTTCTGGCCGAGGTGCTCAAGCTTCAGCGCGAGATCGGGCGGGCCAAGGGCGAGCGGCTCGGGCTCTCGCCCTATGATGCGCTGCTGAATGATTACGAGCCCGGCGGCCGCGCGCAGCGGATCGACGGGCTGTTCGACGATCTCGCGGCCTTCCTGCCGGGGTTCACGCAGGAGGCGCTGGCAGCGCAGGCCAGGCGGCCTGCCGCCCCGAGTCTGGAAGGGCCCTTTCCGATCGAGGCGCAGCGCCGGCTCGGCCTGAAGATGATGGCGGCGCTCGGCTATGATTTCGAGCGTGGCCGGCTCGACATCTCGACACATCCCTTCTGCGGGGGTGCCGACAATGATGTGCGTATCACCACCCGCTATGACGAGGCCGACTTCACCAAGGCCCTGATGGGCGTGTTGCACGAGACCGGTCATGCCCTCTACGAGCAGGGCCGCCCGCAAGCCTGGTTGAGCCAGCCGGTCAGCCATGCGCGCGGCATGAGCCTGCACGAGAGCCAGTCGCTGCTGATCGAGATGCAGGCCTGCCGGAGCCATGAATTCATGAGCTTCGCGGCACCGCTGATGCGCGAGGCCTTTGGCGCGAGCGGTGCGGCCTGGGACGCCGGGGCCCTGTGGCGCAATGCGACGCGGGTCCAGCCCGGCTTCATTCGCGTCGATGCCGACGAGGTCACCTATCCCGCCCATGTCATCCTGCGCTATCGACTGGAGCAGGCCCTGATTGCGGACGCCATGCCGCTCTCGGAGCTGCCCTCGGCCTGGAACGAGCAGATGCGGCAGCTGCTCGGCATCACGCCGCCGGACGACCGTCTCGGCTGCTTGCAGGACGTGCACTGGCCGAGCGGCGGCTGGGGCTATTTCCCGACCTATACGCTCGGTGCGATGACGGCCGCGCAGATCTTCGACGCAGCCTGCCGGACCCAGCCGGAGATCCTGCCCGCCATCGGGCGCGGCGATTTCTCCCCGCTCCTCGACTGGTTGCGGACCAACATCCACAGCCAGGGCTCGCTCTACGAGACGGACGAGTTGCTGACCCGCGCCACCGGCCGCCCGCTCGACGCTGGAGTGTTCAAGGCGCATCTGCGCCGACGCTATGTCGGAGAAGGGTGACATCGCCCGCAATAGAGCTGGCAGAAATGTAAGATATCTTCCACAATCGCGAACAGGCCGCGCGCGGCGCTCCCGCGCCCGGCTCTCTTCGTCCAGGTGCAAGAGGTCGACATGTCAGCGCGCGGCGCAGCCTCCCCGAAACCCGCTGCCCTGACGCGCCGCCAGCGCAGCGTGCTTGCGGCGGTCCAGGAGCTCGGGTTCGTCACGATCGACGGGCTCGCAAGGGAATTCGAAGTGTCGAGCCAGACGATCCGGCGCGACATCATCAAGCTGCAGCAGGCCAATTACCTGCACCGCTTCCACGGCGGTGCCGGCCTGACGGACGGCACGTTCCGCCCCGGCTACGCGCAGAAGCTGACGACGGCTCCCGCCGGCAAGGAGCGGATCGGCAGAGCGGTGGCGGAGATGATTCCCGACGGCGCATCGGTCTATCTCGATGTCGGAACGACGGTCGAAGCCGTCGCGCGGGCGCTTTTGAGCAAGATGACTCTGCGGATCATCACCTGCAGCGTCTCCGTCGCGATGATCTTCTGCTCCCACGGCAAGTTCGACGTGTTCGTGACGGGCGGCAGCGTCCGTGGCGCGAACGGCTCGCTCGTCGGCAGCGTCACCACCGAAAGCCTCAAGATGTTCAGGGTCGATTATGCGGTGATCGGCTTCGGCGGCTTCGACGATGACGGCGCGCCGATGGATTTCGACCTGGAGAAGATCGCGGTGCGGCAGGTGGCGCTGGCCCATTCCCGCCATGGAATCGCGGTCGCGGATGCTTCCAAGTTCGGCAAGGCCGGCGTTGCCCGCGTCGCGCCGCTCTCGGCCTTCCATGCTCTGGTGACGGATAACGAGCCGCCCAAGCCCCTGCGCCGCCTGTTCGACACGGCTGGCGTTCGCTGCGTCGTGGCATGATGCACGATTTGAGAGGATAGCCGGCAAAATCATGATTGCATGATCGTTCCCGCGCATTATGATCATTTCAGATCAACCGCACCGGCCGCTCAGGCCGCCAGAAGATGCGGCAGAGAATCTGGAGGGAACGGATGGTTCGGATTTCGCTGGCCGCGCTCGGCGCGGTAGCCATGGGGCTCGCCCTGGCATCGCCCGCCCATGCACAGAGTTGCGCAAATCGCGGCACGCTCGATGCGCGTTATTGCGATGCGGATAACGATCTTCTCGCGGATACGCCGAGCGACAAGGCGCAGCAGAAGAACCCGGATACGCTGGTCTTCTCCTACACGCCGGTCGAGGACCCGGCCGTGTACGAGAACGTCTTCTCCGATTTCCTGGCCCATCTCAGCAAGGTCACGGGCAAGCGTATCCGCTGGTTCTCGGCAGAATCCTATGCGGCCCAGATCGAGGCCATGCGCTCGGGCCGCCTGCATATCGCGGGCGTCGCCAGCGGCCCCACGCCGTTCGCGGTCAATCTTGCCGGCTTCGTCCCGATCGTTGCCATGGAGCGCCATGACGGCGGCGTCGGCTATACGCTGCAGCTGATCGTGCCGAAGGACAGTCCGATCAAGAGCATTGCCGATCTCAAGGGCAAACGCGTCGCCCATGTCGCGCCCTCCTCAAATTCCGGCGACACCGCGCCGCGCGTCTTGTTCAAGGACAAGGGGGTCGAGCCGGGCAAGGACTATGAGGTGCTGTACTCCGGCAAGCACGACAACTCGATCATGGGCGTCGTGAACAAGGATTATGACGCCGCTCCCGTCGCATCGAGCGTGGTCGACCGCATGAGAGCCCGCGGCATGTTCAAGCCCGACGACCTGCGCATCGTCTATGAATCGGCGCCCTTCCCGCGGACCGCTTTCGGCATTTCGCATGACCTCGCGCCCGAGCTGCAGGACAAGATCAAGCAGGCATTCGCGACCTTCGACTTCAAGAACTCCAAGTTGGCCAAGGAGTTCAAGGACGAGAAGGGCTTCAAGGCGTTGAGTTACAAGGCCGACTGGGCCGATATCCGGACGATCCAGCGGGATACCGGCATCGTCTATACCCAGGACGGCCTCTCCAAGCTGAAGCCGGATTGATGACGACCCCTTCCGGCACGCCGCTGCTGCGGATCGAGGCGCTCGAAAAAACCTACCCGACGGGCAAACGCGCCCTGGCTGGCGTCGATGTCACCATCGACCGTCCGCAGGTCGTCGCGATCATCGGCTCATCGGGCGCGGGCAAGAGCACGCTGATCCGCTGTATCAACAGGCTGGTCGAGCCGACGGCCGGGCGCATCCTGCTCAATGGCGGGGATATTGTGGCTCTCGATCGCAAGGGGCTGCGAGCCGCGCGGCGGCGGATCGGCATGATCTTCCAGGAGTACAATCTGGTCGAGCGGCTGACCGTGATGCAGAACGTGCTCTCGGGCCGGCTCGGCTATGTCGGCCTGTTCGCTTCGCTGCGCTACCGCTTTCCGCCGGAGGATATCCAGTCGGCCTTCGCGCTTCTCGACCGCGTCGGGCTCGACGGCTACCACAATCAGCGCGCCGACGCCCTGTCGGGCGGGCAGCGGCAGCGCGTCGGCATTGCACGCGCACTGATGCAACGGCCCGATCTGCTGCTGCTCGACGAGCCAACGGCCAGCCTGGACCCGAAAACCGCCCGCCAGATCATGCGGCTGGTGCGCGAACTGGTCTCCGAACGGCAAACGCCAGCGATCATCAATATCCACGACGTCGCGCTGGCAAAGGCCTATTCCGACCGCATCATCGGCCTGCGCGACGGCGTCGTCGTCTTCGACGACGGGCCGGCCGAACTGACGGACGAGGTTCTCTCGGTCATCTATGGCGACGAGGACTGGATCCTGCCCGGTGAGGGCGACGACGAACCCGCGCCGGCGCTTAGTTCCGCCTCATGAGCGCCACCGCCTCCCCCGCCTATCCGACCACATGGCGGCCGCCGAGCCTGTTCGGCAGCCGCCGGCGCCGATTCATCTTCTGGGCCGCCGTCGTTGCCTATGTGATCTGGTCGGTGTCCGACCTCAATATCGACGGCAACCGCATCCTCGCCGGCCTGCCGCGCGCGCTCGATATCTTCGCGCGCATGTTCCCGCCGGATTTTTCGCGCTGGGAGATGCTGCTCTCGGGCATGGTGGAGAGCATCCAGATCGCGATCGCCTCGACGATCGTCGGCGCCCTGCTCGCAATCCCGATCGGGCTGGCTGCCGCTGCCAATCTCTCGCCGCGCCCGCTCTATTTTCTGGCGCGCGGCTTCATCGTGATCGGGCGGACCTTCCATGAGGTCATCATCGCGATCTTCTTCGTGAAGCTGTTCGGCTTCGGCCCCGTCGCAGGGCTGCTTACGCTCGCCTTCTCCTCGGCGATCTTCCTCGGCAAGATGCTGGCCGAGGACATCGAGAACATGAAGGAAGGCCCGGTCGAGGCCATCCGTGCCACCGGCGCGAGTTTTGGCCAGGTCGTCGGCTACGCCGTGGTGCCGCAGGTCATGGTCAAATCGCTCGGCGTGCTGATCTATCGGCTCGACGCCAATCTGCGCCATTCCACCGTCATCGGCATCGTCGGCGCCGGCGGCATCGGCCAGACGCTCTCGGCCTCGTTCTCCCGCTACGATTTCGATTTCTCGAGCGCCATCCTGCTCACCATCGCGGCGCTCGTTGCGCTCGGCGAGTGGTTCAGCGACTGGGCCCGGCGGAGGCTCAGGTGAAGGCGAATGCAAACCAGCGCCGGGATGGCGGGGCTCAGCCCAAGCGCATCTATCCCGACCAGTGGGAACGCCATACGCCGCGCGAGCGGCTGACGCAGTGGCTCTGGCTCCTCGGCGGCGCATTCGCAGCCGTCTGGTCGGTTTCGGCACTCGACATCGAATGGGCCTTCTTTGCCGATGCGCATGAACAGGCGGCCGACCTGATCCAGCGGATGTGGCCACCGCGCTGGTCCTATCTGCCGGTTGTCGTGCGTCCGCTGATCGAGACGATCCATATCGCGACGCTCGGCACGATGATCTCGATCGTGCTCGCGCTGCCGGTCGCGTTCCTGGCCGCACGCAACACCACGCTGAACCAGGGAACCTGGCTTCTCGGGCGCGCAATCCTCGTGCTGTCGCGCTCGATCAACACGGTGATCTGGGGGCTTCTCTTCGTCGCCATCTTCGGCCCCGGCCCGGTTGCCGGCATCTGCGCGGTCGCAGCCCGCTCGGTCGGCTTCATCGCCAAGCTCGTCGCCGAAGCGATCGAGGAGGTCGAGGCCGGCCAGATCGAGGCGGTGGAGGCCACCGGCGCCGGCACCTTCCAGATCTACGGCATCGCCATCCTGCCCCAGATCCTGCCCGTTCTGATCGGCACATCGATCTATCGCTGGGACATCAATGTGCGGGAGTCGAGCGTGCTCGGCTTTGTCGGCGCCGGCGGCATCGGGCTTCTGCTCTACGCCTCGATCAACCAGTTCGCCTGGAGCCAGGTCCTGGTCATCCTCATTGCCATCCTGGCGATCATCATCATCAGCGAGGCGCTTTCCGCCTATGTCCGTTCACGTATCACCTGAAACCGGAGCCGCCGTCAGCCATCTCTCCGGCCTCGCCGAGGTCGCCCAGAGCTATGACGGCTTCCTGCTCGACCAGTGGGGGGTGCTGCATGACGGCACGACCCCCTATCCCGGCGCAGTCGACTGCCTGCAGAGGCTGCGCTCGGCGGGAAAGGCGATCATCATCCTCTCCAATTCCGGCCGTGGGGCTCGGGAAAACGAGGAGCTACTCGCCCGGATGGGCTTTGCCCGCGAGCTGTTCGACCATGTCGTTTCGGCCGGAGACGACGCCCGCGACGCGCTGCTGACCGAGCAGGATCCGTTCTATCGCGACCTCGGCCGCCGCTGCTTCCTGTTTGCGCGCGACGGCGAGGACCACCTGATCGAGGGTCTGGGCCTGACCAGGGTCGAGAGCACCGAGGCCGCCGACTTCCTGTTCATGCTGAGCATGAACCCGCCGCAGCAATCGCTGGCCGGCTGGCGCCCGGCGCTCGAGGCTGCAGTGGCCCGCGATCTGCCGATGATCTGCGGCAATCCCGATCTCTACCGCGTTCATGCCGACGGCACGCTGCATGAGGCGCCCGGACTTGTCGCCCGGTGCTATGCCGGGCTTGGCGGGCGGGTTCGCTATCACGGCAAACCCGAACCGCGCATCTATCGCAGCAGCCTGCAGCGGCTCGGCCTGGCTCCGCGGCGTGTGCTCGCGGTCGGCGACTCGCTTGAGCATGACGTCGCCGGCGCAACCGGTGCCGGAATCGATGTCGCCTTCATTGCCGGCGGCATTCATCGGCAGGATCTGGGTTGGCCGACACCGGATACGGTCGACCATGCGAGCTGCGCCAGGCTCTTTGCAACGGCCGGATGGATGCCCGGTTACGTCGTGCCCTCCTTCGCGTGGTGATTGCCGCGCCCTGACACGGCCGCTGCCAACCCCCGTCCACATCACCGCCAGACGATCCGTTGGCTCTCAGGCCATCGGCTTGCAGGCTGCCAAGCCCTGAGGGCCTGGCGGCGCGCGCCGTCATGCTCTCCGCGAAGCCGTCCCCCTCCTTAAGGTCAAGCTCCCTCAACTAGTCGGCCCGGAATTGGTGTACTAGTATACATGTCAAGGCCTCGGCGCGCGTCCGGTCTGGTTGCGCGGATAGCAGGCCTATCGAGGGAGAGACCATGACCGAAATCACACGCCGCGGCGTGCTGCATGGAGCAGCCAGCCTTGCCGCTCTCCAGGCGACAGGCGCCTTCGCCCAGGGCCTGCCCCTGCCTTCCAGCCCGGTTGCGCTGAACATCATCGACGTCGCCGGCAACCTGCAGCTGACCCAGGCTTCGATCGAACGCTTCGCCAAGGAAAACCCAAAGCTGATCTCGCGGGTGAATTTCTCGCGGGCGCCCTCGCCGGAGCTGCCGGCGAAGCTCAAGGCGCAGCAGCAGGCCAACCGGGTCGATCTCGACCTCGTGCTGACCGGGCCGGGCGCGATGTCCGACGGCATCCAGCAGGGACTGTGGATCGACGTCTGGAAGTCCTATCCGTCGCAACTGCCGAAGGCTGAAGACGTCTATCATGAGCAGGCGCTGATGATGCAGCGCAACTTCGGTCAGAACGAAGGTGTCGCCGTCGTCTATTCCCCGTCGGGGCCGCTTTTCGAATACATCCCGGCCCGGCTGAAGACCGTGCCCAGGACGGCTGCCGACCTGCTGGCCTATGTGAAGGCCAATCCCAAGCGCTTCACCTATGCCCGCCCGCTGAATTCCGGGCCTGGCTGGACCTTCCTCCAGGGCATGCCCTACATCCTCGGCGACAAGGATCCGAGCGATCCGATGAACGGCTGGGACAAGACCTGGGCCTATCTCAAGGAGCTCGGCACCGGCATCGACTACTATCCCGGCGGCACGGCCGCGACGATGAAGGAACTCGGCGAAGGCACGCGCGACGTCATCGTCTCGACGCTCGGCTGGGACATCAACCCCCGCGTGCTCGGCATCGTGCCGAAAGAGGCCGAGGTCTTCGCGCTGGAAAACACTCACTGGATTCCCGACACCCAGTTCATGTGCATTCCCAAGGGCGTGCCGGAGGCCAAGGTCGCCGTCATCCTGGCGCTGATGTCGTTCATGCTGAAGCCCGAGCCGCAGGCCGCGACTTATGACAAGGGCTATTTCTATCCCGGCCCGGCCGTGAAGGGCGTGACGCTCGCCATGGCGCCGCAGGAAAGCCGCGACGTCATCAAGGAATTCGGGCGCGCCCATTATGACGAGCTGATCGCCAAGCTGCCGACCCGCCCGCCTCTGACTCCGGAACGGCTCGTCGCCGCCTTCCGGCGCTGGGACCAGGAGATCGGCGTTGGCCACGGAGCACCCCAATAGCATGCGCTTTGCCGCCATCGGCCTCGACCACCGCCATATCTACAACATGGTCGAAGGTCTCCTCGAAGCCGGCGCTGTCTGCGCCGGCTTCGATCCGCGCACCAGCGACGAGCGCGTCGTTGCCGGCTTCCGCGAGCGCTTTCCGCAGCTCCAGGCCATGGATGCCGACCGGCTGATCGACGATCCCTCGATCGATCTGGTCGCCAGCGCAGCGATTCCCTCGGAGCGCGCCGCGATTGCGATCCGGGCCATGCAGGCCGGCAAGGACGTCATGGTCGACAAGCCGGGCGTGACCAGGTTCGCGCAGCTTGCCGATGTCGAGGCGACGGTCGCCCGAACGGGGCGGATCTTCTCGATCTGCTTTTCCGAGCGCTTCCTGGTGCCTTCGACGATCATCGCCGGCAAGCTCATCGCCGACGGCGCGATCGGGCGTGTGGTACAGACCCTGGGTGTCGGCCCGCATCGACTTAACCGCGCGATCCGGCCGTCATGGTTCTTCGACCAGAGCGCTTTCGGCGGCATCCTCACCGATATCGCCTCGCACCAGATCGACCAGTTCCTGCACTTCACCGGTTCGCGCGATGCGGAGATCGTGGCGTCGGGAACGGGCCATTTCGGCAGCGCTGAGCTGCCGGATTTCGAGGATTTCGGCGAGATCCTGCTGCGCAGCCCGCAAGCCGGCGCCTATATCCGCGTCGACTGGTTCACCGCTGACGGGCTTCCGACGTGGGGTGACGGGCGGCTGACCATCCTCGGAACGGCAGGCACGATCGAACTGCGCAAATATGTCGATATCGCAGGCCGGCCGGGCACCGACCATCTCTTCCTGGTCGATGGGAACGGCACCCGTCATATCGATGCCTCCCGTGAGCCGCTGACCTACTTCCGCAATCTTGTGGCGGATATCGCCGGCAGGACCGAGAGCGCGATGTCTCAGCAACACGCCTTCACGGTCTGCCGGCTGGCGCTGGAAGCGCAGGCGAAGGCCGTGCGGCTGCCCGCCCGCGCGAGCGAAAGGACTGCTTCGTGACCCGCAAGATCGGCATTGCCATCGTCGGCCTCGGGCCAGCTTCCCTGCCGCATTCCCGCAGCCTGATCGACCTCGCAGAGAGGGTCGATGTACGCTGGGCGGTCAGTCGCTCGGCAGAGCGAGCCGGGGCCTACCGCAAGCAGTTCGCCTTTCCGGTGACGACCGATCTCGATGCCGTGTTGGCTGATCAAGCGGTCGAGGCCGTCATTGTGCTGACGCCGCCGAGCAGTCATCTCGACGTGTCCGCGCGCTGCTTCGAGAATGGCAAGCATGTGCTGGTCGAGAAGCCGCTGGAGTTGACGGTCGCGCGCGGCGAGGCGCTGGTCGAAGCCGCGCGCCGTGCCGGCAAAGTCTTCGGGGTCGTGCTGCAGCACCGATTCCGGCCTGCGAGCCTGCGCCTCAAGGCTGCACTGGCCGCCGGCGAACTCGGAACCGTGGAGGCCGCTTTCCTGAGCGTGCCGTGGTGGCGTCCGCAGGCCTATTACGACGAGCCCGGCCGCGGCACGCTGGCGCGTGACGGTGGCGGCGTGCTCCTGACCCAGGCGATCCACTCGCTCGACCTGTTCCGCTCTTTGGTGGGTGTGTCCCAAGTGGTCGCGGCGCAGGCGCGGACCACGAAGCTGCACCGCATGGAGACCGAGGATTTCGCCTCGGCGCTGCTTGAGCTCGGCAATGGCGCACCGGGCACGCTGATGACGACGACCGCCGCCTATCCCGGCCATCCCGAGCGCATCGAGATCATCGGGACCCAGGGCTTCGCGACATTGATTGGCGGCACGCTTAGCCTCTCCTTCCTCGACGGCCGCAAGGAGATCGTGGAGGCGGAGGGCAGCACGGGCAGCGGCGCCAATATCATGGATTTCCCCCATGATGCGCACCGTGCGGTGATCGCCGATTTCCTGGATGCGGTCACGACCGGGCGCGAGCCCGTCGTGACGGGCAACGAGGCGCTGGCATCGCAGCGGCTCGTCGACAGCATCCTCGCGGCCGCGAGGCGTTGAGGCGTCGCCTCTAAAATCCTATCCGGTCATCATGGCATCCCGGGCCGCCCTGCAGGCGCCCGGGATGTTCTTGTCGTGTGCTGGACAGTCGCGTTCGACTGGCCTGCTCAGCGGGCGCGCTTGGCGCCGACCATCTCGTCCCATTTGCGGAAGGCCACGACCATCTTGTCGGGCTTCAAGGGCAGCTCGATCGGATTCTTCGCGATCAGGTCGGCATATTCCGGCCGGCCGAATTCGGCGATCACCTTCTGGCTGCTCTCCGGTGCCAGCGACAGCGGCACGTTCTTCACCGCCGGGCCCGGATAGAGATAGCCCTCGTCATAGGCATAGGCCTGAGCCTTCGGCGTCAGCACATAGGCCATCAGATCGAGCACCACGGCGAGGCGATCGTTCGGGACGCCCTTCGGCACGCACATGAAGAAGGCGTCCGAAACCCAGTGGAAGCCCTTCAACGTGCCGATCATCGCGGATTTCGGCACGATGCCGAGCGCGCGCGGATTGATGTCCCAACCGGTGGTCGAGATGATGATGTCGCGCGAGCCCTCGCCGAACTCCTTCATCGTCGCGCCGGTGCCAGCCGGATAATAGTCGATGTACTGGCCAAGCTCCTGCAGATAGGCCCAGGTCTTGTCCCAGCCRCCGACCGGATCCTGCGGGTCCTTGTCGCCGAGGATATAGGGCAGGCCCATCATGAACGTACGGCCCGGGCCGGAATTGGTCGGGCGCGCATACATGAACTTGCCGGGATTGGCCTTGGCCCAGGCGAGCAGCTCGTCGGCCGTGGTCGGCACGTTCTTGACGCGCTCCGGCGCGTATTCGAGCAGCGGGCCGGAGGGGTAGTAGTTGACCACGACGCCAAAGCCGTCGCCCTGGGCACGGTGCAGATTGAGCGCGGCCGGCTCGTAGTTCTCCTCGATATTCGGGAACTTGTCGGCGAAGTCGGGCAGGATCTTGAGCCAGAGCTTCTGTTCGAGGCCCGCTGCGAGGCCGTCGCTGCCGGTCAGCACGAGATCGAGATCGGCGCGGCCGGCCTCCTGCTGCGCCTTGATCTTGCTGGCGAGTTCCGGCGCCGGCGCCTTCACGAAGGTGATGCGCGAGACCAGCTTCGGATTGGCCGCGCGATAGTCCTCGAACGCCTTCTGCATCAAGGCCAGCGCACCGCCGACATCGATGATGTTGATGCCGACCGGCGAGGTCGGCAGCGGCGGCGAAGCCGCAAAGGCCGCCGGTGCTCCCGTCGCCATCGCGGCCAGGCCGCCCAGCACGGTGCGGCGGTCAATTCCCTTGAAATCCTTGCTCATGGTCTCTCCCTCTTTGGTTAGGCTGATCGTTGGGTTGTCTACATCTTGACCGCGTCGTAGCGGCGTTCCTCGGGCCCGATGCGCACGCGCTGCACGGCGAGATCAGCGGACCACTCGACCTCGCTTAGTGGCAGCTCCAGCCCCCTCGCCCGCAAGGCGGGCTCGAGCACCGCCAGCGGATGGCTCGAGGCCATCGCGACCGCCTCCTCCGGCGTCGCCAGGCCCCAGGCCACGACATTGCGCACCCCCTGATCGAGGCAGAGCGCCGAGCCGGCGAGCGAGACGCTTCCCGGCTGGCGCACGGAACCGTCGGCCTTCCGCTCCACGCTCATGCCGGCGAAGGGATAGTTGCCGGGCTTCGCCGCTGCGGCCGAAACCGCATCGGTCACAAGGATCGAACGGTTAAGTCCCTTGGCACGCAACAGCGATTTCAGTGCCTTGGGGTGAACATGGATGCCGTCGGCAATGAAACTTGCCCAAAGCCCGTCCTCGGCAAGCTGCGCGAAGATCGCATTGGCGAGTTTATGCGTGACCTGCGGCATGCCGTTGCCGAGATGGGTGGACAGGGTCGCGCCCGCCGCGGCGGAGGAAGCGACCTGATCGAAATCAGCAGCGGTATGGCCGAGAGCGACGATCCTGCCCTGGCCATGCAGCGCCGCGATCAGGGCCGGCACGGCCTCGACCTCGGGAGCGACCGTCACCATCAGGATCGGACGGTCGAGCCCTGCTTCCAGGCGATCGACCAGGGTGGGATCGGCTGCGGTCATCGCGGCGGCCGGGTGGCAGCCGGAATAGCCGTCAGCCGGATTCAGGAAGGGCCCCTCGAGATGGTAGCCCGGGCACATCAGCGGGCCGAGGCGGCTCGCCGAGATCGCGGCATCGAGCGCGCGCAGGCGCTCTTCCAGTTCATGCGGATGGGCGGTGATCACCGTCGGCAGGCAAATGGTCACGCCCGTCCGAAGCATCGCCTCGAGCGCCCGGTCGATCTCGGCCGCCGTCACCGCGCCTGAATTGAAGTCGACGGCCGCAAAGCCGTTGACCTGGAGATCGACGAGGCCGGCCGTCAGCATGATCGCACCCTGTCCCACCATCAGCCCCGCTTGAGCAGGGAGGCAGCCGGCGGGTCGAGGAACAGCACCGTGTTCTTGTGGGTCTGAAGGATCGAGGCGGGGTAGAGCGGGCTCACCGGACCTTCCAGCGCATCGCGCGTCGCCTTCGCCTTGCGCTCGTCGGGCACCGAAAGGACGATCAACTCGCTCTTCAGGATCTGGCGGACACTCATCGAGATGGCGCGCTCCGGCACCGCTTCGAGGCTCGGGAACCAGCCTTCGCCGAACTGCTGCTGGCGGCAGGCGCCATCGAGCTTGACCACGATGTAGGGCTCGTCCGTCTCGAAATCGGCCGGGGGGTCGTTGAAGGCAAGATGGCAATTCTCGCCGAAGCCGGCGAAGCAGACATCGATGCGTAGTCCCGCGATTAGTTCGCCGAGCCGGCGCGCCTCCTGCTCGGCATCGCCCTCGCCATCGACCGGGATGAACTCGACCTTGCCACCCAGCGGGGCGACGAAGCGCTCCTGCAGATAGCGACGGAAGCTCGCCGGGTGCTCCTGGCCGAGGCCGACATACTCGTCGAGATGGAAGGCAGTGACCTTCGACCAGTCGATGCCCTCGGCAATGACGAGATGGTTCAGCATCTCGAACTGGCTGGCCCCGGTCGCGACGATGATCGTCGCATGACCGTGCCGCGCCTGTGCTTCGCGAATGGCCGCAGCACCACGGGCCGCAGCCTGGACGCCGAGGGTCTCCTTGTCGGCGACGATGTTGATATCGATCATGCTATTTCTGAACCCGGACAGAGCAAATTGTTTCAAAATTCTCAGATCGAGCTTATGAGCGCCTCTGTAAAATGCAATCTCAATTTCAGAACCATCAGGTTCTAAAATATGGATGCCCATGACACTACCAGCCATCGACCAGATGCTGTTCTCCGACGGGCACGGCAGCGACCGCGCCCGCGCCTTCACGCTTGTTGCACGCGGCCAGGCCCATTCCCGGCCTGAGATCGGCGCTGCGCTCGGGCTACGCTCGACCACGACATCGCGCCTCGTCGGCGATCTGGTGGAACGCCGTCTGCTGCTGGAAACCGCGGGGCAGAAAGCCGGCCGCGGCCGTCCGGCCGGAATTCTCTTTGCCAATCCACGCCGCGTCGGTGCTTCCGTCATCTATGTCGCGAGCCAATCGCTGGTCGGCGCTCTGGTCGATCTCGACGGCCAGTTGCTTGAAGAACGCGTCGTCGAGATTGCCTCGGACGCAGATAACAGGGTTGTCGCAGGCGTGATGGCCGGGCTTGGCGCGGATCTGCTCGCCGCGATGCCGCGCGGCATGGAGCATGCCGGCACCGCCGTGTCGCTCTCGGGCTTGCTCGATCTCAGGCGCAAGCAATGGCTGATGTCGTCGCGCTGGCCCAACCTGCGCGGCCTCGATGTCGGTATTGCGCTCGGGGAAGCGGTTGGCCCCGTTGTGGTCTGTCGCAATCTTGACGCCGAATTGCGCGCGCGCATGGCGCAGGATTCGGAGCAGTTCTCGGATGGCGCGCTCCTGCTGCACTGGGGCTGGGGCATCGGACTGGGCTACGCCATCGGCGGACGCTCGCTCGCGCCGCCCGGCGGCTCCTTCGGAGAAGTCGGGCACTGGCGCTTCGCCGCGCTCGACGGCCGCCGTTGCGGCTGCGGCAACACCGCCTGCCTGGAAACGGGCGCGGCGCTCTGGTCGCTCCTGCCGGAACTGCGCCGGCGCTGGCCCGATCTCGCGGAGGACGAGAACCGCCTCTACCGACAACTGGCGCGTTGCGACCTGACCAGCCTGCCCGAGATCGACACGGCTGCGCGTTTGCTGGCGCGCGCACTCGCCAATGCGAGCCGCCTGCTGTTTCCCACCCGGATCATCGTAACCGGCCCGTTCGTCGCCAATGCGCAGCTATGGGCGCATTTCGACGGGTTGTTTAGGGCCGAGGGAACAATGCACGGGTTGATGATGCCTGAACTCGTCAGCGACCGCTCAAGCCGGCAATATGAAGTCCATGGAGCGGCGACGCCGCTGCTCAGCAAGGCGCTGGAAGACCTCTTGCAAGGCGCCTGACCGTCAGCGGACCGGATATCGGCCGGCCCAACGGCCTCGCCTGCTGCCTTTGCACCCGCTCTTCCGAAAGCCGCAATCGACTTGTCGGACCGATGTCTTCGCGCCTGTCTAGTCCTTAGCGCCTGTCTCGGCGCCTGTCCTGGCGTCAATCCTCGGCGGTTTCGCGCCGCAATTCCCAGGCGAGCATCGCCTCGGCGAGCGCATGCAGTTCCTGTTCCTTGGTGCTGGTATCGGAGGCAGCCTGAAGCTCCGCAACACGCAGCTGAGCTTGCTCATAATCCTCGTCGGTGTGAATTACGATCGGTTGTTTCATGGCAGCCCCGCGCTACGTCCGGGTCATGAAAGAGTCTGACCCAACCTGATTATAACCGAAAACCGGCGCATATGTTCCGCTAACGCGTCGGCAGGGCTGCATAATACGCCGCGATTGCCGCAATCTCGTTCACCGACATGTGCCGCGCCATGTAGCGCATTTCCTTGTGAGCCCGCTTGCCGTTGCGAAAGGCCATCATCTGGTTGAACAGATAGCGCTCGTTCTGCCCTGCCAGATGCGGCACTTCGGTGTCGCGGGCGATGCCGTCCGCGCCATGGCAGGCAGCACAATCTTCGAGCGGGGATGTCCGTGGCTCAGACGCCACCGGCGTAACCATCATCAACCCGGCCACCGTGAGCGAGGCCGCAGCCGTCATCCCCAGGCCAAATCTGAACCAGCTCATGATCGAGGCTCCTCCCATCGCAGCCTTCGCCGCAAAGCCATGGGCGAGCCTGTCGCACGGTAAGCGTTAAGATCGCGGAAGCTCCGCCCGAGAAATGTGGGGGGTGCGCATTGGCTCGTACCTGCAGGCTCGCTAGCGCGCTGCCGGTGGTGCCGGATGGATGAACGGCCACGGGCTTGCCTCAGTGCCGCGCGGAATGGTGATCTCGATCAACGCGGGACGATTATCGGCCAGCGCCTTCTCCAGCACAGGGCGGAAGGTTTCGGGCGTGTCGACCCGCACTGCCTCGACCCCGAAGGACCGGCCGAGCTGGACGAAGTCCGGGTTGACGAGGTCCGAGCCGATCAGCCGGCCCTCGAAGCCCGTCAGCTGGTCGCGCCGGACATTGCCGTAGGAGCTGTTGTTGAAGACCAGCGTAACGACGCCGATGCCGTATTGCACGGCCGTCGCCAGTTCCTGGACTGCAAACAGGAAACCGCCATCCCCGGTGATCGCGACCACGGGCCGATCCGGCCACGCCACTTTCGCGCCAAGCGCGGTCGGGAAGCCTGAGCCGAGCGTGCCCTGATAGCCGGAGGACAGATAGGTCCTGGGCTCATAGACCTTGAAGCCGTACCAGGAGGCAAAGCCGACTTGGGAGAGTTCGTCGGTGACGATGCCGTCCCTCGGCAACACCTCGCGCAGGACCTGCAAATAGGCCATTTGCGGTTGGATCGCCTGGATCTTGGCTTCAGCCGCCGCGGTCGCCTCCGTGATCACCGCGCGGCGGCCGGGGCGGCTCTGCGGCAGCCGCCCGGCTGCCTTGGCGAGCGCAGCCGTGGCCGCACGGGCATCGGCCAGGATCGCGACATCGGGAATGGAGCGGCGCATCTCGACCGGATCGATATCGATGCGAACCGATTTCAGGTTCGGCGGCGTATGTGACCAGCGCCAGCCCGGCAGTTCCAGGCGCGTACCGATGCCGATCAGCAGGTCGGTCTGGGGCCAGAGCTCATAGGCCGCAGCCATGGTGAGGCCGAGTTCATGGTCATTCGACAGGATGCCACGACCGCTGC
Source organism: Allobosea sp. P4_E12 (assembly GCF_056401655.1). Taxonomy (NCBI): domain Bacteria; kingdom Pseudomonadati; phylum Pseudomonadota; class Alphaproteobacteria; order Hyphomicrobiales; family Alloboseaceae; genus Allobosea; species Allobosea sp. P4_E12. Next base: position 88,599 of record NZ_JBFUIY010000016.1, on the reverse strand, counting down.
GGAAGGCGACGACCGGCGCATCGATCAGTTCGGCCAGTTGCAGGATGTCATCCGCGGCATCGAACGCGCCGCTGCCGACGAAGATCATCGGCGCCTTCGCCGCCGAGATCAGTCTTGCGGCGCGGTCAATGGCGTCAGCGTCGATGGGTGGCGGTGGCGAGGGATCGAGCACGGAGGTGACCGGCACTTCCCCCGGCTGCGTGAAGACGTTCCAGGGCATTTCCAGCGCGGCCGGACCGCGCCGTCCCGAGAGCATCGCCTGGAAGGCCCGAGACACCGCTGTCGGCGCCAACGCCGGGTGCTCGACGCGCTCGGCCCATTTGGTGAAGCCGCGCAGGGTCGCAAGCTGGTCCGGCATCTCGTGCAGATGCCCGCGACCACGATCGAGGAAGGGGGTTGGCACCTGCCCCGTCAGGCAGAGCACCGGCTCGTTGCCACCAAAGGCCGTCAACAGGGCCGCCCCGGCGTTGAGGATGCCGGGGCCGGGCACGACGGTGCAGACCGAGGGCCGTCCGGTGGCCCTTGCGTAGCCGAAGGCCATGTAACCGCAGGCCTGCTCGTGACGCGCTCCGATGGTTGCGATCCTGTCCTTGTTCCGCTCGAGCGCGTCGAACAGGCCGTAGATCTGTGCCCCGGGAAGACCGAAGACCGTATCGATGCCATGATCGATCAGCCCGGACACAAGTCCCTCGCCGCCAGTCGCTCTCACCATATCCGCCTCACCTTGTCCTGCAGATCCGCCCAACGGGCCGTCACCTTGAGTGGAGTCCCCGCCCCTGCGCCCCGTTAACTCACGCAGCGATGATCGGGGACGCCTGGAAGGAGGGCTGACGCACCGGCGTCTCAGCGAAGAGCGTGCCCTCCTCGAACCAGGAGCGCGGAGCTGGCGCGCCCCAGAGCGTCTGGCGCTGCGGATCGCGCAGATCCCAACGGATCGGTTCGTGGTCGGGGTCGACCGTCTGGTAGTCCGAGCAATAGATCTCGATCCGATGACCGTCGGGGTCGCGGATATAGAGGAAGAAGGCATTTGAGATGCCGTGCCGTCCGGGGCCGCGCTCGATATTGGTGACGTAGCCGGTGGTCGCCATCAGATCGAGCAGGTCGATGATGTTGAGCGGCGTCGGCACCCAGAAGGCAACATGGTGGAGGCGCGGCCCAACCCCATGGGTGAAGGCCATGTCGTGAACGCCACCCTTGCGGTGCATCCAGGCCGCCCAGAGCCGGCTGCCATCCTCGTTCACCGTGTATTCGGTCGTTCGGAATCCGATCGCGTTATAGAACGCGACGGACGCGTCGACATTGTCGGAGAAGCAGTTGAAATGGTCGATCCGGAGCGGCTTCACGCCCTTGTAGAGCGCGTATTTCTGGTGAACCGACGGAAGCTTGTCCATGCTGAAATAGAACTCCAGCGGGACGCCGAGCGGGTCGACAGTCCTGAGCGTGCGGCCCTGGAACGGCGCCTCGACAAACCGGGCCGGCAGGCCGTTCGCCCGAAAGAAATGATGTGCCTTGTCCAGATCCTCTTCCGAGAAAACCTTGAAACCGAGTACCTTTGCGACCGGGCTTTCACCCTTCTCCAAGACGATGCAATGGTGTCCACGTTCTTCCATCGCACGCATGTAGACTCGGCTCTCGCTCTCGTCCGTCACTAGCAGCCCAAGCGTATCGGACCAGAAGGCTCGCGAAGCCGCCAGATCGCACACGGACAGGACGACGTGATTGAGCCGCACCACCTGAAAGGGCGGATTCAATACCGGCTGCGGGACAGGCATAGAGCTTCCTCCTTGGTATCTTATTCCTGCTGCCGGCCTGCTTTTCGAGGGCTTGATGCTGTGAAGCCGGTGGCACGGCTGCGACCACGGCCGCCGTTCCCGCTTCGATCCTTCCCGTTACCGGTCAGCCTCCGAGCCCGAGCTTTGGGACCTTGTGGCTGTCATAGGCGACCGCGATGTTCTTCGTCTCCATGTAGAAATCGAAGGAATAGTCGCCGCCGTCACGGCCGATGCCGGAACTCTTGATGCCTCCGAACGGGGTCGGCAAATGCCGCACATTCTCGGAGTTCACCCAGATCATGCCGGCTTCGAGATCGCGAGCGACACGGTGCGCGCGGCCGATATCACGGGTCCAGAGATAGCCGGCGAGCCCGTAGCGGACATCGTTGGCGACCCGAACCGCATCGGCCTCATCCTCGAAGGGAATCATGGTCAGGACAGGACCAAAGATCTCCTCCTGGGCGATCCGCATTCCAGCTGCAGCGTCGACATAGAGCGTCGGCTCGACATAATTGCCGGCCCCCTCCATCGCCCGCCCGCCGCCGCAGGCGACGCGTGCCCCGCCCTCTCGCGCGAGCGCAGGGTAGGACAGGACCTTTTCGGCATGACGCGGGTGGATCAACGGCCCGATCTCCGTTGCCGGATCGAGCGGGTGGCCGACTTTGATACGCCGGACACGCTCGACGACTCTTTCGCTGAAGCTGTCATAGATCGAGCGCTGGACCAGCGCGCGCGAGGACGACGTGCAGCGTTCGCCATTCAGCGAGTAGATCATGAACAGCACGGCATCGAGGGCGCGGTCCAGGTCGGCATCGTCGAAAACGATCACCGGGTTCTTGCCGCCGAGTTCGAAATGCACGCGTTTCAGCGTCTTTGCGCCTTGCGCCATGATGTGCGAGCCGGTCGTGGTCTCGCCGACGAAGGCGATTGCCCGGATCGCGGGATGCTCGGTCAGGGCCTTGCCAGCCTCTTCGCCGAGCCCGTGCACCAGATTGACGACGCCCGCGGGCAATCCGTGGGCGCGGATCACCTCATCCATGATCTCGGTCAGGATGACCGCGGAGAGCGGTGACCACTCGGCCGGCTTATGGACGACGGTGCAGCCGGCGGCGAGTGCCGGCGCGATCTTCCAGGTCGACAGCATGAAAGGCGTGTTCCACGGCGTGATCACGCCGACGGGGCCGATCGGTTGGCGGATGGTGTAGTTGATATGGTCGGTATCGGGCAGCGAAAGCCCGTTGCCCGCCTCGGTGGCACGATCGGCGTAGAAGCGAAAATTCTCGGCGCCGCGCAGCGCAGCCTTGGCCATATAGCGGATCGGTTGGCCAGTATCGCAACTCTCGACGAAGGCGATCTCCTCGGCTCGCGCCTCGATCGCATCCGCTATCGCATGCAGGATCTTGCGACGCGTCGCGCCTGGAACATCGCGCCAGACCTTGAAGGCCGCCTCGGCGGCGCGGGCCGCACGGTCGATCTCCGCTGCACCACCGGAGGCGATGGTGCATTGATGCTCATTGGTGGCCGGATCGAGCGTTTCGAAGGTGGCGCTCGTGGCGGAGAGCACGCGCTCTCCGGCAATGACATGCGGAACGACCCCGCCGGTGAGGAAGCGCGCCATGGCGCGCTCGGCCCCGATCAGATTGCTGGCGAATTTCGGATCGATGGCCCGGTTCATGCGAGGCCTCCCTTGCGTGCGAGGCGTTCATGCAGATTGTTGGTCTTGAGCGAGGCCGTCCCGTCGATCTCCTGGACCTCGACTGTGAGACCGAGCCCGATCTTGCTGAACAGGTCGGCGGTTTGCGCTTCGAGCGTCGCCATCAGCGCTTCGGCGACCCGCCGGCGCGTCGCGGCATCCCGACCCTCCCCGATCCGAGCCAGAACGGCAACAAAACCGTGGGTCGGATCGCCATCGGCGATCGCGAAGATATCGCGGCGTTCGGCCCGCGTCCGCAGGCCGCCAATGGGGAAAACCCCGGTTGCGAGCGCTGTATGGTGCAATTCGTCGACCAGCCGGCGGAGCGACAGCGCCGGCTCAAGATTGGCTGAATATTCGACGATGATATGCGGCATCCGCGCACCCGCCTCGTGTTCGAAATTAAATTAACGTGTTAAATTAATTTGAGCAAGCGATTACCGGCGCGAACCGCTAGAATGGTGGCATTGCTCTGATCCTGCGCACCGCCCCGGAAGGGACCACGTTTGAGAAGCCCCGCTCCACCCCCCGATGAGTCCTCGCAAGGTGGGACGCGTGTCCATCTTCGCCATTTCTCGAAATCCCTGCCGATGTCCCTGCTGCGGGCGCGCGAAGCGGTCATGCGCTGCTTTCGGCCGTCGCTGCGGCAATATGAAATCACGGAGCAGCAATGGCGGGTGCTGCGGGCGCTGAACTCGGTGCCCAGCCTGGAGGTGACCGATCTCGCGCGCGCAACGTTCCTGCTCGCGCCGAGCCTGTCGCGGATCCTCGTCGACCTCGAGGCCAGACACCTCATCACGCGAGGGGCCGATCAGCGTGATCTGCGTCGCGCCATCATCTCGATCAGCCCGGCCGGCGCCAGTTTGATCGAAACGGTGACGCCGGTCTCGGAAGCGATCTACCGCGACATCACCAGCCGCTTTGGCGACGAGAAACTCGCGACTCTGCAGGCCTTGCTGCGCGAGCTGGAGGGCGTGGCCAGCGCTGTCGCACCCCATGACGAGAGTGCGGGCAAGCCGCCCCCGCCAGGGGAAACCACGCGAAAGAAGCGAAGGATTCCCCTGAAACGGAAGCGCAGCGCGACCTGACGACGCGCCGCGCTCCGGCCTCCTTAGACCTTGCCGAGGATCGTGGTCATCTCGGCCGGGGTGAAAGCCCGCATCGTCTGGTTGCGGATGTTACCGAGCTTGGCAACGGCAAGACTGAGCGCAGTGGCGCTCATCTCGTCGGGAGCATCCACGGTGACGAGGACGTCATACTTGCCGAGCGTGTAATAGGCGTCCTTGACGGTGATCCCCTTGGATTTCGCCATCTCCCGGAATGCTTCCAGGCGTTTGACGCTGTCATTGACGTTACGGATGCCTTGATCGGTGAAGTTCGCGAGGACGACGTAGGTAGCCATGACGCGCTCCTCCCTTTGAGCCCCGGCGCAATGCACCACAGCTGGAGACGCCAGTCGATCTGTACCTGGGGGAATGGCGTGCCTGCCTTGCGAGACGCGCGTCCAGCTCCGCCTGGGAGCGCCTCGCCTATTGCGGGCTCTTGATGGCCTGGCTCACCCGCGCCGATGAAATGCTCGTTTCGCCTCTGAACGGTTCGTCCATGATGATGATGAGGCCGAGCACCATGCCGATTGCGCCCATATGCGCCGCGATCAGGGCAAGAGCGGCAGGGTTCAGGTAAAAGCGGCCGTTCATCAGCATCGCGCCGAGCAGAAAGATCAGGATCATCCACCAGAAAATCCCCGGCACGCTCTTGGTCGCCGTTTCGAGCCGCCCCTGGCGATATTCCTCCAGCCTGTCCAGCAATCCGCGCAGCGAGGAGGCCGAATCCCGATACTCCGCCGCAACCTTGCGCACCTGCAGGACCAACGCAGCGAGCGCACGATCAGCGGTCGCAGAAAGCCCGGCATCCTCGGTCGAGAGGGAATGCCACTCATCGCGGGTCACGGCACCGACATAGTCTCGCAGCGCCTTCCGCGCCGCCTCGGGCTCGCTCCCGTCGAGACTCGCCAGATCCCGATCGAGGCGCGCGATATAGGAGCCCTCACGCGAAACCGCGTCATCAGCCCGCGCCAGATTTACACGGACATCCGCAAGCATCAGGGCGAGCACGAAAACCGAGAACGCCAGCAGACTGCCATGAACGACCTCGGCGAGCTTGTTGGGCTCGTCGGCAGCGTCCCGAGGCCGGGCAAACCATAGGCGACGGGCAATGGAGGCGAGCAATACTCCCAGTACCGCAGTGGACAATCCGCAAATGATCAGGATCACTGCGTCCGAATAGGCTGCAATCAGTTGTATCATCGAGAGCATCACCCTCCTCACAACAATGATAGCATGCTGGCCGACGCTGCCGCGGATGCAGCGAGACGCCTACCCCCTGAGCCGCTCACGATCCAGGTAGGTTGTGAGCCGCGGCAGCAGGCGGGCAGACAGCCAACTCGCCGCGACGCCGCTCACACCTCCGGCGATCTTGACCAGGGCATCTCCCAGCCGCGCGTGCCTGTCGGGTGACAGCATCTGGAAGAGCTCCAACCCTATTGCGATCCCGATGGTCAGCAGGAGTATGATCCCAATTCGCCGGGGATATGCGGTGGCGAAGAGGAAACCTAGGAGGCCGAATGCGCCGAACCGTTCGAGATGAACGGCATCGCCGATTCTCGGACGCAGCTCGATCGCGGACAAGGTTGCGTAAGCGATGAAGGCGAGCGTGAACCATGCCAGGGCGCGTAGAACTATCCTGAATGTCATGGTCCGTCGATCTCTGGCTGTGGGGCGGCGAGCTGCTGGCGCTCTATCGCGCGCTCTCGCTCACAATGGAAGCCCGCCTATTTCGCCAGCAGCGCCCGATAGACCTCCAGCGTCTTCTGGGCGACGTTCGGCCAGCTATAGGCCAGCTCCACCCGCTTGATCTGGGAGCGGGCCTGCTCCTCGCTGATCGGATTGGCGATCTTTGCCATTATCGCCGCGGCGAGCGCATCGACATCGCCAAGCGGAAAGTAATCCTCCGGAGGCAGGCCAAGTTCCCGGTTCGCGGCGATATTGCTGGCGAGCACCGGGAGGCCGGACGCCATGGCCTCCAGGAGCGCGATCGGCATCCCCTCATGGCTCGACGGCAGGACGAAGAGCGCGGCATTGGCGAAGAGTTCGGCAAGCCTGTCGCCGGACTGGAAACCAGTCAAGACGACGCCGGGCACGGCCTGGGCCATCTCCCTGACCTGCAGGGAATAGGCGGTTTCAAACTCCGCTCCACCCGCCAGGACCAGGCGAAGGTCGGAGCGCCCGCTCCGCGCAAATGCTTCGATGAGGTCCGTTTGCCGCTTCTCCGGAACGAGGCGGGCGGCAAGCAGGACATAACGCTTGGGCTGCAGGCCAAACTCCGCCAGGACGCCAGTCCGATGCGCGCCCCGGGAGATGGCCACACCATTCGGCACGAAGCTGACCGGCGTATCGTAGCGGGAGCTCATGGTCTGGGCGACCTCGCGCGAGACCGCGATCCGGCCATGGGACAGGCGCATGCCGAGATACTCGCCAAGTCTTAGGGCGCGCCGGGCAACGCCGCCCCATTTCTGCCGGTCGTAATCATAGCCGTGATGGGTCACGACCACCTTCATGCCCAGGAGACGGGCGAGAGGCACCATCAATGCCGGGCCAACCGCATGAATGTGCAGGATGTCCGGCCGGCGCACCGCCGCGAAACAGACGCCCAGGAAGGTATGGACGATGGCCTCCAGCGCCATCTTGCGGGGGGCCCAGAGCGAGAAGACACGGATACCGTTCGCGGGAGAAGGCGGAGACGGCAGGTAACGGTGCCGGCCGATGACTTCGACGTTCCAGCCGCATGCGGCCATCTCGCCGGCCAGCATCTCGACATGTTTCTCTACGCCGCCCTGAACATTGGGGATGCCGCGGAGTCCGAGGAAAATGACACGCCGTGGAATATCCTGACTTGCCATAGCCACCGGCTGTGCGGGAGGCACCTCAAGAGGAAGACTGGTCAATGACGCCTCCGCCGATTGCTGCCCGGCCGGTCTTGAACGACAATGCCGAAGACCGTTGCGCTTTCAGCTCGGCGCCGGACCTCGGAGAGATTCCTCTTGGGAAGGTAGAGAGTGGAATCCGGTGTTCTGGAAAATCCCTCTACCTGATTTCGATGAATTTTATAGAATGCGGGCTGCCATCCGCAATAGACAGCCCGGCGCGCGGCGTGTTTTCCAATTATTAACCTTTACATCGCTTTTTGCCTCGTCGCCTTTCAGGCGGCCCCGAGCGCGGCATAGAGGTTCAGCGTCCGGTCGCGAAAGGCGGCGGCGGAGAAGTCGGCTGCGATCCATTTGCGCCCCGCCGCTCCCATCCTCGCGCGCTCGGCCGCCGGGAGCGCGGCCAGATCTCCCAGTTTCTGCGCGAGATCCTGCGCGTCTCCCGAGGTCACCAGCATTCCGGTTTCTTTCTCCCGGATCATCTCCGGGATGCCGCCGATGGCGGCACCCAGCACGGGACGTCCCAGCGCATAGGCTTCCAGGATGCTGATCGGGGCGTTCTCATACCATTCGGAGGGCAGCACCAGCGCTCGGGATTGTCCGATCAGGCGGTGCAGGTCCTGCCCTGACAAGTGCCCCACGAAGCTCACGTCCGCGCCGGTTTCATCGGCGCACTGGCGAAGGGCCGCTTCATCGGGCCCAGTGCCGGCCACGATGAGCCGCTGCTTCGAGAGAGCGACGGCCTTGATCAAGGTCGCCAGCCCTTTCTCGGGCGCGAGGCGGCCGGCGAAGACGAAATAATCGCCCTCCTCCCAGTCGCTGCTGTAACGCTCGACATCGACGAAATTCGGTATGTATTCCAGCTGCTCGCGGGGCCAGCCCCATTCGACCAGCTTCTCCAGATAGAAGCGGCTGGGAACGACGATGCGGTCGAGCTTGTCCCGGTAAAGGCCGAGCGAGCGATGCACCAGAGTTTCCGCCAGGACCAGGGTGCTGTACGGCACGGATCCCTTGATGCAGCGATGGCGCAGGACATTGTAGATGTGGCCGCCGCGGCAATCCTCGCAGATTTTTCCATCGCGCAGCATCTTGTAGGACGGACAGGCGAGCTTCAGGTCATGCGCCGTCATCACCACCGGAATGCCAGCTGACTTCAAGGTGGAGAAGATCGCCGGGGAGAGGTGGTGGTAGACGTTATGGGCGTGGGCGACCGAGGGGCGCGCCTGCTCGATCAGTCGCGCGATATTCCGTTGCGCTTCGACGGAGTAGATGATGCTTGCTGCTTGGACGACCTTTCGCAACGGGCTCGTCTGGCGACCATATTCGATCTCCGACACGAAATAGTCTGACCATGGCGAGGGTTCATTGTCCTCATGCTGCATGGCAAAGGGGACGACATCCCAACCGATCCTTTCGAACATGGTCATGTGGTCGAAGAAGACCGCCTCGGCCCCGCCGCGGCGGTAGAAATAGTTATTGATCGCCAGCAGGCGCTTCCCGGCAGGTTGGGGTTTTGCCACGTCCCGGCTCCTCACCAGCCGATCCGATCCAGAATGCGATCGACAGGCTGGACCGCGCATCCGCGCTCGACCGCGTGACGCACCAGATGCTCGAATGTGCCCAGCGTACACCCATAGGATGTCGGGTTGGGTGCGATGTCATGCGTGAAGAAGACGAGCCAGCCGGGCATGGCGACCACCTCGTCGATCCAGCGTGTCAGGGCGCGCGCCTCCGGATCGGGCTGGCGAATCTCGACGGCCTTGAGCATCAGGGGATCGACCGCACCGCGATTGATGGCTTCGCCGGCCCCGCGGCATGTGCGGAAGCGCCGGCGGAATTCGGGTCGCGCCAGAGGCCATGCCGCATTGTAGGGAAAGGCGAAATTGGCCGGCTCCGCGGAAATGCCGGCTTGCGCGAGATAGTCGGCATTGCGGTCCAGATCGCGCGACAGATCGGCGCCGGGAATGTCGCGGATCCTGCGATGCGAGAAGGTGTGGCAGCCGATTTCGTGACCGCGTTCGGCGAGATCCCGGCACCCGTCCGGTGTTATCAGCACCCGGTTCGGCTCGACCTGCCCCGCAAGCCCTCCGGCGATATAGAACGTGCCACGCACGCCATATTTCTCGAGGATCGATGCTCCCTCGCTACGGGCAGAATCTGGAACATCGTCGAAGGTGAAGGAGACCAGCGGGGTGTCCGTCTCCAGGCGGCGCCTGGAGCCCGCAAGCCCCCAGATCAGCCGGTTGCTCAGGCTGTCGACCTTCGCTCCAAGGCGTTCGGATACGCTAGGCATGCGCGACGGCCCCTTCCGGCTGGGTCCGGCGCTCCGGCGCCAGCGCGGCCGAGGCCTGCAGGGACAGGCCGTAAAGCGCGAACAGCAAGGTGAACCAAAGCGAGTTGCCACCTTCGAAGAACAGGCTCTCGAGGCCGGCATTGAAGATGGCGTAGAGCCAGATGCGGGTGAAGAGCCGAGTCAGATGCGAGTGCTCGGCGTCGGGTTCCAGCCGCGAAATGTTGCGGAGCGGCAGGACGACGAGCCAGACCAGCGTCAGCAAAAGCCCGGGGATTCCCGTCATCAATGCGACGTCGAGATAGGAATTGTGCCCGTTTGCCGCGGCAACCGCCCAGGTTTCGATCGAGCCGCCGCTGTGGACGAGCTCCGATGTCTGCCAGAAACCCTTGAAGCCGTATCCTGTCAGTGGCCGGTCCGCGAGTTCGGAGACGGCAAACCGCCAGATATCCGCGCGGTTGGTAAAAGTCGCATCGATCCCGAGCTCGTTGATGAAATCGCCCAGCGGCCTGAAGACCGCAGCCCCGATCGCGAAGATGTTGAACGCCCCGACACCGCCGATGACGATCGGAATGCGCAGGAAGCGAACCTTCTCGAAGACCCATGCGAGCAGAAGGATAGCCGGCAGCATGGCCGTCGAGGTCTTGCCGCCGGTATTGATCAGGAAGAGGAACGACAGGCACAGGATCGTCATGCCCGCGATCCGCGACCAGGCATTCATGACGAAGAGGCCGAAGAACGAAGCGACCACCATTGCCGCTGCAGCGCTGTTCTTGTGCGGGAAATGCCCGCGCCACAAACCGGCATTCATCGGCTCGCGCAGCTCGGAAGCCTGATGGATCGCCAGCAGCGGCTTGAACAGGATGCCGTAATAGCTGACCCCCAGCATGATGAGCGTACCGATGCCCAGCATCTTGGCGAAATGCCTCTCGGAGGCCGGCAGCAGCAGATAGATGCTGGCATTGACCGTCACCATGACGGCGAGAACGGTCCCCTTGATCCCGAGCATGGGGTAGGACGAGATCAGCGAAACCAGGAAGAACCAGGCAAACAGCAGGCCCAACAGCACGCGCGGCTGCAGGATGATGCTGCGCATCGGGTGAAGCAAACCGTAGGCGAGCGTGCCCGCGAACAGCAGCAGCGACACGACTTGGTTCATCAGGTTGGAGTTGCCGGCGCTGGGGTCCAGCACGGCCTCGCCGGTCAGGTCGACGAAGGGATTGAGGGAAATCCAGAAGAACAGGAAGATCGCCATGAACAGGGCGGTGCCGACAGTCTCCCTCAGCTTCTCTCCTCGATCTGCCTCCCCCTTGGCGGCGCTTCCCATGGCCGCCCCTCAAGCAGCCGCGGGCTGCGGGTGACGGATATAGGTCCAGGCCCCACGCGCCAGGGCCGCTGCAATCCCGAGCATAAGGCCCAGCATCACCGCCGCCGCCAGCAGGATCAACGTACGAGGTGGCCAGCTACGCGCCTTGGGCGGCATCGGTGACGAGATCACACGCACATTGCTGGTGTCGATCTGCTGGCGCTCACCGATCTGCTGGGCACGCGCCAGGTGGGTTTCGTAGATCGCCGCCTTGGCGCGCGCGTCGCGCTGTAGATCGCGCAGCTGCACTTCGGCGTCGTTGTCGGTGAAGACGTTCGACTTCCCGTCGCCCGCCTTGTCCTGCAGTACTCTGAGCGTCGTCTGTTCCCTGTTGAAGTCGGCCTTCGCGCCTTCGAAGATGCGGCGGGCTTCGCGGGACAGTGCTCCTTCGAGCACCTGCTGTTCGGATAATGCTGTGATCAGCTGCGGATGGCGCGCGCCAAAGGTCGCCCTGATCGACCCGATCTGCTGCTGCAGCGTATTATACTGCGCTCGCAGACTCGTCATGGTCGCGGAATCGAAGATCGACGCGCTGGCTGCCCGCCGCTCTGCGATCGCTGCACTCATCTGCCTGTAGCGCGATTCCGCCTGAATGAAGCGCTGCTGTGCATCCAGAACCTGCGTATTGAGCTCGCCCGAGAGCCGCGTGCTGACGAGCTCGCCATTATTGGACTGCAGCCCTTTCGCACGCCGGAAATCCTCCACCCTCCGCTCCGCCTCGGTCACGTTGCGGCGCAGCTCATCCAGGCGGTTATTGAGGTTCTTCACCACCCGGCCGGCGCTTTCGGCCGCTGACTGGAAAAGCTCGGCCTCGAAGGCTTCGACAATCGCGTTGGATATCGCGACAGCCTTCTCGGGGTCTTCCGCCCAGAGCTTCATGACCACGACGAAGGAGCGCTCCTCGCGCCGCGCCTCGACCCGTTCGGCCAACGCACGCATCACGGCAAGGCGATTGTCCTGACTGGCATCCCTGGACGAGATCAGGCTCCTGAGCGCCGACAGATAGCCAGGCTGCACGAACTCCGGATCATTGGTCAGGTCGAGCCGGTCTATGACCCGTGCCAGGACGTTGCGCGAGGTCAGGACCCTGAGCTTGCTCTCGACCTCGAGCAGTTGTGCATCACGCTGCGGATTGGTCGTGAAGACGTCGTCCCGGACGACGTTCAGGTTCGAGGGATCAATGAGGATATCGGTGTAGACGGTATAACGAGGCGGCGTCGTCACCGCATAGACCAGCGCCGTGGCGACGCAGATGACGATGGCGGCAACGATCATGCCTATTCCCCGCCGCAGCCAGACGAGGATGTCGTCGGCCCCGACATCGGCGAGCAAGCGGAGACGGGCAATCGGGCTTCCACTCCCGAATGAACCTTGCGCCCGGCTCGACTGCGGGGAGTGAGACGACGGATCGGAGCGTGCGCCAGAAGACGAGGCTGCATCATCGCGCAGCGATTCCGAGCGAATCCGGGAATGGCCTGTCGGCAGAGGCGCTTGTCGCTGCTCCGACTCCTTCGGCCCGTACATCCGCTTCGCCCTCAGCACGCAACTCTAGACGGAAGAGACGCGCCTATCCCCCGTAAACATGCCCTAGGGGTATGCTCCGGCCCTGAATTTTACGTTAATCGCAACGAGAACACCGCATCCGGGAACGACAATCCGGCCCTCGATCTTGCGGCAAAGTCCAGCTGCGTCATCAGATCCCTTGGGACGTCGATCTTCGGCCTTGATCCGAAGTCTAATCAAGAACTTGGGGCTTTGCCGGGTGCTTCGAAATTTACCATTCGCATGGATATCCCCAAGCGTTAACGCTTGCTCGCCCAGGATTGGCTATAGTTCAACCGGACACGAAGGACTTGGAAGCATCTCGGCATGTGCGGATTTGGGGGCTATTTCGGCGCGGTCCGGGATGGGAGGGAACTCCTTGAACGGATGACGGCCGCGATTGCGCATCGCGGTCCCGACGAGCAAGGGCTCTTCACGGCGAAGGACGCAGGTCTCGGACATGCGCGACTGTCGATCGTCGGCCTGGGGGATGGCCAGCAACCGATGTCCGATGCGACGGGTGAACTGACGATCGCCTTCAACGGCGAGATCTTCAACTATGTCGAATTGCGCGAGCAGCTGCGCGCAAAGGGGCGCCGCTTCCGGACGTCGAGCGACACCGAGGTGATCCTGCATCTCTATGAGGAGATGGGCGAGGATTGCCTGTCCGTCCTCAATGGCGATTTCGCCTTCGCGCTCTGGGATGGCCGGCGCCGCCGCATGGTTCTGGCCCGGGACCGCATGGGCGTCCGGCCGCTGTTCTATACAAGGCAGGGCGATCGGTTCTATTTCGGCTCAGAGGTCAAGGCGCTTCTTCAGGTCCCGGGCGTGAGTGCAGAGATCGATCCCGTCGCCCTCGACCAGATTTTCACATTATGGGCGCCGATCGCGCCGCGCACGGCCTTCCGCGACATCTTCGAGCTGGAACCAGCGCATCTCATGATCGTCCAGGAGGGCAGCGTCTCGACGCGGCCTTATTGGAGCCTGGATTATCCCGACCGGGATGCGCCATCCCGGCACACCGATGAACGCGCTGCGGCAGAGGAACTGCGCGCCCTGCTGACCGAGGCGACCCGGATTCGCATGCGGGCCGATGTCCCGGTCGGCTCCTATCTCTCAGGCGGGCTCGATTCCTCGATCACCTCTGCGCTTGCTGCGGGCATGGCGCCTGGCGGCCTCAGGACTTTCTCCGTCACCTTCGACAGCGCCGAGCATGACGAAAGCGCCTTCCAGATGGAAATGGCCCGGGCACTCGGGACGCAGCACAGTTCCGTCGCCTGCGGCGAGGGCGACATCGCCGCGGTCTTTCCCGACGTGATCCGCTTCACCGAGCGGCCGATCCTCAGAACCGCACCTGCCCCGCTTTTCAAACTCTCCGGCCTGGTGCGCGAGGCCGGGCTGAAAGTGGTGCTGACGGGTGAAGGCGCGGACGAGGTCTTTGCCGGCTATGACATCTTCAAGGAGGCCCGGGTTCGGCGCTTCTGCGGCAGGCAGCCCGGCTCCCGGATCAGGCCGCACCTGTTTCGCAAGCTCTATCCCTATCTGCCTGGCCTCAGGCAACAATCCGCAGAATATCTCGCATCGTTCTTCGGGGCGAACGGTGCGGCACTCGACGATCCGCTGTTCTCGCATCGGCCGCGGCTCGACGGCACGGCGGCAACGAAGCTGTTCTTCTCGGGCGACCTGCGTGCCACGCTATCGGGCTATGACGCGGCCGAGGAACTCGCTTCGCGTCTGCCGGAGGCCTTCAGCCGCTGGCACCCCTTGCATCAGGCGCAGTATCTGGAGGCCCGCTTCCTTCTGCCGGGCTATATCCTGTCCAGCCAGGGCGACCGCATGGCGATGGCCCATGGCATCGAGGGGCGTTTCCCCTTCCTCGATCATCAGCTGGTCGAGTTCGCCGCCGGGCTTCCCCCCGAGATGAAGCTGAAGGGGCTTGTCGAGAAGCACATCCTGCGCGAGGCGACCAAGGACCTGCTGCCGCCCTCGATCAGCCGACGGGCAAAGCAGCCCTATCGCGCGCCGGACAGTCACTCCTTCGTCGGAGCGGGTGCTGCCGATTATGTCCGGGCAGCCATGGGCGAGGCGCAGGTCGCAGCCGGCGGCCTGTTCAATCCCAAGGCCGTGGCAAAGCTGCACGAGAAATGCAGCGCGCGCCCAGCCTCCGGCTTTCGCGACAACGCGGCCTTTGTCGGCATCCTCTCGACGCAGCTCTGGCTGCAGACATTCACCGGCACGAGCGGCCGCAGATCAGAGGCCGCCTGAAACCGGCCGGGAAAGGAACAGACATGAGCGACACAATCAGGGACAGCGTGAAGGCCTTCGTCGTCGAGAACTTCCTGTTCGGCGATACCAGCCATGAGCTCGCCGGTACGGCGTCGCTGATCGAGAACGGCGTCATCGATTCCACCGGGGTGCTCGAGCTCGTGGCCTTCATCGAGGATCGCTACGGGATCACCGTGGCCGATGCCGATATCGTGCCCGCAAACCTGGATTCGCTTGATCGCATCTCGGCTTTCATCGCGTCGAAAGTATCCGCTCCGGTCACGGCGTAACGATTAGGGGCGGAGCAACAGGCTCATGCGGATCGAGCAATTCCTCGTCACGAACGCCGCCGCACAGGCTGCGAAAACGGCGCTGGTCACCGACCAGAGGCGGCTGCGCTATGACGAGCTGGATGATCTTTCCAGCCGGCTGGCCACCACGCTCGCCGCAAGCGGCGTGAAGCGGGGCGACCGCGTCCTCGTCTTCATGGACAATTGCTGGGAAGCCGCCGTCTCGATCTTCGCGGTTCTCAAGGCCGGCGCGACCTTCAGCCCGATCAACGCCTCGACCAAGGCCGACAAGCTGGCCTATGTCATCGGCGATTGCGAGGCCGCCGCGATCCTGACGCAGGCGAAACTGTTGCCGGTTGTGACGCAGGCGCGCGCGTTGGTCCCAGGGCAGGCGCTCTTTGTCGCTTCGACGCAGTCGCCGGCCGGCCGGCCGCTCGAAGGCGCGGTGTCCTTCGAGGATTGCCTGAAGGGCTCGCCAGCTTCAGTCGGTCATGGCGGCATCGATATCGACCTTGCCATGCTGATCTACACCTCGGGCTCCACGGGCCGGCCCAAGGGCGTGATGATGACGCATCGCAATATCGATGCGGCGGCCGACTCGATCACGACCTATCTGCGCAATACGCCCGACGACATCATCCTCAACGTCTTGCCGCTGGCATTCGACTACGGCCTTTACCAGTTCCTCATGGCGATGAAGCTTGGGGCGACCCTCGTCCTGGAAAAGTCCTTCGCCTTCCCGCAGGCGATCTTCGAGCGCATTCGCACTGAGAATGTCACTGGTTTTCCGCTCGTGCCGACGATGGCCGCGATGATCCTGCAGATGCGCGATCTCGAGCCGGGGTTCCTGCCGAGCCTGCGTTATCTCTCGAACACGGCCGCAGCCCTGCCGCCCGCCCACATCGCTCGACTGCGTGAACTGTTCCCCGGCGTACGGCTCTATTCGATGTACGGCCTGACGGAATGCAAGCGCTGCACCTATCTGCCGCCGGAAGAACTCGACCGCCGGCCGGGCTCGGTCGGGATCGCCATTCCCAACACCGAGGCGCTGGTCGTCGACGATGAGGGCAACCGCGTGGCTCCGGGCGTGCCGGGCGAGCTGGTGATCCGCGGCCCGCATGTCATGCAAGGGTATTGGCGCAACGAGGCGGCAACGGCACAGATGCTGCGCCCAGGGCCGAACCCTTGGGAGAAGCGCCTCCACACCGGCGATCTCTTCCGGACGGACGAGGAGGGCTTCCTCTATTTCGTCGGCCGCAAGGACGACATCATCAAGACGCGCGGCGAGAAGGTCGCTCCGAAGGAAGTGGAAGCGGTGCTGCACGGCCATCCCGGCATCGCCGAAGCGGTGGTGATGGGCGTGCCCGACCCGGTGCTCGGCCAGGCCATTGCCGCCCTCGTCGTCCTGTCGGATGCGAGCCTGAGCGAGCGGGACATCATTCGCCACTGCGCTGTCCATCTCGAGGATTTCATGGTGCCGCGGATCATCGCGTTCCGCACCGAACTGCCGAAGACGGATACCGGAAAGGTCAGCCGCAGGCTGGCCGCCGAAACGCTGGGAGCAGCGGAATGAACCTCCCCCCTGCCCCGAGCTTGCTCGCCTTCTCGGCTGCCACGCTGACGATCGACAACGCCGCGGAGACGGAGCGGATCGTCGCCGAACTGCGTGGGCAGTTGCGCGGCATGCGCAAGCGCGGGCTCGTGCTCGGCCTGTCCGGCGGCATCGATTCCAGCGTGTCCGTCGCGCTGGCGGTCCGCGCCGTTGGCGCCAAGAACGTCTTCTGCCTGTTCATGCCGGAAAACGATTCCGATCCTGAAAGCCTCCGGCTCGGCCGGCTCGTCGCCGACACGTTCGGGATCGAGGCTGCGGTCGAGGATATCGGCCCGACGCTGCAGGCCATGGGGTGCTATGAACGACGCGACGGCTTCATCCGCGAGCTCGTACCCGCGTATGGGCCGGGTTGGGCGTCCAAGATCGTCATCGCCAACTCGCTCTCGGGCGACGGCTACAACATCTCGTATCTGGTCGTTCAGGACCCCGAAGGCCGGCAGACGAAGCTACGCATGCCGCCTGCCGTCTATCTCGGCATCGTCGCCGCCACCAACATGAAGCAGCGCACGCGCAAGCAGATCGAATATTATCACGCCGACCGGCTGAATTTTGCCGTGATCGGCACGCCGAACCGGCTCGAATATGATCAGGGCTTCTTCGTGAAGAACGGCGACGGTGCCGCCGACGTGAAGCCGATCGCCCATCTCTACAAGAGCCAGGTCTATGCATTGGCGGCTCATCTCGGCATCCCCGAAGAGATCCGCAGGCGGCCGCCGACGACCGACACCTACACCCTCGAGCAGACGCAGGAGGAGTTCTACTTCTCGCTGCCCTATGACCGCATGGATCTGTGCCTCTACGGGCTCAATCACGGCCTCACCGCCGAAGAGGTCGGCACTGCCACCCAGTTGACGGCCGTCGAGGTCGAACGGGTCTGGGCCGATATTGCAGCCAAGCGCAAGGCGACCCGCTACCTGCACCTGGGGCCGCAGCTCGTGCGCCCGGTGGACGAGATCGCACATTGAG
Organism: Allobosea sp. P4_E12; assembly: GCF_056401655.1. Classification (NCBI taxonomy): domain Bacteria; kingdom Pseudomonadati; phylum Pseudomonadota; class Alphaproteobacteria; order Hyphomicrobiales; family Alloboseaceae; genus Allobosea; species Allobosea sp. P4_E12. The sequence goes on along the minus strand of NZ_JBFUIY010000016.1, from coordinate 70,821 downwards.
GCCAGCGCACCGGCGGCGGCCTGTCCGCCTTCGGTGCGCGAAAACTAGTCGAAGCTGCCGCCGTTCAGGCGGTTCCAATGCTCGCCCGCCAAGCCGTTCAGGAAGCCCTGCCCGTTGCGGAAGGCCTGAACGAGCTCCTCATCGGGCGAATGCACGACTGTCGATGCGATGTGGGTGAAGGCAATGCGCCGGCCCAGCATGGCTTCCAGCAGCGCGGGCTGCGTGCGGCCGCGCAAGCCGGCAACGCCGCGTGTCGCCGCGTGACCGATCAGGCAATCGATGACCGGGCCTGCCTGCCCTGGCCTGGCAAGAACCTGAAGGACGCGCGCGATCCGCCCCGGGCGGGCGTGATAGAGAAAGGCGCCGATCGGCGCCCCGCTGGCCGAGGTGACCGACGCATACACCGCCTCGCCATAATCGGGCTTCTCGGACGCCTCGGCGACGATATGGGCGAGTTGTTCGCCTGACCAATCCGGACGCAGCGCGAACTGCTCCGTCAGCGGAGCGACAAGCGCGGCAAAGCCGGGCTGATCGATTTCGGCGACCTTGAGACCACCTTTGACATGCCAGTTTTCCGGCACGCCCGACCAGCGCAGATCATTGTCCTGCATCCTGCCGCGCAGATAGCGATCGAGTCCCCGGGAGACCGGGTTCAGCAGCCGCACCGCACCGATCCGGCTCGCTGCCAGATCCAGCATGAAGGCCGATGGCCGGATGATGCGGACCCAGTCCAGGCTGTACTGCGGCAGGGTGATCCCGCGCAGCCTCGTCCACATCTGCGCAGAGATCTCGCTGGCGGTTTCACTGAACGAGAGATCCTGCGGCCCGGCGAGAAAGGTCTTGAGCAGCCGCGCGCCGGCCATCGGGTCGCTCACCCGCCGCTCGACCATCAGGGAACCGCAGATCGCCGCGCGCAGCTTGCGGCGGCCGTGAATCATCGGCAGCACATTGACGCCGACGAAACCCGAAATGTCGCCCTCACCAGACACATGGACGAGGGGGGCGATCTCGGGATCGCAACCCGGCGCTTCGAGATAGTGTCGACGCAGATAGGTCGCGAGCGTGGGAGGCGGAGGCACGCCGCGATCCCGGAATATCCTTTGAAAGAGCCCCGTAACCGCCGGGATATCGGCGGCGCCCAGCGGGCGGATCTCGCTCATGCCGGTCGGCCTGTCGCTTCGGACGTTGCCTGCCCGAACTCCGGGAGCTTGCGGACAAGGGCAACCCGCGGCGTTCCCGCCTCATTCGCGGCGAAGGTCATGGATTCGTAGGCCTTGGTCCTGGCAATGAGCGCCGCCGCTTGCCTATCCTGGCCCTCGCCGAATTCGAACAGCAGCCAGCCGCCCGGCTTGAGGAAGGCTACGGCATCCCGGATCACGCGCTGGTGGATCGATATGCCATAAGGGCCGCCGTCAAAGGCTTCGCGCGGCTCGGCCTCGAGCAAATGGGCGCTTTCCCCCTCGAGGCGCGACGTGGAGATATAGGGCGGGTTGCAGACGATCAGGTCGACGGCACCCTCCAGGCCATCGCCTGCGAGAGCGGAGAACAGATCTCCCTGCCTGATGGTGACACGGTGCTCAAATGCCAGGCGCTCAGCGTTTCGGCGGGCGAGCTCGACGGTGCTGTCGGTCAGATCAGCGGCCCAGACGCGCGCCGACGGAATCTCGGCTGCGATCGCCAAAGCGAGATTGCCCGAGCCACAGCACATGTCGACCACGATCGGCTCCGCAGCGGCCCGTTCGCGAAGGATCGCGACTGCTCTCTGGCCGAGGAGTTCGGTTTCCTGGCGCGGCACGAGAACGTCAGGCGCCAGCTCCAGGCTCACCCCCATGAAGCGATGCAGGCCGGGCCGGGGCTTGCCGTCGAAATCCAACACTGTGCGCGGCATGAACGCCCCTTCCCTTGCTGAGCGCCTTATTCATCCGCGAGAAACTATGGCGGTCAGGTAAACGGAGGCTGAAATGAAGTGAACGGAGGGTGTTAACCGCACAATCATTTCTGCGTGTTACTGGCCGTATTGTCGATGGTGGACGCCACCGAGTGCCGCTATCTCGGTTGTTGTCAAAGGCAGGACCGGATGGCTTCGGATAACGCGAAAGGATCGAGTCATCGCAGAGCGTTTCTGCCTATGCTCGTGTCCTATGCCGCGTCAGGCGGCAGCCTTGTCATCAGTTCCGCCGCACAGCTTCTGACCTTCGCCATCCTGGCCCGCTGGCTCGGCGTCCATGAGTTCAGCCTCTTCGTCGCCATCACCGCGATTTCGAACATCGCGGTCCATATGTGCGGGCTCGGTGCCATGGAATGCCTGGTTCGCCGCGTGGCGCGCGACCGGGCGATCTATCCGGACATGCTTGGCCACAACATCATCCTGACGGCCGCCAGCGGTGTGTTCCTGGTCCTGCTCGGGGCGGTGGCTCTGCCCTTCTTCTTCACGCTCTCCAGCGATCCGGCGACGAATGTCGCAGTGATCACCCTGATGCTCGTCACGAATATCATGCTGGTCCGCATCATCGTGCTGGCCGAGCAGATCTTCATCGCCCATTCCGATTTCGGCTCGGCCAACACGGTGGTGGTCAGCTTCGCCATCGCGCGGACGATCGCCGCCTGCCTTGCCTGCATCGTCTTCGGTGTTTCGACGCTCGCGACCTGGGTGCTGTGGCAGTTTGCCTGCCATGTACTGGTTGCGCTGGCATGCTGGCGCGCCATTCGCGGGCTGGGCCAGCCGAAATACCGGATCGTGCGCGAAGAGCTGCCGCTCGGGCTCTATTTCAGCATTCCCTTCATCCTGCGGGCGATCCGGCAGAACGCCGACCTGCTCGTGCTCAGCCTCGTCGCGACAGCGGAAATCGTGGCGAGCTACAGCGTGGCGCGACGGATGCTGGAAAGCAGCTATCTCTCGGTCGAGGCGCTCAATCGCCTGGTCTACCCGGGTTCGGCCAAGGCGACGGAGGCTGGCCTTCAGCACGCCCTGCCCCGCGTCAGGAAGGTTCTCATTGCAGCCACCGCGATCAGCATCGCGGCGGCGATCGCCGTCTTCGTGCTGGCGCCGGTCCTGCCCTATTTGTTCGGCAAGGACTATGTCTCGCTCGTCTCCTTCGTCAGGGCTCTCTGCTGGGTGGTGATACCGCTGGCGATGTGGTCCGTGGCGGTTGAGGCGCTCGGAGCGTCGGGCCACCAGCCGACCCGCGCCGCGGTCATGGGACTTGGCAGCGTCATTGGCGCTGCGGTTGCCGCCTGCGCGACCTGGTATGCCCCGCCCACCGGGACTTTCGTTTCATTCTACGTGATCGAGATCGCCATGGTGGCTGCGGCCTGGGGGGCACTCCTGCATGTCGTGAACAGGGACAGGGAGGAGGCGCGCAAGCAAGGTCTCTCTGCGGGGATCGCGCATGGACGCTGACCTGCAACAGAATCTGCAGTCATCCCGCCCGACCAATGGCGAGGAGAGCCCTCCGCGCGGTTGTGGCGTCCGCCCGATGACGAAGCGCGATATCCCAATCATCGCAAGACTGTTCAGCAAGACCTTCCGTAGCCACAAGAGCGAGGTCGCGCCGGATCTGGAAGGATATCTCGAGACGGTCTTCTTCGGCAGCCCGCATTACCGGCCGGAGCATGGCAGCATCGTCTATGACAGTGCTGCCGGCAACGTTGCCAGCGCCATCCTTGCCCTTCCCATGGAATTCACCGTCCATGGTCGTCCGATCATCGCCAAGGTTCTCTGCGCCTTCATGGCGGATGGGAAGGAGGGCGCGGCAGGAGCTGCGCGCCTTGCCCGGCAGATGCGCGCGGCCCGGCAGGATCTCTGCTTCTCCGACAATGCCTCGCCGGTCAGCGCCGATCACTGGGTTGCCGGAGGCGGTGTGGTTCTGCCGGTACAGAGCCTCGAATGGCAGCGCACGTTCCGGCCGCTTGCTGCCGGGGCGATCGCGTGGAGCCGCTACGTGCCGCTGTTGCGGTCCCCTGGCGTCCTGCGCCTTCTCGGCCTGTTCGATGGGCTGCTGCGCCGGGGAAGGCGCTCGCTGATCCCGGCCGCGGCGGCGGGCTGCCGGACGATCAGTGCCAGTCCGGACGAGTTCTTCCGCTGCGCCGGCCCGATGATGGAACGCTTTCCGATCCGGCCGGTCTGGTCAAAGCCCGAGTTCGACTGGCTCGTCGGCGTCGCCGCGCTGAACCAGGGCCTCGGCTCCCTGCAGTACAGGACCGTAATCGCCGAGGACGGCCGCGTGATCGGCGCCTTCCTCTTCTTCGGCAAGACGGGTCGGGAAGCCAACGTCCTGAACCTCCTATGCGCCGCGGGCCACGAGTTTGACGTCACCGGCCAGATGTTCGCGCATCTGGACGCAGAGGGCTATGCCCAGGCGAACGGGATGGCGCAGCCATTCCTGATGAACGCAATATCGCGGCAGCGCTGGCTGTCCTTCAAGCACCGCGGCTATTTCTGCCTTGTCACGCGCCATGCCGAGATCAAGGACGCCACGCTCCGCAACGAGATCTATTTCGGCGGCCTTGCATCGGAAAGCTGGAGCAGGCTGCTCACCGATTTCTGACGTCGTGGCGCTCGTATCGACACTGGAGGCCCGATTGGCCGTTTCGATCATCATCAAGACCCTGAACGAAGAGAAGCGCATCGCCGCGACGATCGAGAGCGCACTGGCGGCGCTTGGCGACCTGCAGGGCGAGGTGGTCATCGCCGATAGCGGCTCGTCCGACCGCACCGTCGAGATCGCGTCAGGCTACCCGGTCGTGATCGCCCAGATCGTCGCGCCGGCGCGCCCGAGTTGCGGGATCGGGCCGCAGCTCGGCTTCCAGCATTCCCGCCACGAGTACATCTGCCTGATCGACGGTGACATGCTGGTCGATGCCAGCTTCCTCGATGCTGCCATCCGTTTTCTCGTCGAGAACCCTGCCGTGGCCGGCGTGACCGGACATGTCGAGGAGATGCAGGTCTCCAATCTCGAATATGCGAGACGCGTGCAGCGCAATGGACCCGAGAACAGAACCGGCCCGATCGACCGGATGAATGGTGGCGGGCTCTACCGGCGCAGCGCGATCGAGCAGGCCGGCTATCTCTCGGACCGCAATCTGCATGGCCATGAGGAGATCGATCTCGGCATCCGCCTGCGGAGCCGCGGATGGAAACTGCATCGGCTCGACCGCCGCTTCGTCCAGCATTTCGGCCATACGCTCAATTCCTACAGGCTCCTGACGAGGCGCTGGAAGAACAAGTATCTGCACGGTGTCGGCGAATTGCTGCGCGCGTCGCTCGGCAAACCCTATTTCTTCCAGCTCCTGCGGGAACTCCCCGAGCTCAAGCTATGGAGCGCGGTCTATCTCTGGTGGGGGCTCTCCATCGCGATCCTGCTGTTCCTGCCCGACAAGGCGCTGGCTCTCGGGCTGGTCCTCGCCCTCTTTGCCGGCATCGTCGCGTTGATGAGCCTTCGCAAGGGTGGGCTCGGCATGGGGCTCTACACCGTTGTCGCCTGGTTCTTCCACGCCGCAGCGCTGCCTGTGGGCTTCCTTCGGCGGCGGCGCCCCCCTGCCGCGCCGATCGAGAGCCGCATCATCCATGAACCGGCGAGAACGGCCGCCTGACGGGCGCAGCCGAGCCACGAACACCTCAGGAAAGCTCCCTTCATGACCGACGACACTGTGGAGAAGACCGTTTCGCTCTGGGACCGGATCGTGCATTCCTCGTCGGAATATTTCCGCAGGAGGCGCGGCGGCTTGTTTCGGGAGACCATCCCCGAATTCACCTCGCTCAAGGTCTGCGACGTCGGCGGCTCCAGGCACTTCTGGGAAAAGCTCGACCCGGCCGACGTTCCCAAGGACCTGACGCTGGTCAACATCCGCGACGACGGCCAGGCGCGCTCGTTCACCGGCTCGTTCGGCGATGTGAAGGTCATCGTCTATGACGGAGACCGCCTTCCCTTCGAGGACAAGTCGTTCGACGTGGCGGTGTGCAACTCGGTGATCGAGCACGTGCCGCCGGCCAAACGAGCCAATCTCGTGCGCGAGATCAACCGCGTCTCGAACTACTACTTCATCCAGACGCCGGCCTTCGTCTTCCCCATCGAACCGCATTTCTTCTGCCCAGCCCTCCACTGGCTGCCGCGTCCGCTCGCCCGCAATGCCGTCAGGCTGTCGCCGTGGCGCTTCCTGTCCAAACCCTCCGAGGAGCACATCCGGGAGTATTTCGAGGAGATTCAGATCCTGACCTTGAAGGAGTTCCGCTCCTATGCGCCTGGGGCGAATCTGGTCCGGGAGAAGATCGCAGGCCTCACCAAATCCTACATCCTGCACGGCCCGTCGCGGCCCTGAAGGGCGCAGCGGGATCGTCCAGGGTTCGCCGGATAGGGATTGGTCGGCATGAAGAGACTGCTTTCCTCATTGGCTGCGGTGCTGGCGCTTACCGCCACCGCGCCTTGCGCCATCGCCGCCGACCAATGGCTGCCCGTTCGCGAAGTGTCGCTGGAGATCCGCCCCGGCAGCCCGCTCGACTTCTCCGCGCTCCTGCCCAGCCGGGCGATCGGGCCAAAGGGCTCGATCGGCGCGGGCCAGCGGGTGGTGGCGCGGCAGGACGGCCGTCTCGCCCTCGCCCAGGCGCCCGAAGAACCGGAACGCCTGTTCTGCGCCTCTCTGGCATGGAGCCCTGCCTCGGGCGGCTTCCCTGATCGCGCCGGGGCCGACCGCTACGCAGAGCAGCTCGCGCGCCACGGCTACAACATCGCCCGGCTAACCTTCCTTGACGCATCGCTGATGTCTGGCCGGGGCAAGGATTTCGATTTCGACCCCGACACGCTCGACCGCATCCATTATCTGCTCGCCGCGCTGAAGCGGAATGGCATCTACTGGATCATCGACGGAATGACCTCGTGGCGCGGCGCCTATGGCGGCCATGACGACCGCTGGGATCCAGCCGGCAACCTCAAGCTCGCGCTGCATCTCGACGCCGCAGCCTTCGCCCATTGGAAGACCTTCACCGAAAAATTCCTCGCACGGGTCAATCCCCATACCGGCATCGCGCCGATCCATGACGATGCGCTGGCGCTGGTCATCCTGGTCAATGAGAACGGCATCGAGTTCGAGGGCGTCGTGCAGGACCGGCCCGGCAAGCCACCGTATGACGCGATGCTCGCGGCCCCCTTCAATCGCTGGCTGGCGAAGCGCTATGCGTCGACGGCTGCTCTTTCGAGGGCCTGGGGCGGGCTCGGCTGGACCGAGCGACTGGAGAATGGCTCGATCGCACTGCCCGGCAACCGTTACGCAGATAGCGCGCGCATGCGCGACCTGCAGGCCTTCTTCATCGAGGTCGAGACCGAATCCGCCGCAAGGATGAGCCAGGCGCTACGCACGCTTGGCTACAAGGGCCTGATCAGCACCTACAATAACTGGCCGACGATCCAGACCGCCCTCAGCAGGCGTGGCCTCGAAGCCGTGACGATGAATACCTATCACGACTGGATCGGGGGCTATGCGCCCGGCAGCAAGCTGCTCCAGCAGAGCTCGGTCGGCGACGGAGCCAATGCGATGCGCATGATCGCGGCGGCGCGCTGGCTCGGAAAACCCTTCATCGTCAGCGAATACGATCACCTGTTCTGGAATCGCTATCGCTACGAGGGCGGGCTCGTCTTTCCGGCCTACGCCGCACTGCAGGGCTGGGACGTGCTCTGCCGGCACGCCCACGGCCCGATCATCCTCGCCTATGGCGAGCCGTATCCGCACAAGCGGGCCATGCTGCCCTACGCGATCGCACTCGACCCCGTGGCCCGCGCCGGCGAGACCCTCTCCGCACTCCTGTTCAGGCGCGGCGATGTCTCCACCTCCCGGATCAGGATCCCGTTCGCGGTTCGCGGCGAGGATGATCTCGGCCCGGACATGCAGGCCCGCGAGCCTGAGAATCTGACGGATCTGGCTCTGGTCGGGCGGATCGGATTGCAGGCTGCCGACCGCATCGGCGAACAGATCGCCGTTCTTCAGCCTCGCGACGCCAATCGCACGGCTGCGATCATCGACAGGCTGAAGAAGAGCGGCGCGCTCCCGCACGGAAATGCCACCGATATCGCGGCGGGGCTCTACCAGAGCGACACCGGCGAGATCGTCCTGAACCGCCCAAGCCGGCAGTTGCGCGTTTCGACGCCCGCGACGGAGGCCCTCGCCTTCTCCGCGCAGAGCCTGCCGGCCAGGCTGGGAACGATGAGCGTCGAAACCGCGGAGGGTGATGGCCTCGTCGCCCTGGCCTCGCTCGACAGGCCGGCCTCCCTCGCAAAGGGCAGCCGCTTCCTGCTGATCTTCGCCACCGATGCCCGCAACACCGGCATGACCTTCCGCGACCGGCAGGAGAAGGTCATCGAGGATTTCGGGCGGCTTCCGGTCCTGATCCGCAAAGGGCAGGTCGATCTGCGGATCAACAGGACGGCGCCGCGATGGCAGCTCTCACCTGTCTCTCTCGACGGAACGGTGAAACCGCCGATCACCCGTGGCGCAGGCCCGGTTTCCTTTCGCCTGTCGAACGATCTCCCGACCGGCCCGACGACTTATTTCCTGCTGGAGCTCCTGGAAAGCTGATGGCGCTGCCGAGCCCGCTGGCGCTCGATGCCGGCCCCCTCTCTGGTTCGAGAGTGGCGCCCGGACCTGAAACCGCTCTTCGCCGGGCTTAACTTAGCCGGCCACGACATCCTGACGCACCGGCCGTACAAGCACCGTCCGGTCCTCGCAACGGCAGGCTCGCGCGGTCCGTCGCTGCCCTTGCTCTTCACTGTTGTTTCGGGCAGGTTTCATGCTGTTGCAGACATGAATACTGGTTGAAATCGGCAGGAGAGCGTGAACGACACGCGCCCTGACGTCTGGAATGCCGTTCGGATCTGGGAGACTGGTGCCCCGCCCTATGGACAGAACACTTCAAGACGGCCTGATGATTCTTGAAGCCTTGGCCAAGAGCGATCAGCCGAGGAGCGTTCGTGATCTGGCGGAGCAGACCGAACTGGGCGAAAGCCACGTTCAAAGCGCTTTGGCCGTCTTTGAGCATGCGGGCTATCTCGCCCGCGAGCCCGACACAGGGCGGTGTGGGCTATCACTGAAATTGTGGGGGCTGGGGGTCGGCCTGTTCGCCCGACTTGAGCTGAAGCGGGAAGCGCAGCGCCACCTCTCCGAACTCGCCCTGCGCACGCGCGAAACCGTACACCTGTCGGTCCTCGCTGGGGCCGATGTGATCTATATCGATAAAATCGATAGCCCCGAGCCGCTTCATGCCAGCTCCGATGTTGGCGGCAAGGCTCCGGCCCACGCGGTTGCGATCGGAAAGGCGATTCTCGCGTTTCAACCCTCGCATGTCATCGAAGAGATTGGGCGAAATCTTCTCGCCTTCACGCCAAGGACCATCAATAGCCTTGAAGGGCTCGAGCCCGAACTGTCAGCGGTCCGCTCGCAAGGCTATGCCGTCAACCTCGGCGAATGGCGCGGCGCCGTCTATGGATTGGCGGCCCCGATCAGGCGCGCCGACGGCGTGGTCGAGGCTGCGGTTGGCGTATCGGGGCCATCGGCCCGGCTGACACCCGAGATGATCAAGCTCATGGCGGAGCAGGTCATGGAGGCCGCAGACGAGATATCGCGCGGGCTCGGCTATGCTGGGACCGGGCGGTAGCACCCTATACGCAGCGGACACTGTTCGAGCGAATCAGGCAGAAGGACCGCGACTGTCTGCCCGATCATGCCCGCCTCATGACGGCACGCCCTCGCCGAGCACTTCATCCGTGGTCACTCATTCCATAGGCCAATACCCCCGGCGGAGAGCCTCTACGTCCTGAGAAATGGGAGCTTCTGCTCGTACGAAGGGGCCGATCGCCTTTCGCGAGCACAAAGTGACGTCGTCTGAGTAGTCCACATGCGCCCTCGGTTGAATCGCTGCTCGCTGGCGCAAGTGCCGGCGATCCACTAACAAACAGCGCAGGCCACGCATTGGGAGCAGGATAGCCGGCGATGGCGGATTCGAATGTTTTCAGGCGTCGCGTGTATCACATCGGCGGCTACGATCATGCGCAGCCCGCGGTCGTGCATGGTCGCTTTGTCAGGGAAACGCGACGTTTTGAGCGTGCGTGGGCGGCCGCCGTGGTTTCGTCGGAGCCTACCAACAGCGATGACGTCTCGACCTGGCAAGTGCTCACGACCGGCCCCAACTGGCGGGTCGAAACCGAGTATTGCGCAATCAGATGGGACGATGTGGTGGAGGCCACGAACAGGCGCCCGATATGGTGGCGCATTCCTCAGGGCCTCCTCGCCTTCGTCGATTTTATCGTGGCCGGAGCGCTCTGGGGCTATCTGCGCGCCAGTTGGCGCTACGCGATGTTCTTCCTCTATCCATTCTTGATTCTGGCGATCATTGTTGCGTTTTCGCTTGCTGGCGGGGTGGCCCTGGCGCGAGCCACCGACTCCAGCGCGATTGGAGCACTGGCAGCAATCGGCGCCTTCCTCCTCTGGTTTCTCGCCGCCGATCGTTGGGTTTATCTGGGGCTTCTCTTTGACGACTGGATCTTTGCCCGCCAGTACATCCGGCGGGGCGATCCGATCCTCGAAGGGCGCCTGCGACGCGTTGCTGCCGATATTGTCGAGGCCAGGGGCAGCGGCTCGGTGGACGAGATTCTCGTCGTCGGACATAGCCTTGGAGCCGTGCTTGCGATCGATCTCATCGACCACGCCATCGAGCTCGGTCTCGAGGAGCAGGACGATCGTCCTCGCCTCACGTTTCTGTCCGTAGGATCGTCGACCCTCAAGATCGGGCTTCATCGCGCCGCCCGTCGTTTCCGCGCCGCGGTCGAGCGCGTGAGCGCCTGCCGCGCCGTGTTCTGGGCCGACTACCAGGCGCGCTCGGACGTGATGAATTTCTACCGGGCCGATCCTCTGCCGCTGATGGGTCTGGCCGCCACGGGCTCACCGATCATTCGCAGCGTCAGCATCAGGCGCATGATTGATCCGGCCCGCTATCCCCGCATTCGCAAGAACTGGTACCGGATGCATTGCCAGTTCGTCAGGGGCAATGATCGGCGCGCGCCGTATGATTATTTCATGTTCGTCTGCGGGCCGCTCTTTGCAGAACAACAGGTCAATGCCAAGGAAGGTGCCATGCAAGCACTCGATGCCGACGGTCGATTTCTCGTTTCCCCCTCCCCGGCCCTGACGGGCGATCACAGCACCGAGGTCGCCAAGCGATGACCCTGAGCATCGCCAAGGCGATCTACGCCCTGCTTGCCGTTGGCTGGTACATCATCCGCATTCCGCATGAGCGACGCGCCCGCCGGACCCCGGTTTCCCGGAGCGCTCGCGGGTTGCGGGAAATCATCCTGCTGAGCATTTCGTTCACGGGCCTTGGACTCTTGCCGTTCATCTATGTCGCGACCGGATTCCCGCGCTTTGCGAACTACCCGTTCCAGCCGGCTCTCGCCTGGCTCGGAGCCTTCGCCACGATCGCGGCGCTCATCCTGTTCCACCTCACGCACCGGGCTCTCGGCCGCAACTGGTCCGTGTCTCTGGATCTCCGCGAGAGCCATCGGCTCGTGACGGAGGGCGTGTACCGCTATGTCCGGCACCCCATGTATTCGGCGTTCTGGCTGTGGGCGATTGCCCAGGCTCTCCTGCTGCCCAACTTTATCGCCGGGCTGTCCGGCCTGGTCGGCTTTGGAACGTTGTACTTCTTCCGCGTCGGCCAGGAAGAGCGCCTGATGCTCGATGCGTTCGGTGCGGAATATGGCGACTACATGGCGCGGACCGGGCGCGTCATGCCAAGGTTCCACGCCTGAGGGCAAGGTCACAGTCTCGCGACCTGCGCGCGCAGAGGGCTCCGTCGCTCTGGCTCCCAAGAGGGTGAAGCGGCGGAGAACGCCGGATCTGCCCAGGCATTTTGCCGAGTACTCCGCAAGGGAACCACCTTTGCGATCGGCCCGGTCAACCGAGTGATGAAGGTCAGGTGACATACCGATGCGCTCGTCGCGCGTTGGTGGCGATATTATCGCTACCAGTACGCTGTGCGGCGAAGGATCCATGTCTATTCTGGCGGCGGGCTAAGAGTTCTCTAGCTTCGACTTTGCATGACTCGACTTCGCCTGGACGAAGAATGAACTCCAGCGGTTAAGGGCGTTGCTCGGGAACAATGAGCGAAGCATCGAGGACGCTAGAGCACCTTCGGACGGTTCAGCCCCCGGAAACCACGAACGTCTTCGCTCCAGCAAAACCCGGCCTTAGCCGATTGAAAGTGCTGAGGATATTTGGAATACTCGACGTTGTGCCGCACTGCCGCGATCCGGGGCAAGGAAGTGGGTTTGGTGTTGCGCATCCGCACTAGTAGCCGAACTTGTTTCAGTCATAGTTGCAATGTTCTCAACGAGGGCGAATCAATGAAAAAGCTTATGATCTTGGCTGTATCCGTTGCGTTGGTGGGCGTTGGTGGCTGCACCACTTATGGTATTGGCAAGGGCAAGGGGAAGGCTCCCCCTCCAGTTGCTTCTCCGATCGTTACGAAGGGCTGACGCTCGATATTCTGAAAACGGCCGGAACAATCCGGCCGTTTTCTTCATTTGATTAGAAACTCTTCCGGGAGTTTGATGACACGGCTACTGCTGTTGTCGTGCCTATCGCCGAGGCTGTTCTTCTTCCGGAAACCGGAGCTCTGCGATGCGGAACAAATCAAACAATCTGGCGCGCGCCAGCATTCTCTTTGCTTGTGCTGCTGCCATTTCTTTGCCTCTCTGGCTGGCTCCTGCCAGTGCCCAGGAGGATCGCTACCTGCCTCCTCCCGAGGCCAGCGATGAGGCTATCGCGCCCGACCCACGGGCGACCGGCTCGGTCGGCAGGACGACATCCCGGCACTCCCGACGGCAGGCTGACCAGCGAAGCGGTCAGTACTTCGTCGAGTTTCGGTCGCGCTATGCACTGAGCTACGGCCATACCTTTCTCGTCTATGGCCGGCTGAACGCACGGGGCGAAGTCGGCCAGGTTCGGGCAGATCAGGTTGCCGGCCTGCATCCGGCCGGCGAAGGCCCGCAGCTCTGGTCTGTCGGGCACGTCCTTCCCGTTCCAGCGGAGACAGGCCCCAGCGACGGCGACCTGGAGGATGAATACATCTCGGCGCGGTACCGGGTTCTGTTGACCGAAGCCCAGTATCAACGGGTAGCGGCCTATATCAGGCAGAAGCAGCGGAAGCCGACGGCTTGGCATGCCGTGCTCTATAACTGCAACAGATGGGTTGGCGAAGTTGCGCAGTACATGGGCCTGAAGGCCCCTGACAATACAATGCTCTACCCGGCTGAGTACATCGCCAGCCTGCGCGCGGTCAACGCCGGGCGCGCCAGAGACGACGCAATGCCGGCATCCCTTCAGCAGTAAGCCGCGAGGTCATCCCGCTGTTCATTCGCATATGCGCGACGAGCAGCGGGTGGCAACGCCGAAAAGCGCTGCGCGCGTGCCTGTCAGCGCAGGACGATAACCGGCGTACCGACGGCGACGCGGTCGAACAGATCGACGATGTCGTCATTGAACATGCGAAAGCAGCCATAGGACGCGAAGGTGCCTATGGAATCCGGCCTGTTAGTGCCGTGAATCGCGTACTGACCTCCGCCGGACAATGTGAGCGCGCGCGCTCCCATCGGATTTCGTGGGGAGCCTCCCGGGATGACGTCCGGCAGACTTGGGTTGTCCCGCTTGATCTCATCGGGAGGCGACCAGGCAGGCGCAACATGCTTACCCTCGACCTCGACCGCTCCGAGCCATTGCTTGGATGACTTCCCGACCGCTACCTTGTAGCGAATGGCGGTTCCGTCTCCCTGCACCAGGTAAAGCCGCCGTTCCTTTGTCTTGATGACGATGGCGCCTGGCGTCCCATCTCCCTTATATGTAACGGTTTCGCGAGCACTGACTGGGATTGCGACCATCATGGCCGCGAGTACGATGCATGTCCGGAGCACTGCCAAGCTTCCTGCACTCAGATCGTCTGCGTCGCGACGACTTCAACGATCGGTTCATACCAAGGTCTGGTTGATTATTAGTGCATGATTTGGGTTTACTCCAGAGGAAGTGTAACGCGCAGTTTTACGCACGCTCCCGGGAACCAATGAGGTCGGAGTGACGGGCTCTCACCCATGCGCGGCATGATGACAGTTAAGAGTGTCATGCCGGGGTGGACACGGTCGCATTCTACATTGTTTTCGATGCCAGGGCAGCGCCCCCGGCGGCGGAGCCAGGACGACGCCTTCCGCACCGTCGCAGCTTTGTGACTGCCCGCCAGCCAGTCACCGCACGCGGCGGCTCGGATACGGGGCCTCAGTGGTCTGCGCGGGGCACGAACTGCGCAGTAGGATATTCAGCGCGCCGGGACCGACTGCGAACAACGCCACGAGTGACTGCGGATCAGTTTGCCGGGTCGCGAGCCGCCATCGTTTGAACGCCCGCTGGCGGCACGGACGTGTGGGCGCCGGTAGCCGCGCCAACCCGCTGCTGCGTCGCTTTCGACACGAGCCGGGATCGGTTGAGGGCCGTGAAATCGCTGGCGCGATGGCTCTGGCTGGCGCGGCCCTCGAAGACCAGCACGTCCGCATGGGTCACGACGATATCGCCGCGCCGCAAGGTCGGGTCATCCAGATACCAGTATGGATCAACGGCCGGATCGAGTTTGACCACCGGCGCGGTCGGCTTGGACGCCACGAGTTTGCGCGGCTGCTGCCGCCGCTTGGGGTGGACGGTCACGCTCAGCGGCGCGGGTGGAACGAAATAGACTTGCGGGGGCGGCCGGGGTTGCCCGAACAGTGCGCGCGCCAGGTCATCCAGGAGACCGGCGGATTGGGCGGGCTGGGCCACAAGAAAGCTGGTCATGCCAATGATGAGCAGCCTACAGCTTCGCGCAAGTTTCATAGGCCCATCCTCGCGAACTGATCGCCTGGGCACGGTGCACCCCAAGCCTGCGACGACGGTTTCGACTCATTGCGCCGCGGGCCGGATTGCACCCAGGCCAACTCTCCCGCCCTTCGAAAGGGCTCATGGGCTGCGCCGCCGTGCAGCGCTCCCTGGCAACTCAGTCAATCTCCTATCTCATTCACGCATGCGCTTGTGTGATGCGTCTCACTCAAGCGGCGCTCAGCGCCTTTGCCACATCGGTCAGGGTGGCCTTCTCCGCCGCGCTGACCTGGGTTCCCCCAAACCCGATGAAGCCGCCTTCGCTCGAGGCCTCCGCCACCGTCTCTGCCACATGCGAGAGCCATGTCTTGAATGCAGGAGCTTCGGTCGGGGCCTTGGCGTCGACGATTTGCGCTACGCGCGTCAGCATTGCCAGAATGCTCTGCTTCGCATCTGCCGGGGTCTTTCCTGCCAGTTCGGCGCGAAGCGACTCGCGTGCCTCGCCGCGCCCTTCCGAGCTCTCCATGTCGGCAACAATGGCTTTCGCAAGCTCGCCCGCGTCCGCGTCGCTCCTGGCGCTCAGAAGCGCACGCCCGCTGGCCAGGCTCTCCTTGAACACGCCCCACAGCCCGTTAGGCTCGGCAAGCGTGACCGCCATGCCGGCCAATAGCGGGCTGCCCAGGATCAATTTCCATTCATCTGCTCCAAAGTTCGCCTTGATCGCCATCACGGCCTCCTGCGCTCGGCGCGCTATCGAAACATCACGAACGGCCTGCCTCGCGCTAGGCCCGCGCCAGCGCGTCGAGATTCGCCCGCACACCATCGATCGTCGGCTTGGCGATCTCGGCCACGCCGGGGATCGCCAGCACCTTGGTGAACAGGTCCTCCAGCGACGGCCTGACGGCGCCGATCAAGGCCGTCAGCGCGGAGCGGCTGCTGGCAGGCAGCTGACTGGCCACGCCGTTGACCTTGTCGAACTGGGCTGCCGCGCCCTGCAACCGTGGCAGCGCCGCCTTTGCTGAGGCCGCGTCCGTAACGCCCTTGAGCGCGCTTGCGAGCCCATCAATCGCCGTTTGAATCTCGGTCCCGACGTTTACGCCGCCGGCAGTCACGTTCTGCAGGGACTGCAGCGCTTGCGTTGCCACGGCGCCTGCCTGTCCAATAGCGGTTTGAGCCGGCAGCACCGGCTGAGTTGCCACAGGCCTGGGCTGTTCAACGACGACGGGCGCATGACGCCCGAAGAACCACCAGCCTACCGCAAGCACCGCAAGGATCGGCAAGGCCCATGTCAGCCACCCCGGCATTCCGCCGGTTCTCGCCTGTGCCGCCGCACGATCGGCCATGGCGCCGGTCGTGGACGCTGTCGACCTTGCAGTGTCCGCGACAGTGCTCGCGCCACTGCCGACAGCGCCGAGAAGGCCAGCTTTGCCAAGCATGTCAGCAAAGCCCGCGGGCAAGGCAGCCGAGATGTTCGCCTTCTGTGACGTCAACATCTGGGCGAGGCCTGACGCATCCAATCCCGCCGCCGACTTCTGTTGCCCCAGTGCTCCCATCACGGCCGGCGTCAAAAGGCCAAGCAACGAGGAGCTTGCCCCGCCGCCGAGGCCCGCGAATTTCGAGATCGCGCCAGCAAGTCCGGACATCGCCGAACCTCCGAGGAGCGAGGAGAGCATATTCGTACCGCTGTCGGCGACTGTCTTCTGGTCAGAGCCGCCGATCATGCTGGCGAGACTGTCAAGCATTCCCGGATTCTGCTGCGAAACCGTGTCGAACAATTTGCGTGATCCCTCCGGCGTGGATGCGACACCCGTAAGCGTCGCCAGCAAGCCGGGGACAGCGGCGTTGGTCGCCTTGCCAACCGAAGACTGGTCCACGCCCAATGATGCAGCCAGCTTGGACATCAGATCAGGCGACAGGAACTGCATGATGATTGATACGAGATTGATGCTCATGGCGGGTTACTCCGCTGAAGTAGACGCATGAACACGCCAATACGAGAAATTTCTGCAGGTTATATCGTCGTATAAGATTGAATTATTTCAATTTACTGTCGGAAATTTGGCCTCAAGCGAAGTATGGATACGGAATTGAGACCGATAAACGATCGTCACTACCGAGAAAAGGCACTGCGCCTGATCCCGGACGAGCAGCTCGGCAGGGATGTTATTACAGAATGAGGGTGCTCTTTTCTCTGATGAGAACTTACGGCACAAGTATCGCTCAAGCGTCATTCCAATCGGCAACAGGCACGCGGAATGGCAACTGCGCAGCAGTATCAGCGCTCGGCGAGATTACACCCTTGCAGGCTTGGCCGCAATTAAGAAGACCTGACTGCTCGCTGATCGGTTCGCAGCGGACCAGCGGCCAGCAGTGGGGCGAGTTCCCCCAGCGTTCATGAACGCATAACCTCGGGTGTCACTCCGGTCGTCGCGGAATGCGCCTCCACTTGAGTCAGTCACTGTGAGATGCGGCCACGTCCAACGGGCTAGACCCCTCGCAGCGGAGGCTCCCTTCGGCACCCGGATGAGACCGATCGGAATGAGTGCCGCACGAATGGCGTTCCCCTCACGCGCCGCCGAGAGGGCCCAGGTCGCGCGCGATCAGGCTATAGAGCGCCTGTGCCGCCGGGGTCAGCGTTTCCCCGTGCCGCCGGATCACGGAGACTGGCCGGTCGATGACGGGGTCCACCAGCGGGATCTGGGCGAGGTCCGGGCGCAGGTTCTCGACGATCGAGGCGACCAGGATCGCCACGCCCAGACCTTCGGACGCCAGCCCGATCGCGCTCGAGAAGTACTCGACGACGAACTTGGTCCTGACCTCGATGCCTGAGCGGGCGAGCTGGGCTTCCATGAGCAGCCTGTTGCCGCTGCTGCCGCCGAGCGTGATCAGGTCGAAATCCGCAAGTTCTGCCCAGGCTATGGCCGCTTTTCCGGCGAGCGGGTGGTCGGTGCGGCAATAGGCGACGAAGGGATCGCGAACCAGGACCTCGTTATGGAGGTCCGGCTGGTTCGGCGGCTGCACATGCAGGCCAAACTCCGCCTGGCGTCGGCGCACTGCTTCGATGACCAGGATGCTGGTCCGGTCGAGGATCTCGACGCGATTATGCGGATGCTGCACGGCATAGGTCCGCAGAATGCGCGGCAGGCGCCCATACATCAGCGACGGTACCGAGGCGATCGCGATGTCGCCTGTAGAAAAGCGCGAGATCGTCTTCAGCCGGTCGAAGGATCGGCCGACCTCGTCGACCATGCGCTTGGCCTCCGGCAGGAACTCCCGGCCGATGCTCGTCAGCGCCACCGTGCGGGTCGTGCGGTCCAGCAGCTTGAGGCCGACATGACTCTCGAGCCTTTGGATGCGGCGCGTCAGCCCGGTCTGGGTGACATGCAGCTTTTCGGCCGCCTTGTTGAAGCTGCCGAGCTCGGCGATCTGGATGAACGCCTCGACCCCGTCGATCGGATGTTTCATGCGGAAAGATCATCGATATATGTCATTATTTCAGCATACGAGTGGCTGCCCATCGGTCAATAGTGTTGGGGAAGGCGCGGCACCTGGCATCACCCGGGGACAGAAAGCGCCACGAGGAAACGCACCGATGATCGATACCCGTGTCGCCACGCGTGGCAGACGCGTGCTTGTCACGCATGACCGGTTGGCCGAAGGCGCCATCCAGCTTCTCAACGCCCATGACGTCGATGTCTTCTTCTCGCCCGCCTATGCCGCGCCGGATCTCGTGGCCCAGCGGGTTGCCGAGCTGCAGGTCGATGCGCTGATCGTCCGGCAGGGCCGCGTCGATGACACGATCATCGCCGCCTCGCCCAGGCTCAGGGTCATCGCGAAGCACGGTGTCGGCGTCGACAACATCGATCTTCACGCGGCGGCATCGCGGAATATCCCTGTCATTCGCGCCATGGGCTCGAACTCGCGCGCCGTTGCCGAACACACGATCGCGCTGTCGCTGGCGTTGTTGAAGGACATTCCTCGCCTCGATCGGGCCGTGAAGGGTGGCGAGTGGCCGAAGCCCAGTTTCCTGGGGCGGGACATCGCCAGCACCGTGATGGGCCTTGTCGGCTTCGGCGCGATCGGCCAGGAGGTCGCGCGGATCGCCACCGGGCTTGGCATGCCCGTGATCATGCACGACCCCCATGCCCAACGCGAGATCGCGCAGTTTGGAAACGGGGGCAATCGTGATCTGGAAAGCCTGCTCGCGGAAGCCGATATCGTCAGCTTGCATTGCCCGCTGACCAACGCGACGCGAAATCTCCTCAATGCGGAGCGCTTCGGCCTGATGAAGCCGACATCCTTCGTCGTCAACACGGCGCGCGGTGGCCTGATCAGTGAGCCGGCTCTCTTTGAGGCGCTGCGCGAGGGCAGGATCGCCGGCGCCGGCCTCGACAGTTTCGCGCTCGAGCCGCCAGCCAAGGACAACCCGCTCTGGACTTTGCCCAACCTGATCGTGACCCCGCATATCGCCGGCGTGACACAGGGTTCGGCCAAGGCCATGGCAGAAATCGCGGCCCAGCACGTCATTTCCGTGCTGGACGGCAACGCAGCCGATGCACGCAGCCTGGCAAGGCTCGCGGAACTCGCTGCGGAATGAACCTGGCGCACGAAGCCGGGCAAACAGAAACAACCGGGAGGAGACGAACATGAGGATTGCCTACAAAGCCCTCGCGGGACTGGCGCTATCGGCGCTGACGTCGGTGGCGCATGCGCAGCAATATCCGGACAAGGCCATCCGGATGATCGTGCCATTTCCTCCCGGCGGCGGGACCGATGTCGTGGCCAGGGTCGTGGCGGCCAAGCTCAGCGAAACGACCGGCTGGACGGTGGTGCCCGAGAACAAGCCCGGCAGCGGCGGCAGCGTCGGCCTGGGCCTGGCCGGCAAGGCCAAGCCCGACGGCTATACGATCGTGCTGGCGCAGAACGCCAACATGGTCATCAACCCAATCCTCGGAAAGGCGAACTACGACCCGATCGCGGATTTCACCCCGATCGCGCTCACCGCGTCGGCGCCGCAGGTGATGGTCGTCGCCAAGGATTCGCCGATCAAGTCGGTCAGGGATCTCCTGAACACAGCAAAGGACAAGCCCAACGCCATTAAGTTCGCGACGCCCGGCGTCGGAACCAGCTCGCATCTTGCCGGCGAGTTGCTGCAGCAGCGGACTGCGGTGAAGTTCCTGCACGTGCCCTACAAGGGCACAGGGCAGGCCGTTCCCGATCTCCTCGGCGGGCGCGTCGACGTCTATGTCGCCTCGGTGCCCTCGGCGATGTCTCATATCAAGGAGGGCACGATGCGCCCGCTCGCGATCTTCGCGAAGGCCCGCAGCTCCGACCTGCCGGAGGTTCCGACCTTCGAGGAGCTTGGCGTCAAGGATTCTGAGGCCGTGACATGGTGGGGCGTGGCCGCCCCCGCCGGCACGCCTCACGCGATCGTCGCGCGCCTGAACACCGAGATCAACAAGATCCTGCAGATGCCGGACACGAAGGAGAAGCTCAGGGCGGCTGGCGCCGAGGCGATCGGCGGCACCGCACAGGAGTTCTCCGCCCTGATCAAATCGGACGTGCCGAAATGGACCGCGGTCATCAAAACCGCCGACGTCAAGGCTGACGACTAGGGCCGGGTTGGCGGCGGCCATTGCCTTGCGCTCGGGATTGCCGGCGCCGCCTGCACTCTCGGGCGCCTGCCCGAAAGGCGGCTCACTGCGGCATCGATCAGCGCCTGTTCCGGTGTTCAGGGCTGGCAGGTCGCAATCGGCGCGGTGAAGCAGCCATTGCGAGGTCCTGAAGGTCGGGCCTGAACTGCCGTGACACTCTGCAGCCAGACCAAGATCCTCGGATTGGCTCGCCCGGCAATATAGGGCCGGGACCATCCGGGAATGAGGCCTTTGGCTGCCGGGTTTGCGCCAAGGCGTGGCCCCGAAAGCCCGCTCGTTGCGACCCCGATGCCGGAGCATGGAGATCCTGATGAAATCGGATGTGATGAGAAACAAGGATGTCCTGTCCGGGCTGCTGTTCATGGGCCTGGGTTCGATCGCGCTCCATATCTCGCTCGATTACCGCTTCGGCAGCACGGTGCGGATGGGGCCGGGCTATTTCCCAAAAATCCTGAGCGGCCTGCTGATCGCGTTCGGCGTCGCCATCCTGATCAAGGGATTGAGGCAGGGCGGAAACCTGGCCGGTCCATGGTCCTGGGCTCCGCTTTTCCTGCTGACCCTGGCCATGGTGCTGTTCGGCTTCACGATCGAGCGCCTTGGGTTCCTGCCCGCGCTGGCGCTCATGTTCCTGGTCGCGGCCTATGCCGGCAACGAGTTCAGGCTGCGCGAAGTCTTCGTGCTGACCGCCGTGATGAGCTCTTTCGCCGTGATCGTCTTCATCTGGGGCCTGAAGCTGCCCTATCCGCTCTTCGCCTGGAATTTCTGAGCCATGGAGATGCTCGAACATTTCGCGCTCGGGTTCGGCGTCGCCATGACGGTCCAGAACCTGACCTATTGCCTTCTGGGCGTCGCGCTCGGAACGCTGATCGGCGTGCTGCCCGGGGTCGGGCCGCTGGTCACGATCTCGATGCTGCTGCCGATAACCTTCGGGCTCCCCCCGGTCTCGGCGCTGATCATGCTGTCGGGCATCTATTATGGCGCCCAGTATGGCGGCTCCACCACCGCCATCCTCGTCAACCTGCCGGGTGAAACCTCGTCGGCCGTGACATGTCTCGACGGCTACCAGATGGCTCGGAACGGCCGGGCCGGGGCAGCTCTCGCCACGGCTGCGATTTCGTCCTTCGTTGCCGGCTGCATCGGCACGCTGCTGATCGTGCTGCTCGGTACGCCGCTCGCGGGATGGGCGCTGCAGTTCGGCGCGCCTGAGTATTTCTCGCTGATGGTGATGGGGCTCGTTTCGGCATCGGTGCTGTCGCATGGCGACATGCTCAAGGCGCTTGCCATGGTTGTCGTGGGCCTGCTCCTCGGCCTTATCGGCACTGACGTGAACTCGGGCATGGAACGATACACGTTCGGCCTGCCCGAACTTGCCGACGGCATCGGCTTCACGGTTCTGGCGGTCGGCATATTCGCCTTGTCGGAAGTCGTGATGAATCTGGAGCAAAAAGAAGAGCGCGGCATCTTCAAGGCGAATATCGCCGGACTTATGCCAAGCCTGTCCGATCTGAAGGCGATCACCCTGCCGACCCTGCGCGGAACCGCGATCGGTTCGTTCTTCGGCATCCTGCCGGGTACCGGTCCTTCAATCTCGTCCTTCTCGGCCTATATGCTCGAGAAGAAGCTGGCACGGGATCCCTCGCGCTTCGGTCAGGGTGCGATCGAGGGCGTCGCGGCTCCCGAGGCTGCGAACAATGCCGCCGCCCAGACGGCCTTCATACCGACGCTCACGCTGGGAATTCCCGGAAGCGCCACGATGGCGCTGATCCTCGGCGCGCTCGTGATGAACGGCGTCCAGCCGGGACCGACGGTCATGACCCGCAACCCGGAGCTGTTCTGGGGCGTCATCGCCAGCATGTTCATCGGAAACGTCATGCTGGTGGCGCTCAACCTGCCGCTGGTTGGAATCTGGGTGCGGCTGCTGAGCGTGCCTTATCGCTGGCTCTTCCCGTCGATCATCATGTTCTGCGCGGTCGGCAATTACAGCATCAACGGCAGCGCGATCGACGTCTATCTCTGTGCCGGCATCGGCGTGCTCGGCTACGTTCTGGCCAAGCTCGACTGCCCGCCTGCGCCCCTGGTGCTCGGCTTCGTGCTCGGCCCCCTGATGGAAGAGAGCATCCGTCGCGCTCTGCTCCTGTCGCAAGGCGATTTCACGGTCTTCCTCACCAGCCCGATCAGCCTCGGCTTCCTCATCGTGACGATGCTGCTTCTCGGCAGCATGGTCCTGCCCGCGATCCGCCGGGGCAAGGAGCGCGTCGACCGCGAAGAGGCCGGCGCGACATAGAGCATGCTGCGAAAAGTGGCAACGGCTCTTCGCACCAAGCATGCTCTAAACTATTAGATTCGATCACGTTTTCTGCGTTTTGACGATTTCGTCCAAACGCAGCGTGATCGAGCCGGCCTCGCCCGTCATTGCCCCAAACGGGGCAATCCCTCGGCGCCACCACGGATGCATCTCGACCCCGGCTGGCTGGCGCAGACAGCAAAGGATAGCTCATGCTCGGATTTCGGATTCTCAAGCGTCGCCGCCAGGTCGACAGCAGCCTCATCGCGCGTTTCCGCGCGTTGCCGGTGGCCAATGTCAGCGATTCGATGTCGCGGATGACGGCGGGCGGCGCTTCGCTTCGCCCGCTTCATCGCGGCGGCGTCATGGCCGGGCCGGCCATCACCGTCAAGACACGCCCCGGCGACAACCTGATGATCCACAAGGCGCTCGATCTCGCCGCCCCAGGTGACGTCATCGTCGTGGATGCGGGTGGCGATCTCACGAACTCGCTGATCGGCGAACTCATGATCTCGCATGCGCAGACGCGTGGCATCGCCGGCATCGTGCTCCACGGAGCAGTGCGCGATGCCGCCTGGATCCGCGAGAACGACCTGCCGATCTTCGCAGCGGGCATCAGCCATCGCGGCCCCTACAAGGACGGGCCGGGCGAGATCAACGTTCCGATCTCGATCGAGGGCATGGTGATCGAGCCCGGCGATCTCGTCATTGGCGATGACGACGGCATTCTCTGTGTGCCCTTCGACCACGCCGACGCGATCTATGAAGCCGCGCGCAAGAAGCACGAGGCGGAAGAAAAGAAGATGCTGGCGATCAAAGAGGGCAAGGACGATCGGAGTTGGATCGATGCAACTCTTGCCCGCCTGGGATGCGCCATCGAAGCCTGACAGCGGCAAGCTGCACCCGCGTCGTCATCCCCCGCGGTCGGCTCGTCCGCCTGGGGAGATGACGCCGTTCGTTCCCGGCGACGAGCCGATGGTCACGAGGACGGGCTCAGTGGCTCGTATCTGAGATCAACAATAGAATCGTCTCACGAAGGGGAAGCGACGGCACGGCCCTCTCCTGCTGCCCACGCGCTGCGTCGGCGACCTGACACGATGCCTCTGCAGCACGGTGCAAGGGGGCATCGTAGGCACGTCCCGGCCGCCCTTCAGCGAATATCCCGATTTTTCAGATATTTAACACCCCATAAGGAGTGTGGCGCGGCCTACGGGAGTCGAACCCGTCTCCCCAGCGTGAAAGGCTGGTGTCCTAACCGATAGACGAAGGCCGCAAGGCTTCGGTTGCAATTCGTTGCAACCCATCGGAAGCGGGGCGAGCTATAGTGCGACATTCCCGGATCGGCAAGCCTGAGTTTGGCAAATTCTCGACGCCAGATAGCAGTCATGCACAGGCCAGATGGGCTCACACCACCCGGGCAAGATCGATCACCCGCACTTCCACGGTTTCCTTGCCGCCCCAGCGGTTGAGGGTGAGGCTTGCGGCCAGATGCACGCTTTCGCCGCGTGCGGCCAGTAGCGCACGGCCCAGCGGTTCCTGGGCCACGCGGAAGGCAATACCGCCGATCGTGGCGCCATCGCCGCTGCGGAGCTTGATCCTGACATGGCCGCCGCTGCCGATCTCGACTGCATCGACCAGGCGATGCGAGGGAAAGACGAAGACGGGCTCGGGGCAGCCGGCGCCATAGGGGCCGGCCTTCTCGATTTCCGCCAGCAGGCGGGGATTGGCGCCGCCCGCGCTCATCGCCGCATCGACGAGCAGCGATTCCGATTCGCGCGCCTGGGCGACCTCCGGAGCGAGACGTTCGGCGAGAAAGGCATGGAAGGCCGTATCCTGCCCCGGGGCCAGCGTGACGCCGGCCGCCATGGCGTGGCCGCCGCCTTTCACCGCAAGCCCCGCGTCCACCGCCTGCCTGACGGCGCGGCCGAGATCGACGCCGGCGACCGAACGGCCCGAGCCGGTCGCGCCGCCCTCCCCGTTCTGCGCCAGCGCAAAGGCTGGGCGGCGAAAACGCTCCTTGAGGCGCGCCGCGACGAGACCGACGATGCCGGGATGCCAGTCGGCCGAACGCGCCAGCAGGACCGGCAGGTCCTCAGCTTTCGTCAAGGCGTACTCGGCCTGCGCCACCGCCTCCTCGACGGCGAGCTTCTCGATCTCCTGCCGCTCCTGATTCAGGCGGTTAAGTTCGGCGGCGATGCTGCGCGCCTCGATCTCGTCGGCAGTCATCAGCAGCCGCGCGCCAAGGCCGGCATCGCCAATGCGTCCACCCGCATTAATGCGCGGCCCGAGCAGGAACCCGAGATGCCAGGGCTGAACAGGGCCATCGAGCCCGGCGACGTCGAGCAAGGCTGCGAGGCCCGCCCGCGTGCGGCCGCGCAGCATCGCGATGCCCTGCCGGACGAAGGCGCGGTTCAACCCCTTGAGCGGCACGACATCGGCAACGGTCGCAAGTGCGACGAGATCAAGCGAGGCGAGCAGATCCGGCTCGGCGCCACGCTGCGCCCAGAAGCCCTGCCGACGCAGTTCTCGGGCGGTCGCGACCAGCGTCAGGAAAACGACCCCGGCGGCGCAGAGATGGCCGAGCCCCGAGAGATCGTCCTGCCGGTTCGGATTCACCAGCGCCTCGACCTGCGGAAGCTGTTCAGGCGCCTGGTGATGGTCGAGCACGACGACATCCAGGCCGAGCCGGCGCGCTTCTGCCAGCGGTTCATGGCTGGTCGTGCCGCAATCGACCGTGACGAGCAGCGTCGCCCCCTCGGCGGCCAGCATGCGGATGGCTTCGCTGTTGGGGCCGTACCCCTCGATCAGCCGGTCCGGAATGTGAATGCGCGGCCGGGCGCCGGCATCGCGCAGAAAACCCGCCAGCAGGGCGGAGGAACAGGCGCCGTCGACGTCGTAGTCCCCGAAGATCGCGACGGCCTCTCGTGTTGCAACCGCGCTTGCCAGGCGCGCGGCAGCCGCATCCATGCCGACCAGGGTCGAGGGGTCGGGCAGGAGATCGCGCAGCTTCGGCTCGAGATAGCGCATGGCATCGGCAGCCTCGACGCCGCGTCCGGCAAGCACGCGTGCCACGATATCGGGGAGCCCTTCGACCTGCGAGAGGGCCTCGGCACGGCCGAGCCCTGCGGCATCGAGCCGATCACGCCAGATGCGGCCGAGCGCCGAGCTGGTGACACCGAGAAAAGGGCGCTGGGCAATCATATTCATACCCAAGGGGTTCGCGCAGCCCGGGCCATTCGTCAACCGGGGCCGGGCCGCCTTGTCGCCGCAGACGGTGTCGCCATAGTGGTTGCGGGGGAAATGGCCTGGCGAAGGGGCTGATCATGCCGCTCGATGCAGATGTCATCGTCATAGGGGCAGGCCTCGCCGGCCTCGTCGCCACGGCAGAGCTTGCCGATGCCGGGCGCAGGGTCATCCTGCTCGACCAGGAGCCGGAACAGTCGCTCGGCGGGCAGGCCTTCTGGTCCTTTGGCGGGCTCTTCCTGGTCGATTCGCCGGAGCAGCGCCGGTTGCGGATCCACGACTCACGTGAGCTTGCACTGCAGGATTGGTTCGGCTCGGCCGGCTTCGATCGCGACGAGGACGAGTGGCCGCGGCGCTGGGCAAAAGCCTATGTCGATTTCGCAGCCGGCGAGAAGCGCAGCTGGCTGCACCGCCAGGGCATCCGCTGGTTTCCCATCGTCGGCTGGGCCGAGCGCGGCGGCTATCTCGCAACCGGGCATGGCAATTCGGTGCCGCGTTTCCACGTCACCTGGGGCACCGGCCCCGGTCTGCTCGAACCCTTCCTTCGACGCGTGCGCGAGGCTGCGGCAAGCGGGCTGGCTTCGCTGCGCTTCCGCCATCGCGTCACCGGGCTGACGAAGAGTGCAGGCGCGATCGACGGCGTCGAGGGCGAAATCCTGGAGACGAGCGGGGTCGGACGCGGAGAGGCGAGTTCCCGCGGCATCGTGGGCCGGTTCGCGCTGAAGGCCCAGGCCGTGATCGTCTGTTCGGGTGGCATCGGCGGCAATCATGACCTCGTGCGGCGACACTGGCCTGCGCGACTGGGTACGCCGCCGAAGCGCCTGCTGTCGGGCGTACCGGAGCATGTCGACGGCAAGATGCTCGGGGTCACCGAAGCGGCCGGCGCGCGCCTGATCAATGGCGACCGGATGTGGCACTATGTCGAGGGCATCCGGAACTGGAGCCCGGTCTGGCCGAAGCACGGCATCCGCATCTTGCCCGGCCCCTCCCCGTTCTGGTTCGACGCGCGCGGCAACCGACTGCCTGTGCCGCTCTTTCCCGGCTTCGACACGCTCGGAACGCTCGAGCACATCATGAAGACCGGCTTCGACTATTCCTGGTTCGTGCTCGACCGGAGCATCATCGCCAAGGAATTCGCGCTTTCCGGTTCGGAGCAGAATCCCGACCTTACCGGCAAGAGCTGGCGCAAGGTGATCGAGCGCGCCACTGCCGGCATTCCGGGTCCGGTTCAGGCGTTCATGGACAAGGGCGAGGATTTCATCGTCGAGGCGGAGTTTTCGCGCCTCGTCGCGCGCATGAATGCCCTGACGGGCGACAACCTGATCGACGAGGCGCGTCTTCGCGCCGAGATCGAAGCACGCGACCGCGAGGCCAACAGCGCCTTCGGCAAGGACCTGCAGCTGACGGCTCTGCGCGGCGCACGCGCCTATATCGGCGACCGGTTGATCCGAACCGCAAGGCCGCACCGGATCCTCGATCCACGGCACGGCCCGTTGATTGCTGTGCGCCTCAACATCCTGACGCGCAAATCGCTGGGCGGGCTTTTGACCGACCTGTCTTCGCGCGTGCTCGGAGACGATGGATCGCCTCTAGCCGGCCTCTATGCGGCTGGCGAAGCGGCCGGGTTCGGCGGTGGCGGACTACACGGCTATCGTGCACTCGAAGGAACCTTCCTTGGCGGCTGCCTGTTCTCGGGCAGGATTGCCGGACAGGAAGCAGCGCGCGCGGTTCGCTGAGTAGCGCCGGCGACCTCGCCCTGAGCGACATGAGACAGCAGCGTCCCGGCCAAATTTAGAGAAAAGCGAGAAGAACAGCGACATTCCTCGCTTTTTAGACATGTCGTTCCGCAAACATAGGGCAGATGCAGGGCCCTCATGCCGTTCCGGCACTTTTAGCTTGCAACCGTAGCCGAAGCTGCGAAGTTCCTCAGCGGAAGACTTTGTCGATACCAAGGAGGCTCCGTGTCCTGGGTTCACTCTGTCCTGAACCAATCCCCCGAGATCGCACTCTTCTTGTCGCTGGCGATCGGATACTGGATCGGCAAGTTCCAGTTCGGGAAATTCCAGCTCGGCGGTGTCGCCGGCTCTCTGCTTGTGGCGGTCGTGATCAGCCAGGTCGGCGTCTCCATCGACAACGGCATCAAATCGGTCCTCTTCGCCCTGTTCATCTACGCGGTCGGTTTCGAAAGCGGGCCGCAATTCTTCCGCTCGCTCGGCCGCCAATCGATCCGCGAGATCGTCATGGCGGCGGTCCTCGCCCTCAGCGGCCTAGCGACCGTCGTCGTGCTGGCGCGGGTGATGGGGCTGGATAAGGGCCTCGCAGCCGGCATTGCGGCCGGTGGCCTGACCCAGTCGGCCATCATCGGCACCGCGAGCGCCGCCATCGGAAAGCTCGGCCTCGCAGCGGAAGAGGTGCAGCGCCTGCAAGGCAATGTCGCGGTCGGCTACGCCGTCACCTATATCTTCGGCTCGTTCGGCGCGATCATCGTCTGCGTCAACGTCCTGCCCTGGCTGATGGGACGGACCATCCGCGACGACGCGATCAAGGCCGAGACCGAGCTTCTGGCCGGCGCCAAGATTTATGGAGCCGGCGAACATGCCGCTGCTCCCGATCTCGTCGGACGGATCTTCCGCATCGAGGCCGGAGCCGGCAAGACCGTCGAAGACCTGGAGGCGAGCGCCCCGTCCCCCGTCAGCATCGAACGCGTCAAGCGCGGCGGCGCCTTGATTGCGGTGCAGCCTTCATTGCCGCTGACGGCCGGCGACATCGTCCTCGTCATCGGCCGACGGGTCGGCGTCGTCGGGCTGGCTCCCAAGTTGGGGGCCGAGCTGCAATCCTCGGAAGGCATGGATGTCATCGTCGTCACGCGCGACGTCGCGATCACCAATCCCGATTTCGTGCGCAAGACAGTCGCCGAAATCAATGCGGCCACCGCGGGGCAGCTCCGCCACGGCATCTATGTCATCGAGGTCAAGCGGGCCGGCAAGCCGATCGTCCTGAAAGGCGACACGATGATCGAGCCTGGCGACGTCGTCACCCTCTACGGCACGTCGGACGATGTGCAGCGCATGGCACGGATCGTCGGCAGCATCATCCTGCCCAGCGACAAGACGGATTTCGTCTTCCACGGCTTCGGCCTCGTCGTCGGCCTGCTGATCGGTCTTCTGGTCGTTCGCATCGGCTCGATCCCGCTGACGCTCGGCAGCGGCGGCGGCGCCCTGCTCTCCGGCCTCGCCTTCGGTTGGTATCGCAGTCGCAACCTGACGGTCGGCAACATGCCGACGCCGGCCTCGACCCTGCTGCGGGATCTCGGCCTCGCCGGGTTCGTCGCGGTCGTCGGGCTGCAATCGGGCCTGCAGGCGGTCAGCACGGTCCTACAAAGCGGCGTCTCGATCTTCATCGCCGGGGTCATCGTGACGATCCTGCCGCTGATCATCACCATGCTGGTTGGCCGCTACATCCTTCGCTACGACAACACGGCCATTTTCGCCGGTGCCCTTTCCGGCTCGCGCAGCGCCAATCCCGCCTTTGGCGAGGTGCTCGACAAGGCCGGCAACTCCATACCGACCACGCCCTTCGCCATCACCTACGCGCTGGCGAACGTGTTCCTCACCCTGCTAGGTCCCCTCGTCGTCGCCTTTGCCTGAACCAGCCGGAGACGCCCCATGACCATCGACTATTCGCAATATGCCAAGCTGAGCCCCTTCGAGCTGAAGGACGAGCTGATCAAGCTCGCCTCCAGCAGGGAAAACCGGCTGATGCTGAATGCCGGGCGCGGCAATCCGAACTTCCTGGCGACGCTACCGCGACGGGCCTTCTTCCGCCTCGGCCTGTTCGCCGTCGCAGAAGCGGAACTCAGCTATTCCTACATGCAGAACGGCGTTGGCGGGTTGCCCAAGATCGCGGGCATCGAGGGCCGCTTCGAGCGCTTCACGGCCGAGCATCGCGATCAGCAGGGCGTCGTCTTCCTCGGGCGCGCGCTGAGCTATGTCCGCGACCAGCTCGGTCTTTCAGCCTCGGATTTCCTGCATGAGATGGTCGAAGGCATCCTGGGCAGCAATTACCCCGTGCCGCCGCGGATGCTGAAGGTCAGCGAGGACATCGTCCGGCAATACATCGTCAAGGAGATGATCGGCGGCTTCCTGCCGGCGGCGAGCATCGATCTCTTTGCCGTCGAAGGCGGAACCGCCGCGATGACCTATATCTTCAACACGCTGAAGCAGAACGGCCTGCTCAAGCGCGGCGACAAGGTCGCCATCGGCCTGCCCGTGTTCACACCCTATATCGAGATCCCGGAACTCGACGAATACGGGCTGGAAGAAGTCGCGATCAACGCCGACCCCAAGCAGGACTGGCAATACCCGGACAAGGAGCTCGAGAAGCTCAAGGACCCGGCGATCAAGGTGTTCTTCTGCGTCAACCCGAGCAACCCGCCTTCCGTCAAGATGGACGACCGTAGCCTGGATACGGTCGCGCGCATCGTTCGGGATCACCGGCCCGACCTCACCATCCTCACCGACGATGTCTATGGGACCTTCGCCGATAATTTCCGCTCGCTCTTTGCGATCTGCCCGCAGAACACCATGCTGGTCTACTCGTTCTCGAAATATTTCGGTGCGACCGGCTGGCGGCTCGGCGTGATCGCGACGCACAAGCAGAACATCTTCGACGATCAGCTCGCAGCCTTGCCAGAGTCCACCAAGGTCGCGCTCGACAAGCGCTACGGCTCGCTGCTTCCCGATGTGCGTTCGTTCAAGTTCATCGATCGGCTCGTCGCCGACAGCCGCACCGTTGCACTCAACCACACGGCCGGCCTGTCGACGCCGCAGCAGGTGCAGATGGTGCTGTTCTCGCTCTTCGCGCTGATGGACGAGGGCGATAACTACAAGACCGAACTCAAGACGCTGATCAGGCGGCGCGAAGCGGCGCTCTACCGCGAGCTCGGGCTTCCGCCTGAAACCGGGCCGAATGCCGTCGACTACTACACCTTGCTCGATCTCGAAGACATCGCGCGCAAGCTGCACGGCCCCGAATTCGCGGCCTGGGTGAAGGATCGCGCGAGCGCCGGCGACCTTCTCTTCCGCATCGCCGACGAGACCGGCATCGTGCTCCTGCCCGGTCGCGGTTTCGGCACGCAGCAACCGGCAGGTCGCGTCTCGCTCGCCAATCTGAACGAGTTCGAATACGCCCGGATCGGCCACGCCTTGCTTGGCATGGCCGACGAATTCTATGCGGAGTTCAAGAAGAAGGGCGGGAAACCAGCCAAGGCCAAGGATTCAGCCGCGAAGAAGCCAGGCAAGAAGAAGAAATCCTGAACCCGATCGCACGCTAAATCATCGGACCGGATATCGTATCCGGTCCGATGATCTAACCTTCTGCGTTTGCATAGGCTTTCCCGAAAACCGCAATCCACTTTTCGGGCCGATGCTTTAGGCCATCGGCCGCATCATCCCTCACCGCAACGTTCGGTTTTGGATGATGCGGCCGGATGGGTCCGGATAAATTCCGTGATGTTTTCCTGTTCGGGAACGCCGATCGGAGACGGGGCCTCACGGCGAACCGCAGCGCCAGCCGAGTCAGCGATCAAGGGCCGATCACGGTTCCCCGGGCCCGGCCACCGGAGACGCGGCAGGAGCAGCCCGTGCCGACCAATCCCGCGTCGATCAGCGCGCAGGTCCTGACCGGCGTCGCGCAATAGCCGCCGACATCGCTCGAGACGGGCGTGGAATAGGCAGGGTAGCTATAGGAGTAAGCATAAGGAGACTCGTACGGATACGAATAGTCGTATCCGTAATACGGGTAGGCAGCCGAGGCCGCGATCGCCGTGCCGGCAACGAGACCGGCCGCGCCCCAGCCATAGCCGTAACGGGAGTAACCCCAGCCGCGACGCCAGCCCCAGTAGTTTCCTGCCCGCATATAGGGTCGGTTCCAGCCGCCTCTCCAGCCGACGCCGCGATATCCGTACCCTCCAGGCCGGAACCCGACGCCCCGCCCGTACCAACCGCCGGCGCGCATGCCACCATGCCAGCCGCCGCCATGGAAGCCCCCTCCGCCGTATCGTCCCTGGGCGGATGCATCGTCGACAGCGACAGTGACAAGGGGAAGGACTGAAGCCGCAAGAAGTAGGATGTGGCGCATGGCACGCTCCCGCGACGGAACACACCACAATCATAGCGCGAAGGAGGTGGCCGGGGATCCCTCGGACGGCACACGTTTCAGCGATTGCACGAATACGCGGCGAGCAGGCTGAATGAAGAATGGCCGGGACGAGCCCGGCCATCATCAAAGGCGTTCCTTCGGAACCTCCTTCGGAATTATCCCGTCACCGCACCCTCGCTGGCGGAGCGTGCGAGCGCCGAATATTTTGCCAGCACGCCGCGCTTGTAGCGGGGCTCCGGCTGCGTCCAGGCAGACCGCCGGCGTTCGATCTCGGCCGCGTCGACATCGAGCTGCAGGAGCAGCTTGTGAGCGTCGATCGTGATCTGGTCGCCTTCGTGGACGAGCGCGATCGTGCCGCCCTCGAACGCCTCGGGCGTGACGTGGCCCACGACCATGCCCCAGGTGCCGCCGGAGAAGCGGCCATCCGTGATCAGGCCGACGCTGTCGCCGAGGCCACGGCCGATGATCGCCGAGGTCGGAGCCAGCATCTCAGGCATGCCCGGCCCGCCCTTCGGCCCGAGATAGCGCAGGACCACAACGTCGCCGGGGCGGATCTTGTCGGAAAGGATCGCCTCCATCGCCGATTGTTCGTCCTCGAACACCCGAGCAGGACCGCTGATGACGGGGCTCTTCAGACCCGAGATCTTGGCAACCGCTCCGCCCTCCGCGAGATTGCCCCTGAGGATGGCGAGGTGGCCTTCCTTGTAGAGCGCCCCGCTGATCGGGCGGATCACCTCCTGCGAGGCCCGCGGCACATCCGGCACATCGGCCA
The DNA here is from genome assembly GCF_056401655.1 of Allobosea sp. P4_E12. Lineage (NCBI taxonomy): Bacteria > Pseudomonadati > Pseudomonadota > Alphaproteobacteria > Hyphomicrobiales > Alloboseaceae > Allobosea > Allobosea sp. P4_E12. Next base: position 37,835 of record NZ_JBFUIY010000016.1, on the reverse strand, counting down.
GCTCTTCCGCCATGGTGCGCCCGGTGATGGTCAGGCAATCGCCATGCAGGAGCCCGGCGGTGAGCAGGACTTTCAGCACCTGCGGGACACCGCCGGCCTGATGCAGATCGACAGCCATGTATTTGCCGGAGGGCTTGAGGTCGCAGATCACCGGAACCTTGCGGCGAACGCGCTCGAAATCGTCCAGCGTCCACTCCACCTCGGCGGCGTGGGCGATCGCCAGATAATGCAGCACGGCATTGGTCGAACCGCCGGTCGCCATGATCAGCGCGACCGCGTTCTCGATCGACTTGCGGGTGACGATATCGCGCGGCTTGATGCCCTTCTTCACCGCCTCGACCAGAACGCGGGCCGATTCAGCGGTGCTGTCGACCTTCTCCTGATCGGGATTGGCCATGTTGGAGGAGTAGAGCAGCGACATGCCGAGCGCTTCGAACGAAGAGCTCATCGTGTTTGCGGTATACATTCCGCCGCAGGAACCGGTCGTCGGGCAGGCGTTGCGCTCGATCCCGTCAAAGTCCTCCTGGCTCATCTTGCCGGCCATGAAGGCACCGACCGCCTCGAAGGCCGAGACGATCGACAGATCCTCACCCTTCCATTTTCCCGGCTTGATGGTGCCGCCATAGACATAGATCGCCGGCGCATTGGCACGCAGAATGCCGATCATGCCGCCCGGCATGTTCTTGTCGCAGCCGCCGAGGACGAGCACGCCGTCCATCCACTGGCCCTGCACCGAGGTTTCGACGCAATCGGCAATGACCTCGCGGGAGACCAGGGAGTATTTCATGCCCTCGGTGCCCATCGACATTCCGTCCGAGATCGTCGGCGTGCCGAATACCTGCGGATTGCCGCCGGCTGCCTTGATCGCTGCGATCGCGGCGTCCGCCAGCGGCTGCAGGCCGGCATTGCAGGGCGTGATCGTCGAATGCCCGTTGGCGATGCCGATCATCGGCTTGTCGAAATCGGCCTTCTCGTAACCCAACGCGTAATACATCGCGCGGTTCGGCGAGCGGGCGATGCCCTGGGTGATATTCTTGGAACGTTCGTTGAAGGGCATGGGCGTGTGCTCCCGGTCGGCGGCAGTCAGAGGTGACGAGGCAGTTTTAAAGCCACTCCAATCTAATGAGAAATATACTTTTCTATCGCCATTAGGTCGCAGGGCATATTAGAGGATCCCATGGACCTCCGTCAGCTCCGCCATTTTCTCTCCGTCGCAGAAGAGCTGCATTTCGGCCGGGCTGCCGAGCGCCTGGGCATGACGCAACCACCCCTGAGCCAGTCGATCCAGGCCCTGGAGAGTGAATTGGGCGTGCAACTCTTCGTGCGGACGAAGCGCAGCGTCGCCCTGACGCCCGTCGGCCAGGAATGGCTTGCTCACGCACGTGCCGCTCTCGACAAGGCCGCGGGGTTGCCGGAAACCGCCCGCCGCCTCTCGCGCGGCGAACTCGGCAGCCTGCGCCTCGCTTTCGTCAGCACGGCCGATTACAGCGTGCTTCCCGGGATGGTCAGCCGGTTCCGGCAGAGTTTTCCTCATGTCGCGGTCTCGCTGCGCGAGGCAACCAGCGACATCCAGATCGAGGCGGTGCTGACCGACGAGATCGACGTCGGCATGATCATCGCCCCCGACCGCAAGGCCCTGCAGGCCACGCTCAATTATCGCCCGCTCCTGCGCGAGCCCTTGGTCGCCGCTGTTCCCGAGGCCTGGATCGCGGCCCGCCGCCCGGGTTTCACCGCCGAGACCTTGCGCGCCGAGGCGATCATGGCCGCGCCGCTCATCCTGTTTCCGCGCCATATCGCGCCTGCATTCCACGACATCGTGTCGGGCTACTTCGCCGAGCATGGCGCGCCCCTTGCCGTCCATCAGGAGGCGATCCAGATGCAGACGATCATCGGGCTCGTCGCCGCCGGCATGGGAATCGCGCTGGTGCCGCAATCCATGACCAACCTGCGCCGGCGCGGGGCGCATTACCTGCCTCTGCAGGATTCCGCTCCGGAGATCGAAACCGGCCTAGTCTGGCGCGCGGCCAACAGCTCGCCGACGCTGCAGCGCTTTCTCGAGATCGCGTCCTAACGCATTGGCCCGAAAAATGGATTTCGGTTTTCGGGAAGCCCGATGCAGCCACGGAAGGTTGGATCATCGGCCGGATACGATATCTGGCCCGATGGTCCAGGCGCCGTTCCTGCAAGGATGAGCCTGCTCCCGCGGCGCGGCTAAGCTGCCCCCCAAACAGCAACGGCCGGGACATGCCCGGCCGTCGTTCGAAATCCTGTCCTGGCGGGGCGCTCGGCCTCGCCGTCTCAATCGAGCTTGAACTTGCCGAATTCGCGGTGCTCGCCATAGATGCGGCGGACGGTGCCGGTGATCGAGCGGTAGACGATGGTCTCGGTCTCGATCACGTCCTTGCCGAACTTCACGCCTGACAGCATGCCGCCGTCGGTGACGCCGGTGGCAGACACGATGACGTCGCCCGAGGCCATTTCGGACATGTCGTATTTCTTGTTCGGATCCAGGACGCCCATGCCATGGGCGCGCTTGCGCTTCTCCTCGGTGTCGAGGATCAGGCGCCCCTGCATCTGGCCGCCGACGCAGCGCAGCGCAGCCGCCGCCAGCACGCCCTCGGGCGCGCCGCCAATGCCCATATAGATGTCGATGCCGGTCTTGGCAGGCTCGGTGCAGAAGATCACGCCGGCGACGTCGCCATCGGTGATCAGGCGGATCGACGCACCGGTCTTGCGGATCTCCTCGATCAGCTTGGCATGGCGCGGACGGTCCATGACCAGTGCGCTGATCTCATGCGGCTTTACGCCCTTGGCCTTGGCGAGCGCATGGATGTTGTCGGTCGGCGACGCGTCGAGATCGATGACGCCCTGCGCATAGCCGGGGCCGATCGCGATCTTGTCCATGTAGACGTCGGGCGCATAAAGCAGCTTGCCGGCTTCAGCCATGGCCATGACGGCGATGGCGCCGGGCATGTCCTTGGCGCAAAGCGTCGTGCCTTCGAGCGGATCGACGGCGATGTGGACCTTGGGCCCGTGCCGGTTGCCGACCTTCTCGCCGATGAAGAGCATCGGGGCTTCGTCGCGCTCGCCCTCGCCGATGACGATCTCGCCATCGATGGGCAGGCGGTTGAGCTCGCGGCGCATGGCATCGACCGCTGCCTGGTCGGCTGCCTTCTCATTGCCATGGCCGCGCAGGCGCGCTGCGGAGACCGCTGCACGCTCGGTGACGCGGACCAGTTCCATCGACAGATAGCGCTCGATGATATGGGATGAGGCGATGGTGAGTTCGGACATGAGGCTCCCTCGAACTATTCAGCAGTCGGCAATCGGCAGGTCGGACACGCAGGCGCCGAAGGCCTATTCCCGTTCAATCCTTATCACCTGCGGCGGTTCAGCAATGTGACCGTCGGCGGTGACCTTTTCGAGCGCGTCGCGGATCGCCGACTCGCTGGTGGCGTAGGTGATGAGTACGACCGGCACCGGCGCTCCGGAACGCCCCGTCGGGTCCCGGGTGGCGGCGGCTTCCGAACGATGCTGGACGATGCTCTCGAGCGAGATATCGGCCTGCGCCATGCGGGTGGCGATGGCTGCGGCGGCACCCGGCCGATCCGCAACCGCGAGGCGGATGTAATAGCCGCCCTCATGACGCTGCATCGGCGTGCGCGCCGGCTGCTCGAGCCGCGAGACCGGAAGGCCGAAGGGCAAGCCCGAGGTGCCGCTCGCGACATCGGTGATATCGGCGACGACGGCAGACGCCGTGGGATCGCCACCGGCACCGGGACCGACCAGGGTCAGTTCACGGACCGCGTCGGCATCGATCGTCACCGCATTGGTAACGCCCATGACCTGCGCGATGGCGGAGGATTTCGGCACCATTGTCGGGTGCACGCGCTGTTCGATTCCGGTGCGAGTGCGCTCGGCGACACCGAGCAGCTTGATGCGGTAGCCGAGCTCGTCGGCCATCTTCAGATCGAGCGGCGCGATCGAGGAAATGCCTTCCACATGAATCGCTTCGGCGTCGATCTTCACCCCGAATGCGAGGCTGGTCAGAATGGCGAGCTTATGGGCTGTGTCGTAACCCTCGACATCGAAGGTCGGGTCGGCCTCGGCATAACCGAGACGCTGGGCATCCTTGAGGCAGGCCTCGAAGGTCAGCCCCTCCAGCTCCATGCGCGAGAGGATGTAATTGCAGGTGCCGTTGAGGATGCCATAGAGCCGCGAAACATTGTTCCCGGAGAGCGCCTCGCGCAGCGTCTTGACCACCGGAATACCGCCGGCGGAGGAGGCTTCGAACGCAAGCGCCACGCCCTTCTCTTCAGCCAGCGCGGCAAGCGCGACGCCGTGATGCGCAAGCAGCGCCTTGTTCGCCGTCACCACCGATTTGCCGGAGGACAGAGCGGCCTCGACCGCAGCCTTGGCGACGCCGTCCGAACCGCCGACGAGTTCGACGAAGCAATCGATCTGCGACGAGCGCGCCAGCTCGACCGGATCGTCGAACCAGGTGTAGCCGGTGAGATCGATGCCGCGATCACGGGTTCGGTCGCGGGCCGAAACGGCCGTCACACGCACGGCGCGGCCGCAGCGGGCCGCAATGGCGTTTTCCTGGCGGTTGAGGATGCGCAGCACCGAAGCGCCGACCGTGCCAAGGCCGGCGACACCAACGCGCAAGGGAGCAGGACCGGGTGAGGAAGCGAGCGTCGTCATGCCGTCGGGGTCGCACGCGACAACGGGCGAGTCAACGGAGCGGATGCGCGGTTCGGTACGAAGCCTGGCGCGACGCGCGCAGTTTCTCAGCTCAGGAACGGGAAGCGATCAAGGACTCACGGCGGACACAACATGTGCGCTGATTCGCCCTTCGAGCTCGTCGGTCGATGCCATGGCGCGCTCCTGTAAGACAGGACGTTCGATCTGGGGCTGGATCGAGCCGCATCCGGTCATTCAGCGCGTATCCAGGCTGAAGAACCGTACGCTGGAGCGCGTGACTGCGAAACGGATATCAAACGGCTGGAGGCTGGTGCGGGCTTGGGTCGCTGGTCAGTCGAACCGGCAGACGACCTCGGCTGCGAGCCGTTTCAGCTTGCCATCGGCAAAGGTCAGATGCAGCCGCAGCAGCTGATTGCCGAAGGCCGTGGTCTTGATGGTGTGCAGCGCTTCCAGCGTCGGTCCGGTCCAGGTCGTCGCGTTCTCGACTACGGGGCGCCAGAACCAGGCGGCAGGCGGCACAATGCTGATCGTGCCCAGGCGCTGTTCGGCTTCGGCCTGTTCCAGCCCCAGGGGGAAATAGCGCGCGGCAATCTCCGTCGCGTCCCGGCCGCATTCGTTGGAGCGAGTCGCGGTGAGAATATCGGACACCAGCGGCGAGTTCGTCTGCGTGTTGCGTCCGCGCGAGTAATCATAGGTGACGACGAGGCAGACCAGCGCGAACAGGCCAAAACCGATGCCGATCAAACGGCCTTTGCTGAACATGCCGAGCCCCTGCCCTCAACTGCAAGACCGATGGCGGCGCGTCTGCGCCGGCCATCGCGCACTCGTCTTAGCTCAGCTTACCCAGCTTTGGATATCTGGATGACGTTGTGAAGCGTTTGATCCGCGCCCTTGAGGAAGCGGCCGATATTCCGGGCCGCCTGCCGGATGCGCTGCTCGTTCTCGACGATGGCGATGCGGACGAAATCGTCGCCATGTTCGCCAAAGCCAATGCCGGGCGCGACGGCGACCTCCGCCTTCTCGATCAGCAGCTTCGAGAACTCGAGCGAGCCGAGATGGCGGAACTTCTCCGGGATCGCCACCCAGGCGAACATCGAGGCCTGCGGTGCGGGGAAGTCCCAGCCGGCCTTGCCGAAGCTTTCGACAAGCGCGTCGCGCCGCTTGCGATAGATCTCGCGCATTTCGCGGATGCAATCGTCCGGGCCATTCAGGGCGGCGGCTGCGGCAACTTGGATCGGCGTATAGGCGCCGTAGTCGAGATAGGACTTGACCCGCGCCAGCGCCGCGAGCAGGCGCTCGTTGCCAACGGCAAAGCCCATGCGCCAGCCGGCCATCGAGAAGGTCTTCGACATCGACGTGAACTCGACCGTGACGTCCATGGCGCCCGGCACCTGCAACATCGAGGGCGGCGGGTCGTTCTCGTCGAAATAGACCTCGGCATAGGCGAGATCGGACAGCAGAATCAGCTCGTGCTTCTTCGCGAAGGCGACGAGGTCGCGGTAGAAATCGAGCGAGGCGGTATAGGCGGTCGGGTTCGCCGGATAGCAGGTCACGAGTGCGATCGGCTTCGGCACCGAGTGGATCATCGCCCGCTCCAAGGCGGGGAAGAAGGCCGGAGTCGGCTCTGCGGGAACGGAGCGGATGACACCGCCTGCCATCAGGAAGCCGAAGGCATGAATCGGATAGCTCGGATTCGGCACGAGCACGACGTCGCCGGGGCCGGTGATCGCCTGCGCCATATTGGCGAAGCCTTCCTTCGAGCCCAGTGTCGCGACCACCTGGGTGTCGGGGTTCAGCTTCACGCCAAAACGGCGCGCGTAATAATGCGCCTGGGCGCGGCGCAGGCCGGCAATGCCCTTTGAAGCGGAGTAACGGTCCGTGCGCGGCTTGCCGGCGGTTTCGACCAGCTTCTCGATGACATGTTTCGGCGCCGGCAGATCGGGATTGCCCATGCCGAGGTCGATGATATCGACGCCCTTGGCTCGTTCGGCCGCCTTGATCTTGTTGACCTGTTCGAAAACATAGGGCGGCAGGCGTTTGATGCGATGAAAATCGGTCATTTCGAACATGTCCCTGGACGCGCCGCGAGAACCGGCTCGTCACAATTGTGCGTTGACTGCCCTTAGCATCGCATCTTCGGTCAGGACAGGCCGTAAGACGCAATTTTCGACGAAAGACGCCAGCGTGGCAGGGGCGGCTCGGGCCTCTCCTAGCGGCATGCCCCTTCCGGCCGCAGCCTTCGTGCCGCTCATTTGGCCTTCATCAGAACCGGCAGTTCCTTCAGAAAGGCGTCGCGGAGCTTCCGGCCGGGTATGCCATCCGTGCGTTCCGCGCCGATCAGCAGGCGCGCGAAGACGACGCGCCTGTCCTTGTTGTCGGCCCAGCCGACGAACCAGCCGAGAGGCCGCTTCCGATCGATTTCGCCTGCAGCGTTCCGAAGCCAGATGCTGCCGGTCTTGCCTTTCACCGTCCAGTCTCCGGCGCTGAAGCTGGGAAGGATCGCCCTGGTCATCTCATGGGCCTTGCCGGAAACCGGCAGCGAGCCGGACAGGAGGCGCCTCAGGAAGCCCGTCTGCTCCTCTGGCGAGATGGTCAGCGACGACGAGATCCAGGAATGGGTCAGGCCATTGTTCTGCCCGCGATCACCCGAGACATCGCCGTTGCCATAGCCGAGCTTCGCGACATGGGCTGCGAAGCTCCTGGGCCCGAGCCGGGCGGTCATTTCGCGCGAGTACCAGATAACCGAATCCGCCTCCCAGATCGTCGGGTCGACCGGCTTGCGATCCCGCGCCACCGCGTTGAATCGCGGTTGATAGTCCCAGAGGGGCTTGTGCTGGTCTTCGAGAATGCCCGCGTCGTAACCGATCGCAGCAAGCGGCACCTTGAAGGTCGATGCGGGGCTGAAGCGCTTGTCGCAGGTTCCTTCGCGGTGGAGCGTCTTTCCCGATGCCGCCTCGAGAATGAGCGTGCAATCGAGATACGGCTTCACGGGGACAGTCTGAGCCTGCGCAGAATTGGGCAGCATTGCGCCCGCGATCAGCATGGCTGCGGCGAAGGAGAATGAACGATGGTCCGCTTGCGCCATGGGGCACGGTCTCCGGAACGGCAACGCCCCTGCCCTAGCGAGCCGGCCCGTCCGGGATATGGCGCGATTCCGACTAACTCGAATTAACCTAACCGATTGGTGAAGGCTGCCCTGCCCGGCAGATTGCAGGAGCCAGACGGGACGAGCCAGCCGAGTCGACTTCCGCCCAATAGAATAGGCGGCTAATCGAATCGCCGATTAGTTGGTCGGAACCACGGCCGGCGCTGGCGGCGCGGTCGCGCCGAGGGACTTGGCTTGTTCGCCGGCAGCCTCATTCGAGAGGCGCTTGGCTTCGAGGTTGGTTTCGAGCGTCTTGAAATCCGCCACGGGCTTGCGCGGTGCAGCGCGCGTCGCAGACGTGCCGACCGAGATGTAATCCCGCTCCGTCGAGCGGCTCTCCTTGACGAAGGGCTTCGATTCCTGCGGCGTGGTCGCCAGTCCCGCAGCCTCGGCGACACCCTTCACGCCATCCCCCGCACAGCCGGCAAGAAATGGGGCGCAGAGCAGCAGCAGCGCCAGGAACCTTGTCGTAGGATTGTTGAGTGACATGAGCAGGTCCGGCGCGTTGCAGAATTATCTTTTTACACCATATCGTTTACGTCCTTAATGGGACCAAAATAGGAAGCAAGGGCTTCCGCAAAAGACGTGGCAAGGGGAGACGATTCATGTGCCCGCCAGCCGACGACAAGCCGAAGGGTCCCGCTGGCTCGGACGAAGCGCCTGTGCCGGATTTCGACCTGCTGGCCCAGAACATGGGGCGCTTCATGGAAGAGGCCGGGAAGGTGACCGCTGCCTATCTGAAGCCGATCGAGCGCGGCGAGGCGAAGACCGGCGCCGCCGACGAGGTAAGCGAAATGGTCAAGACCATTGGCCGCGTCGCAGAACGCTGGGTCACGGACCCGCGCAAGATCATCGAGGCACAAGCTTCGCTGACCAGCGACTTCATGAGTTTGTGGGCTTCGACCCTGAAGCGGGCCAGCGGCGAGGAAGCAGCTCCGGTCGCCGAGCCCGACAAGCGCGATGCGCGCTTTGCCGATCCGGACTGGTCGGCCCACCCGATGTTCGATTTCGTCAAGCAGGCCTATCTGATCGGCTCGCGCTGGGCCGAGTCTATGGTTGATCGCGCCGAGGACCTTGACCCGCATACCCGTGAGAAGGCGCGCTTCTACGTCAAGCAGATCGCCAGCGCGCTTTCGCCCTCGAATTTCGTCGCAACGAATCCCGAACTCCTGCGCGAGACGCTCAAGCAGAACGGCGAGAATCTCGTGCGCGGGATGAAGATGCTGGCCGAGGATGTCGAAGCCGGAGGCGGCGAACTCAAGATCCGCCAGTCGGACGGGCGTGCCTTTGAGGTCGGCGTCAATATCGCCACGACGCCCGGCAAGGTCATCTATCGCAACGAGATCATGGAGCTGATCCAGTACGCACCGTCGACCGAGCAGGTCTTCAAGCGCCCCCTGCTGATCGTGCCGCCCTGGATCAACAAGTTCTACATTCTCGATCTCAATGCCGAGAAGAGCTTTATCCGCTGGTGCGTGGCGCAGGGACTGACGGTCTTCTGCATCTCCTGGGTCAACCCCGACGAGCGCCACGCCGCCAAGGATTTCGAGAGCTATATGCGCGAGGGCATCTTCGAGGCCCTTGACGCGGTCGAGCAGGCGACCGGCGAAAAGCGCGTGACCGCCATCGGCTATTGCGTCGGCGGCACGCTGCTTGGCGTCACCCTCGCCTATATGGCTGCGACCAGGGACAAGCGCATCGAGAGCGCGACCTTCTTCACGACGCAGGTCGATTTCTCGAAGGCCGGCGAACTCTCAGTCTTCGTCGATGAGGATCAGATCCGCGCCGTCGAGGAGCAGATGGCCCAGCGCGGCTATCTCGACGGCGCGCGCATGGCCGGAGCCTTCAACATGCTGCGGCCGAACGACCTGATCTGGTCCTATGCCGTCAACAACTACCTGAAGGGCAAGCTCCCGACCGCGTTCGACCTGCTCTACTGGAACTCCGATTCGACGCGCATGCCGGCCGCCAACCATTCCTTCTATCTGCGCGGCTGCTATCTGGAGAACCGGCTCTCCAAGGGTGAGATGACGATCGGCGGGAAGACGCTCGATCTGAAGGCGGTGAAGATTCCCGTCTACAACCTCGCCGCCAAGGAAGACCACATTGCTCCGGCCCAGTCCGTCTTCATCGGCTCGCAATGTTTCGGCGGGCCGGTCGACTATGTCATGGCGGGCTCCGGCCATATCGCGGGGGTGATCAACCCGCCTGGCAAGGTGAAGTACCAGTACTGGACCGGGGGCAAACCCGAGGGCGTGTTCGCCGATTGGGCCAAGGGCGCCGTCGAACACCCCGGTTCCTGGTGGCCGCATTGGCTCGGCTGGCTGACTTCGCAGGCGCCGAAGACACTGCCGGCGCGCGAGCCGGGCGACGGCGCACTGGCGCCGCTCGAGGACGCGCCTGGAAGCTACGTCAAGATCAGGGTTTGAGCCCCTTCGGAGCCGGATGACCTTCCGGATCACAAAAAAGCCGGCCCAAGGGCCGGCTTTTCGCAGAATTGGGTACGTCGATCAGTTCTTCCGCACCACCGGGCGCATCGGGATCGTCTCCTGCGGATTGTCCCAACGATAGGTGATGCCGGCGGAAACGACATGAACATGCGGCTTGGCCTCGGCCGTGTAGAGAACCGCGCCCTGCTGCGGATGCGCTCCGGAATAGTTCACGCTCGCATTCTGGACGTGGAGGTAGGTATAGCCCAGGTCGAACTTGATCCTATCCGAGACCTGATAGCTGAAGCCTGTCGATAACCAGAGGCGGTCATTATCCGAGATGAAGACCGTGCGGTTCTCGTCGTTCACGGCCGAAAGCTCGTAACCGACACCGGCGCGAAGGGTCAGATCGCGGTTGTATTTGTATTCGAGACCCGCCGCGAAGTACCAGCTGTCGTCATACTGGAAGTTCAGGCTGGTGAAAGGAACGCCAAAATTGCTGGCGACCACGGGAATGCGACGGAAACGGCTCCAGTTCGTCCATTCGACACCAAGGTGAGCTTGCCACTGGTCGTTGATGACCTGGGAGAGGCCGAATACGACCGAATCGGGCAGATTCAGGTTCGCCTTGATCGGGTTCGAACCCGCAGCGAGGATCGGCGGGACCGCGGCCGGGGTCTTGAACGTGCCCTCCAGCGAATGATGGATCATCGAGCGGTAGGCCAGGCCGATATTGGTTCCCTGCCACGGGGTCAGCGTCACGCCGAGCTTGTAACCGAAATCGATCGAGTCGCCTTCGAGGATGGTGTTGGCCGCCGTAGCCGTGATGCCAGCTGCCTGCTTCAGATTGGTCTTGAAATACTGCACCTGGAGCGCTGCGCCCACGGCGAGCCAGTCATTCACCTGGTAGCCGACCGTCGGCGTAACGTTGATCGTCGCGACGCGCGCCGAGCGGCCGTAAATCTGAGACGCATTGAATTGGTTTTCGGGTTTCGAGCGCAATCCGAAGGGCACGCCGGTGTGCATGCCGATCCAGAGGCGATCGGTCAGCTGCCAGGCTGAATACGAAGCCGGCACGAAACCGCCATCGCCGCCGATCTCGCCGGTGCCGAGGTTGCTTCCTCCAGCGGCGCCGATCGGGACGATCGCGCCGTTAGGCAGCCGCACCCGTGTTGGCGAGGTCGGATCGTAGCTGGCGCTCGGGGCGATGTAGCTGAAGTTCCAATTGCTGTTGCGGCCTGGAAACATGGTGATCGTGGCCGGGTTGAAGGTCATGGCTCCCATGCCGATGCCGCCGGAGGCCGCGCCGGCAAATGCCATGCCGAGGCCCTCGGCACTCGTTCCACTGCGCAGCGAAAACGAACTTGCCGAAGCGACGCCGGAAACCAGAAGAGCAGCGACTGAAACGGTAGCAGCGGCGGTGTAGCGAACCATGCTCTTCATCGAGTACCCATCCCTAGGATTGACGTTCTTTCGGGCAAATCACCCGCTTCGCCGACGAACATGCCGCGCTCGCGTTTCTGCCGCAATCCCGCCCTGAACGGCACAATTTCGCCATGCTTCTCCATGTGCTTGCACCGCAGCAGGCAGAATCGGCTAAAAATCCGCCGATTCCTGCAGTGCCGATCAAGTCAGCGCGTGAAAAAGATCGTTTATATGCGAACTATCACAAGTTTTGCGCAGGTGGCAGTTCTACGAGCCTACGTCTAATGGTTGCAGAAGCCTTTGCTTTGGCGACGGCCGTTGCATTCCCGCAACAAGTTTCGGGGCCCCCCTGTGCAGTCGCGTCATGCGCAGGAACCGCTTGCCTCGGGCGCCCCGTCCGCACAGGATCGCGCACCTTTGATCATATCGATTGAAACGGGGGAAACGACGTGAAACTGGTACGTTATGGCGCTTTCGGCCAAGAGAAGCCCGCGCTGCTGGACTCCAAGGGCGTGCTGCGCGACCTGTCAGGCAAGGTTCCGGACATCGCCGGCAAGGCGCTGACCTCGGCCTCGCTTGCGGCACTGAAGGCGCTCGATGCCGAAACGCTCCCCGAGGTTCAGGGGACGCCGCGCATCGGCGCCTGCGTCGGCGATGTGCGCAATTTCATCGCTGTCGGCCTCAACTTCGCCGACCATGCGGCTGAGACCGGCGCGCCGATCCCGGCCGAGCCGATCCTGTTCAACAAGGCGCCGAACTGCATCGTCGGCCCCTATGACGACGTCACCATCCCGAAGAACTCGAAGAAGACCGACTGGGAAGTCGAGCTTGCGATCGTGATCGGCGATGGCGGCTCCTATATCGCCGAGAAGGACGCCATGGCCGCGATCGCAGGCTTTTGCGTCTGCAACGACGTCTCGGAGCGCGAATTCCAGACCGAGCGCGGCGGCCAATGGGCCAAGGGCAAGGGCTGCCCGACCTTCGGCCCGCTCGGCCCCTGGCTGGTGACCCCCGACGAGATCGCCGATATCCAGAATCTCGGCATGTGGCTCGAGGTCGATGGCGAGCGCGTGCAGAACGGCTCGACCAAGACGATGATCTTCGGTGCCGCCTATCTCGTGCACTATATCAGCCAGTTCATGCGGCTCGATCCGGGTGATGTCATCACCACCGGCACTCCGCCCGGCGTTGGTCTCGGCTTCAAGCCGCCGCGCTTCCTGAAGGGCGGCGAGGTCGTGGCTCTCGGCATCGACGGCCTCGGCACGCAGAAGCAGAACTTCGTCCCCTACAAGGGCTGAGATAAAAAGACGCCGCCATGGCTGCTTGACCCAACCATGGCGGCGTTGCCCACACCGCAAATAATGTCGCTCACAGCTGCCATGGAGGCAGCCAAAGCGGCGGGGACTAGTCTCGGGTCTCGTGTCGTAAAGCCACCAGTCGCCGCAGCGACGTGACATTACGCACAACCGATCCCCCGATAGAGGCCATCCCTCCCCATATCGGCTACCCCCATTTGGGGGACGTCAAGGCAAAGGGTCATCACGACCCCGTCAGCTGACCATAGGTCATGACCGCAGCGGATTGCCCGCGCTGCTCCCCTTGCCTCAACGGAGAAGGCCCCGCTTGGGGCCGGGCCTTTCGCCTTTGCGGACGATATCCGGCTCGATGATCTAAGCTTCGCCGAGCCCGAGCATCAGGCGGATATTCTGGACCGCAGCGCCCGAGGCGCCCTTGCCGAGATTGTCGAGCTTGGCGACGAGCACCGCCTGCCGCAGCTCCTCATTGCCGAAGACCCGCAATTCGAGCTGGTTGGTGTCGTTGAGCGACTCCGCTTCCAGCTTGCCGCCGGCCTCGGCCGGAACCACCTTCACATAGGTCGAGCCGGCATAGCGCGCCGCCAGCGCGTCGTGCAGGTCGGCGACCTTCGGCTTGCCCGGAAGCGTGTCGAGATGCAGCGGTACCGAGACGAGCATGCCCTGGCGGAAATTGCCCACGGACGGCACGAAGATCGGCCGCCGGGTCAGGCGCGCGTATTCCTGCAGCTCCGGCAGGTGCTTGTGCTTGAGCCCCAGCCCGTAGAGCTCGAAGGACGGGGCGACGCCCGCCTCATAGGCTTCGATCATGCTCTTGCCGCCGCCGGAATAGCCGGAAACGGCATTGACCGTCACCGGATGATCCTGCGCGAGCAGGCCCGCATCGACCAGCGGCCGCAGCAGGGCGATGCCGCCGGTGGGGTAGCATCCGGGATTGGAGACGCGGTTGGCATTGGCGATTGCCGCGGCATGGCCGGGGGCGAGTTCGGCAAAGCCGTAGACCCAGCCCGGCGCGACGCGATGGGCAGTCGCGGCATCGACGATCTTGGGAGCGTCCGCGCCGAGTTCGTCGGCGAGCGCCACCGATTCCTTCGCTGCCTCGTCAGGCAGGCAGAGCACGACGAGATCAACCCCGGCCATCATCGCCTTGCGGGCGGCCGGATCCTTGCGCTTGTCGGGATCGATGCTCTTCACGACGACCTCCGGCAGCTCTGCCAGCCGGTCGCGAATGCCAAGGCCGGTGGTGCCGGCTTCGCCGTCGATGAAGATCGATTTCAGATTCTGGCTCATCAGGGCCTCCGAAAGCGCGCTCGCGCTCATTGATAGGTCAGCATCAGGCATAAAAAAACCGCGCTCCGGGCGCGGTTCGCGGACAATTCGGGGTTCAGCCGAGCGTCATCGCGGGCGCGCCGGGGCGGCCTGGTTGGTGCGACGTCGGATCGAGCACATGAACATGACGCTGATATGTGGGAGGGCGCCGCCCCTGTCAATCGGCATGTGACGCGACGTTGCCCTGCGGGGCACGGCAAGCCTCTCGCCCGACGGGGCGAAGGCTTGCGTCATGCCAGATTTGCCAACAGATTGAATCGCTTGGTGCACGCGGCTCGTAAGTCGATTCAGCCCGCTCGCACAGCGATTCAACCGGCCTTCTTCTTCAGCGCCAGCGCCTGGATGTAGTGTTGGGCCACGGCGGCACCGGCGATCGCCGTCGCGTCGGCATGGTCATAGGGCGGGGAGATCTCGACGATGTCCATGCCGCGGAAATCGAGATCGCGGATGGCCCAGACCATGCGCAGTGCCTGCGCCGCAGTAAAGCCGCCGGCAACGGGCGTGCCCGTGCCCGGCGCGAAGGCCGGATCGAGCGCGTCGATATCGAAGGTGAGATAGGCGGGGCCCTGCCCGACGCGCTGCTTGATGCGCTCGACGACGCCATCGACGCCGAGCTCATGGGCTTCATAGGCGCCAAGCACCTGGATGCCGCAATCCCGGGGCGCAACCGTGCGGATGCCGACCTGGATCGAGCGATCGACATCGATCAGCCCCTCGCGCACCGCCTCCAGCATGAACGTGCCATGCGAGACAGCGCCGACGCCATCGTCCCAGGTGTCCTGATGCGCATCGAATTGGACGATCGCCAGCTTGCCATGGCGGGCGACATGGGCACGCAGCAGCGGCAGGGTGATGAAATGGTCGCCGCCGAGCGTCACCAGATGGGCGCCGGTGGCGATGATCGCGGCGGATTCGCGCTCGATCGCCTTGGCGCAGCCCAGCAGGTCGCTGCGCGGCAGCGAGCAGTCGCCGTAATCCACGGCCGAGAGATGCTCGAACGGGTCGATGCGCGACGGATACTGGGCATCGCCGTCGAAGATCGCACTGACGCGGCGCAGTGATTGCGGTCCAAAGCGCGTGCCCGGCCGGTTGGAGACCGCGAGATCGAAGGGCACGCCCCAGATCACCAGATCGCAGCCGGCGACATCCTTGCTGTAGCGGCGGCGCATGAAGGAGAGCGCGCCGGCATAGGTCGGGTCCTGCGCCGGGCCGCGCCGATCGCCGGTGAAGGCGTGGTCGATGGAGGGGGTGTCGACGGGTTCGGTCATGGCAGCAATCCGTGAATGAAGTCAGCGCCTGCCCGTGAGCCAGACATAGAGGCACCAGGGCAGGATCAGGGCGAGGCCGGTCAGGACCAGCCGAAACGTGGTCCAGGCGATGGGGTTCTGCAGGGCGCGGCCATCGAGTTCAGGCACGCCATGGATCAGGCCGAGCGCGAAGGCCGGCGTCAGGAAGATGATCAACGCCCGTCCGACCCGACGCCCGGTCGGCTCCCCCGTCCGCGCAAGCGCGAGCAGCGCGGGAACTGCGATCATTCCGAAAGCAATGAGAACGAGCAGGATGCGCATGGCGGAGGCTGGAACCGGAGACGTGAGCCTGCGGTTTAGCATGGCCGCTGCCCTGATCCAGCCGCGCCGGGCGGCAGTCACAGCCGAATCTGTCGTTCAGGGCCCCGGCGCTATCAGCGCCCGCCCGCCACCCGCAGAACCACGCCTGTCGTATAGGCGGAAGCCTCGGACAGCAGGAACAGCACGGCCTCGGCGATCTCGTCCGGAGACGCCGCCCGCTGCAGGGGAACGAGCGGCGCGATGCGCTCGACCCTGCCCGCTTCGCCCGTCGACAGGGCGTGGATCTCGGTCTCGGTAATGCCGGGCGCAACCGCATTGACGCGGATGCCGGCTGGAGCAAGCTCCTTCGCCAGACCAACCGTCAACGTATCAATCGCTCCCTTGGAGGCGGCGTACCAGACATATTCGCCGGGCGAGCCGAGCGTTGCCGCAGCCGAGGAGATGTTGACGATCGCCCTGCCCTTCCGCTCCGGCTGAGCGAGCAGCGCCCGTGCCGCTTCACGCGCGACCAGCAGCGCGCCGGTGACGTTCACGTCGATGCAGTTGCGAATGACCTCTGCGTCCGCCTCGGCCAGCGGGCCCGACTTACCGGTGATGCCTGCATTGTTGACGACCTGGGCGATGGGCCCGAGCTTCCCCTTCGCCTCGGCGAAGACGCGCAGGATATCCGCCTCACCAGACATGTCGCCCTGGAGTGCAACGGCGCTTGCGCCCGCGGCCTTGCAGGCCGCGACAACCGTTGCGGCCGCGGCCGCGTCGCGCTGGTAGTTGACGGCGACATCATAGCCACGACCGGCCGCCATGACTGAGATGGCGGCGCCGATGCCGCGGCTGCCTCCGGTAACGAGAAGAACGGGACGGGTAGCGCTCATCGGCGGCGACTCCAGCTGGTGCGGAGCTGAAGCCAATACGAAAAGGGCGGCTCTTGCGAGCCGCCCTGTAAGCATAGCCAGACTGCGTGAGCCGGATCAGCGCTTCGAGAACTGGAAGCTGCGGCGGGCCTTGGCCTTACCGAACTTCTTACGCTCGACGACGCGCGAGTCGCGGGTCAGGAAGCCTTCCTTCTTGAGCGGACCGCGCAGTTCCGGCTCGTAGAAGGTCAGGGCCTTGGAGATGCCGTGGCGCACAGCGCCGGCCTGGCCGGAGAGACCGCCGCCCTTGACCGTGACGACGACGTCGTACTGGGTCATGCGGTCGACGATCATCAGCGGCTGCTGCAGGATCAGGCGCAGCACCGGACGAGCGAAGTAGACTTCCTGGTCGCGGGTGTTGACCGTGATCTTGCCGGAGCCCGGCTTGATCCAGACGCGGGCGATGGCGTTCTTGCGCTTGCCGGTGGCRTAGGCGCGGCCCTGCGCATCGACCTTCTTGACGTGAACGGGAGCGTCGGGCTGAGCCGTCTTGGCGACCTGGCCGAGCTGCTCGAGAGACTGAAGAACCTCAGCCATGATCAGAGCCTCGCATTCTTGCTGTTGAGCGCGGCGACGTCGAGCGCCTCCGGCGACTGGGCGGCGTGGGGGTGCTCAGCGCCCTTGTAGACGCGCAGGTTGCCCAGGATCTGGCGGAACAGCGGGCCGCGCGGCAGCATGCGCTCGACAGCCTTCTCGACGACGCGCTCAGGGAAGCGGCCTTCGAGCAGGAACTTGGCGGAACGCTCCTTGATACCACCCGGGAAGCCGGTGTGATGGTAGTAGACCTTCTGGTCGCGCTTGCGACCCGTCAGGACCACCTTCTCGGCGTTGATGACGATGATGTTGTCGCCACAGTCGACATGCGGGGTGTAGGCGGCCTTGTGCTTGCCGCGCAGACGCATCGCCACAACGGAGGCGAGACGACCAACGACCAGCCCGGAGGCATCGATCACAACCCACTTCTTCTCGACGTCGGCGGGCTTGAGCGAGACGGTCTTCATCGCGGCACCCTTCGGTTGCTTGAAAAAGGACAAGCCGCCGGAAGGCCGGCGGCGGTGTGGGGCGGTGGATAGGGGCAAGCTGCCGTACTGTCAAGCACCACGATCACGGTCCAAGGCGAAAAATCGCATTGTTTTCAGTGCAATGGCAAAAACGGTATTTAGATACCGCATTCCGTTCCAGCGATCCTGCGAGGTCCGGCAGGATCATCCCTTTCCCTGCGCTTCTCCCGACGCTCCGATTCCCCCACGGAGACGGTTCTGCGGCCAGGACCAGCGCTCGACTCCTAGCGCTCCGACGGAATCGAGTAGGTGCCGGTCGCATGGCAGACCATCTCGCTGTCGCCCTGCGAGAACAGCGCGACCTCTCCGACGGCGAGCCGCTTGCCGAGCTTGAGCAGCCTGGCGTCCGCGATCAGCGCCACCGGCCCCGGCTTGCGCAGGAAATTGTAGTTGAGGCTCGTCGTCACAGCGAGGCCGACCGGGCCGATCTGGCCGAGGATCGCGACATAGAGGGCGAGATCAGCCAGCGCCATCATGGTCGGACCGGAGATCGTGCCCCCCGGGCGCAAATGCCGCTCGTGATAGTCGCAGCGCATGCGCGCCGTCAGCGGGCCGACATCTTCGATGAAATGAGTGCGCCCGCCATAATGGAGTTGCGGGAAGACCTGATCGAGATAGGTCTCCACCTCTGAGATCGTCATGCGGGGTGTCATGTGCGGGAAACCGGATGCCAGCGGGAAACTCCTCCCCTTGCAGCATGACGGTTGGGCTCCGACAATAGCCACGGATGCGAAAGGCCATGCCATGAATGCCCATATCGAGCCCGGCACCGCCCCGGTCCTGCTGCGCGCAGACCAGGACGGCATCGCGACACTGACGCTGAACCGTCCGCAGGCGCGCAATCCGCTTGGCGAAGCGATGCTGGCCGCGTTGAGCGAGGCTTTCGGGGCCATTGCGGCAGACGATACGGTGCGCGCCGTCGTGCTGACGGCCGCCGGCCCGGTCTTCTCGGCCGGTCACGACCTCAAGGAGATGAGCGCGCATCGCGCCGATCCAGACCGTGGCCGCGCCTATTTCACCGATATCCTTGGCCGCTGCTCGGCCATGATGCAGCAAATCACCGCCCTGCCCCAGCCCGTCATTGCAGCGGTGGAAGGCACGGCGACCGCTGCGGGCTGCCAGCTCGTCGCGACCTGCGATCTCGCCGTCGCCGGCGCGCAGGCGCGGTTCTGCACGCCCGGGGTCCATATCGGGCTGTTCTGCTCGACGCCGATGGTGGCGCTCTCGCGCAACCTCGCGGGGAAGCATGCGCTGGAGATGCTGCTGCTGGGCGAGATGGTCCCGGCCGAGGAGGCGGCCCGGATGGGGCTGGTCAACCGGGTCGTTCCGGCGGGCGTAGCGCTTGCGGAGGCCTTGCGACTGGCGGGCGTGATCGCATCGAAATCGACTGCCACGGTGAAGGTCGGCAAGCGCGCCTTCTACCAGCAGCGCGAGATGGGCCTCGCCGCAGCCTATGATCACGCATCGGCGGTCATGGTCGAGAACATGCTCGCCCGCGACGCCGAGGAAGGGATCGGCGCCTTCATGGGGAAACGCCAGCCGGTCTGGAACGGCAACTAGCGGCTCAGGAGCCTCAGTCGGGCCCTCTCCATCAAGCCGGAATCAGCGCCGCACGCGGCGACAACCGTGACACGCCGCGTGCAGCTATCCATCAGGCGCCTGTTCACAGGATCGCGGGGAAGTGCTCCGGCATCTCGGTTTGCAGGTGCTCCTTGGTCTCTTCTTCCGGCTGCGGCACGGCTGGCAACTGCAAAACGGTCGCCTTTTGTCCCGTAGACAGGTTCGTCAGCAGAATGACCTRCCCGTCGGGCAGCTCGAGCGCATCGTGATGCGCATAGGGCTTGTCGAGATCGATCTGACGGAAGCGGGCCATCGTCGCTGCCATCTTGCGATGCGGCAGGAAGCCGACCACCCTATCGCACTCGATCTCGCTCGCGAACGCCAGCTCCGTGCCGGGCAGCACGCAGACCGCAACCTCCGGCTGTGCCGAGGTGCAGAACCCGCGCGTGCTCGAATTCGGGAAGCTGGTGGTCGTCAGTTCGTCGCCCACTTTGGCGGGAGTGGACATCACATTGTGCAGGCTATAGTCGCACATGGTAGACCCTCCTTTCATGACGGAACAACCGGGGTTGTTCGCCCTGTGTTCCATTGAATCAGATAAGAGTGGCAAAGCTGTGGTTCAGCCCCTCGGCGCCAAAATGCTGGGGCATGATCGCCGCGTATTTCTCGTGAGGATTCAGCACCTTGAATCATGAGGCCTATGAAGATGCGCTAATCCGCCGCATCCTGCGCGAGGTGAAAACCATCGCCCTGGTCGGCGCCTCGGCCAACGAGGCGCGGCCGAGCTGGATCGTCACCAAGTATCTGCTCGATCGCGGCTATGACGTCATCCCCGTCAATCCCGGCCTTGCCGGCCAGACGCTGCTCGGCAAGACGGTCTACGGTGCGTTGAAGGAGATTCCGGTTCCCGTCGACATGGTCGAGATCTTCCGCAATTCGGAAGCCGCCGGGCCGATCACGGACGAGGCTTTGGCGCTCTCGCCCCTGCCGAAAGTGATCTGGATGCAGCTGTCCGTCCGCAATGACGCGGCCGCCGCTCGCGCCGAGGCCAAGGGCCTTACCGTGATCATGAACCGCTGCCCGAAGATCGAGTATGGCCGGCTCTCCGGCGAGATCGGCTGGCAGGGCATCAACTCGCGCATCATCTCGAACAAGAAGCCGCAACTGGCCGGCAAGGGCTTCCAGAAATTGTCGATCGACCGGCCCGGGACCTGACCAGGCCATCCCCAGGAGAACGGCGATGCGCGAGGAAACGACCACTTGCTGCATCGCCGGAGGCGGCCCCGCCGGGATGATGCTCGGTTTCCTGCTCGCGCGAGCCGGAATCGAAGTCACCGTGCTGGAGAAGCACGCCGATTTCCTGCGGGATTTCCGCGGCGACACGATCCACCCTTCGACACTCGAGCTGATGCATGAACTCGGATTGCTCGAGGCCTTCCTGAAGCTGCCGCACAGCAAGGAAGACCATATCGTCGCCCGCTTCGGAGACGACGAGATCACGCTCGCCGATTTCAGCCATTTGCCGGTCAAGGCTCCCTATGTCGCCTTCATGCCGCAATGGGATTTTCTCGATTTCCTGGCGGAACGGGGACGCGAGCAGCCCTCCTTCCATCTGCGGATGCAGACGAAGGCCGAGGGACTGATCAAGCAGAACGGGCGTGTGGCCGGCGTCGCGGCCATGGCGCCCGACGGCCCGCTTTCGATCAGGGCCGATCTCGTGGTTGCGGCCGACGGGCGCAGCTCCGATCTGCGCGCGGCGTCTGGCCTCCCGGTGAAAGTGCTCGGCGCGCCGATGGACGTGCTCTGGTTCCGGCTGTCGCGCAGCAAGAGTGATCGCAACCAGACATTCGGCCAGGTCGCGGGCGGCCGGTTCTTCATCATGCTCAATCGCGGCGACTACTGGCAATGCGCCTTCATCATCCCCAAGGGTTCGCTGGAATCCTTGCAGGTCCGGGGCATGCGGGCCTTCCGGGACGGTGTCGTCGCGCTCTCGCCCTTTCTCAAGGACCGGATAGCGGAGCTGCGCAGCTGGGACGACATCAAGCTGCTCTCGGTCGCGGTCGATCGCCTGACGCGCTGGTGGAAGCCCGGCCTGCTCTGCATCGGCGACGCTGCGCATGCGATGTCCCCGATCGGCGGTGTTGGGATCAATCTGGCGGTGCAGGATGCCGTCGCAACGGCCAACCTGCTGGCAGCGCCGCTCCGCGAGAGGCGGCTGACGGATACCGCGCTCGCAGCCGTGCAGCATCGCCGTGAATTCCCGGCAAAACTCACCCAATCCATGCAGATCGCCATCCAGAACCGGGTGATCACGCCGCTGCTCGCCAGCCGCGGACCGGTGGCGCCGCCGCTGCCGCTGCGCCTCCTGCAGCGCTTCCCGCTGCTGCGCCGCCTGCCGGCACGGCTGATCGGCCTGGGGATCAGGCCGGAGCATATCGGCCCCGCTCTCAGGCCCGTCCGGCCGAATTGACGCCGCACAGAGCGTTCGTTAAATCGAACGGGACCGTTTCACGATCAGAATTTGCAGGGAGCACGCCATGTCAGACCGCTCACCGGGTTTCCATACGCTCGCCATTCATGCCGGTGCAGCGCCTGATGCAGCCACCGGCGCGCGCGCCACGCCGATCTACCAGACGACATCCTTCGTCTTCGACGATGTCGACCACGCCGCATCGCTGTTCGGCCTGCAGGCTTTCGGCAACATCTATACGCGGATCGGCAACCCGACCAACGCGGTGCTCGAGGAGCGCGTCGCCGCGCTCGAGGGCGGCACTGCGGCGCTCGCCGTCGCATCCGGCCACGCCGCCGAGTTCCTCTGCTTCCACGCCCTGCTGCAGCCGGGCGACGAGTTCGTCGCCGCGCGCAAGCTCTATGGCGGCTCGATCAACCAGTTCAACCATTCCTACAAGAATTTCGGCTGGAATGTGATCTGGGCCGATTCCGACGATCTTGAGAGCGTCGCCGCCGCGGTGACCCCGCGCACCAAGGCGATCTTCATCGAGTCGATCGCCAATCCGGGCGGGGTGATCGTCGACATTGCCGGCGTCGCGGCCATCGCCAAGAAGCACAACATTCCGCTCATCGTCGACAACACGATGGCGAGCCCCTACCTGATCCGCCCGTTCGAGCACGGCGCCGACATCATCGTGCATTCCGCCACCAAGTTCCTGGGCGGGCACGGCAACTCGATCGGCGGCCTGATCGTCGATGGCGGCTCGTTCAACTGGGTGGGCGACGAGCGCTACCCGATGCTGTCCAAGCCGCGGCCGGAATATAACGGCATGGTGCTTGGCGAGACCTTCGGCAATTTTGCCTTCGCCATTGCGACCCGCGTGCTCGGCCTGCGCGACATGGGCCCGGCGCTCTCGCCCTTCAATGCCTTCATGATCCTGACGGGCATCGAGACCCTGCCGCTGCGCATGCAGCGCCACTGCGAGAGCGCACTCGCCGTCGCAAAGCACCTCTCGACGCATCCGGCGGTGGAATGGGTCAGCTATCCCGGCCTGGACGGCGATAAGTATCACGACCTCGCCAAGCGCTACTCGCCGAAGGGAGCGGGCGCGGTCTTCACCATCGGCCTGAAGGGCGGCTACGATGCGGGTGTCAAGCTGGTCTCGAACCTGCAGCTGTTCTCGCATCTCGCCAATATCGGCGATACGCGCTCGCTGGTGATCCACCCCGCCTCGACGACGCATCGCCAGCTCTCGGACGCACAGAAGACCGCGTCGGGCGCCGGACCGGAGGTCGTGCGCCTCTCGATCGGGCTCGAGGACGTGGCCGACCTGATCGGCGATCTCGATCAGGCGCTGATCTAGCATCCGGCAGCGCTCCGACGGGGCGTCCCCCCGGAAAAAATGCAGACCCGGGATCCCTCCATGAACCATTCCGGCCGGGATCCCGGGTCTCTTTCCTTTGCCGCTCGGAGCGACAGTGTTCCGGTGGCGTCAGGCCCGGACTGGATGCGCGGTGCCAGCCCCGCTCCGCGTGACATGTACGACTGTCATCGCCAGCACCATGAAGGCGAGCGCCTGATGGGCGAGCCCCGCCCAGAGCGGGACCACCAGAAGCAGCGTAACGACGCCGAGCGCGGCCTGTGTCAGGGTGAGGCCGGCAATCGCCGTTGCGCGCTTGGCACTGCCTGACCCAGGCGCTGCGCGGCGCATCGCAACGGCATGCCAGAGCGCGGCCGCCAGCAGCAGATAGGCGCCGATGCGGTGGTTGAACTGCACCAGGGCGACGTTATCGACAAAGTTCTCCCAGAGCGGCGTCTGCGCAAACAGCGTCGACGAAGCCGGAGCCAGCCCCCCATCCATCAGCGGCCAGGTGTTGAAGGTGAAGCCCGCACGGGAGCCGGCGACGAGGCCGCCTAGCGCGATCTGAGCGAAGGTGAGCACCAGCAACACCCAGGCGGCCAGGCGGCCCCTCGCCTGCTCGACCCGCCGCAGCGGGGTCAGCCAGGTGGCGAACGCGACAACGGCGGCGAAGAACAGGCCGGCGAAGGTGAGATGAAGCGTCAGCTTGACCGGGGCGACCGCGATCATGCCTGGCTGGAGCCCCGACGCGACCATGATCCAGCCGATCGTACCCTGCAGGCCAAGCAGCAGCCCCATGCCGAACAGCACGGCACTCTGGCGCCAAGGCAGGAGCCGGCGGAGGGCGACGACAAGGAAGCCGACGAGATAGACCAGGCCGATGAAGCGGCCGAGCTGACGGTGCCCCCACTCCCACCAGAAGATGAATTTGAATTCCGACAACGCCATGCCGGCATTGAGCAGCTGGTATTGCGGGCTCGCGCGGTACTTCTCGAATTCCAGCGCCCAGGCGGCGTCGGAGAGCGGCGGGATCGCGCCGGTGACCGGTCGCCATTCGGTGATCGAGAGGCCTGAGCCGGTCAGGCGGGTCGCGCCGCCGACCACGACCATCGCGAAGACGAGTGCCGCGACGATCCAGAGCCAGCGGCGGATGCCTGCGTGGTTGGCGGAGCTGACAGCGCCGCCACGCGGCTGATCGAGAGCAATCGTCACGGGATGGGGACCTCGGGTCGCAAATGTCGCGCTTCACAAGCGTCGTTGGGGGTGACAGATAGACCCGCGCGAAGACGCGAACAACGCCCGCAATGCCGCAGCCGCGCCGGCATGGAGACGAGAGATGACCCAGAGCCACCGCAAGCTGATCGGCACCGTGGTGATCCTGATCTTCGTCTGCGTCTATGCGCTGGTCGCCATGGCACTGGCGCAGGGGCGGATCACGGACGCGCCCAAGCTGGTGCAGACCATCGCCTATATCGCGCTCGGCCTCGCCTGGGTGCTGCCCCTGCTGCCGCTGATCAAGTGGATGGAGCGGAAGGACGGGCCACGCTGAGATCGGCCTGAAATGCGCATTGCGGCTTTCGGAAAAGCCGTTGCAAACATGGAAGTCTGGATCATCGGACGGGATATCCGGTCCGATGGGATCTAGGCGACATTCAGCCGCCGCCCCTTGTTCCAGAGCAGGAACGGCAGCCCCGACAGCAGCGCCCGCAGCGCTGCCTCGCTCTGGTGATAGCCGTTCAGCGAGACACGCGGCAGCGCATGCAGATGCCGCTCATGCCGATCGAAGAGATGGCCCGGCCGCGTGGTGACCGCGCTGGTGAAGCCAGCCGCCCTGGCCAGGGCGAATTCACGTTTGCCGGCGGAGCCCGGATCGCCGACGGGATAGGCGAAATGGCGCATGGGCAGGCCGAGCTCCTGCTCGAGCCGTGCCTTGCTCTCGACGATCTCGGCTCGGGCAAAATCCTCGGGATGCTTGGCCAGCATCGGGTGGCTCAGCGTATGCGCTCCAATGGTCACGCCGGGCGCGCCGGCGAGCGAGCGCAGTGTCTCCCAGGGCAGGCATTCGCGCTCGACCAGGGCTGCGCTATCGATGCCGGCCTGACGTGCAAGATCGGAAATCGTTGACAGCAGAATCGCTTCCGGCCCTTTGCGCAGACGCCAGTAGAGCGTCTCGAAGGTCAGCTGCTTCTCGCGATCAGATTCGGTGCGGGCCGAGAACCCGCCATCCGGCAAGTCCAGGGTGAAGCGCGGCAGAGCCCGGATCGCCTCCTCCATTTCCAGCCACCAGAGCCGCGCGGTGCGCTCGGCAAAGCCCGTCGTCACGAACAATGTCCAGGGCACGCCATGCTTGGCCAGGACCGGCCAGGCATGATCGAGATTGTCGCGATAGCCGTCGTCGAAGGTCAGCGCCACGAAGAAGCGCTGGGAGAGCGGGCTCTGCAGTCGCGCCACCGCTTCATCGAGCGAGACGATGTCATAGCCCTGAGCCTTGATCAGTGTCAGCGTCTGGTCGAGGAATTCAGGCGTGATCTCCAGCAGACGATTGGGGGCGAAGCCCCGCTCGCGCCAGGGCCGGACATGATGCAGGGTCAGAATCATGCCCGCGCCCTGAGCGAGGTCCTTCGCCCATCGGTCGGCGCCGGTCAGCGCAATCGCCTTGAATGCGGCGGAAAAGGCTTGGTGTCGCAGGCTCATCCGGCTCCGGGCAGCAACCGCTCGCTAATATTGTTCGCCGATGCTTCGGCTGGTCGAAGCCAACCTGGCAGGTTCGTTCACAATAGCGGGTTAAGGACAGCGAGGAATGCCGCCACCCGAGGGTCCAGAGACGATGTCTGCACTTGCCGAACGCGCCGGAACTCCGGCCTCGGCCCTGAACCTGACAGCGATCAGGAGCAGGGGGGAGCGCGCGCGCCCCTGGCACAGCATCACGATCAGCAGCGACCCTGCCGCCCTGGAAGCCGAGTGGCGCAGCCTGGAAGCGGCAGCTCTGGTGACGCCCTACCAGGCCTATGGCTGGATCAGGCCCTTCGTCGAGACGGTCGGGGCAGCCCACGGTACGGAGTTCCGATATGCCGCGCTGCGCGACGCGGCCGGGCGCACCCAGGCCATCCTGCCGCTGGCGCTGACACGGCGCAACGGCGTTCGCTTCGGCGAATTCATCGGCGGCAAGCACGCCAATTATCATATGGGGCTCTATGCCCCGGCCTTCGCTGTCGCCCTCGATACGGCCGGCGCGCGAGCCCTGCTTGTCGAGATCGGCACGGCCATTGGAGATCTCGACGCCTTCATCTTCGTCAACCAGCCGAAGGACTGGCAAGGCGTTCCCAACCCGCTCGCGCAGCTTGCGGCAGGGCCGAGTCCGAGCGGAGCCTACAAGCTCGCGCTGGAGGGACGAGACTGCGAAGGCTCGCTGCGGCGCTCGATGAGCTCGCATGCCCGCAAGAAGCTGAAGAACAAGCGCAACCGCTTCGCCAGCTTCGGCAGCTCAGTCCTGCTCAAGGCCGAAACCCAGGAGGATATCGAGCGGGTCGTTTCCGCTTTCCTGAGCCAGAAGGCGGCGCGGTTTGCCAGCATGGGCGTTCCAAACCCCTTCGCGGAGCCCGCCCTGGGTGACTTCCTGCGCCAGGGAGCAAGCCCTGACCGCACTGACACGCCCGTTCTCGAGCTCTACTCGCTCGATCTCGATGGCCGCTGTGTCGCAACCTATGTCGGCGCCGTGCAGGGCCAGCGTTTCTCAGGCATGGCCACATCCTTCGACATGGACGGCGACCTCGCCAAGTCGAGCCCTGGCGAGATCCTGCTGGTCGACTTGATCAAGCTGAAATGTCGTGCCGGAATCGAGGTCTTCGACCTCGGCGTCGGCGAAGCCCGCTACAAGACGACGGTATGCGACGACCGGGACGAACTCGTCGACACCTTCCTGCCGTTGACGCCGAAGGGGCATGCCTTTGTCCTGTTCAGCCGGGCCAAACGTGCCGCGAAGCGCAGGATCAAGAGCTCTCCAGTGGCACTGAAGCTCGCACAACGCGCCTCGGGCTGGCTGAACCGGAACCGAACACTCGCCACTGACGACGACTGAGCGGCAACGCCTCTCGCAAAATCAGATGCGCAAGGTCTGCGCATCTCGCAGGAGGTGCAGGGCCACGGGGCCCTGACGATCCCGGCCGCCCCCGGCCGGGATAAGCTTCGGCTCAGGCCATCGCCGCATCATGCTCGCGGACGGAAAATGGCACGCCCGCCGTCTCCTCGAGCTTGTCCACGACGAGAGAAACCGGCGCCGTCGTCAAATCGGCGAGCCGATAGGCGGCCTCCATGGCGTGCCCGTTGCCGATGCTGCCCGCCATGACGAAGACACCTTGCGCACGTCCGACCAGCGGTGCGAGCACGGCGCTCTCATCGCCCGAAGTCGCCGAGACCAAGACCCAGTCATAGGTCTCGCAGAGCGCATCGAGCGCCACCTCGACGATATCAGGCGCGGCCAGAACCGCCCTGCGCCCTGCGCGTCCAGCGCTGATGCGATGCAGCCGCGAGCCCGGTTCGCGCATGATGATCTCGGAGAACTGGGCCTCGCCGGCAAGAAGCTCGGAGAACCCCAGCTCATCCAGTTCGTCATCGTCGCTGGCAAGGTCGACCAGCACGCAACGGGAGTGGCGGGACAGCAGTTCCGCGAGATCCCGTGCCGACATCGCTTCGGGACCGGCCCCGTCGAGCAGCACGGCCAGCGGCGCCATCTCGGCGGGAGGCGCCGCAATTCGCTCGGAAAGCGCCGTAAGAGCCCCTTCGGGATCGGCCGCGGCCAGGGGAACCCGGCCCACTCGGCCGGTATGGGTCAGCAGCCCCGCAACGCGCTCGCGGCGCTCGTCTCCGTCGGACGGATGTTGCGCGGCCCCAGCCCCGCCGCCGCCGACCCAGCCCGGCGCACGCCGCGGGCCATTGGAGCCGGGCGATGACCCCGCAGTGCCGTTGAGGAGCTCACGCGAGACCACCATGGCGAGCGCGACGAGGAAGGTCGCGAGCGTCGCAACGAGGATGATCGGGATCTTCTTCGGGAAGGACGGCTCGGTGGGTTCGACGGCGCGCGAAATGATGCGTGCATCGGCCGGGCTGGCGTTCTGGGTGTCGCGCGCCACGGCCTCGCGATAGCGCTGCATATATTGCTCGAGCTGATCGCGCAGGGTGCGTGCCTCGCGCTCCAGCGCTCGCAGCTGCACTTCCTTGTCGTTGGCGCTCGAGACATTCTTCTTCTGCCCCTCGAGGGCGGCCGTGAAGCTGTCGACGCGCTGGCCGGAGATGCGTGCCTCGTTCTCCAGGGTGCGAACCGTGCGCTCGGCGGCCGCGCGGATCTGGCCCTCCAGATCGGCGAGCTGGGCGCTGAGTTCCTTGATGCGCGGGTGCCCGGGCAGGAGCGAGCGCGATTCCAGCGCGATCTGGGCGCGCAGATTGACGCGCTGCTCGATCAGACGGCGGACCAGTTCATTGTTGGCAACGTCCGGAATCTCGAAGGTCCGCCCGCTCTTCATCGCATCGCGAATGACGCTGGCCTTGGCCTGGGCCTCGGCCTGTTGACTGCGGGCATTGGAGAGCTGGGTGGAGAGGTCCGCCAATTGCTGTGCGGTGATGGTGGTGTTGTTCGTTCCGACGAGCAGTCCGTTGCGCGAGCGGAAGTCCTCGACCTTGCCCTCCGCCTCGGCGACGCGCTTGCGCAGCGGCTCGATCGTGGTTGAGAGCCAGGACGAAGCGCTGCGCGCGGTGTCCTGCTTCGCCGCCTCCAGCATCTCGAGATAGATATTGGCGATCTCGTTGGCTCCGCGCGCCGCCAGCGCCGGATCGCGCGACGTGAACTCGATCGCGACGATGCGGGACCGGCCGACCGGGAAGACCAGCAGGCGGTCGTAGAATTGATCGAGCACGCGTTCTTCGGGCGAGCGATCGGCCGGATGCGCGCCCAGCCCGACCAGCACGCCAAGCCGCTTCAGCGCACTCAGCGCGCCGGCGCCCGAATCGAATTCGGGATTGCCGACGAGGCCGATGCGCTTGATCGCCTCGCGAGCGAGGTCACGCGACATGATGACCTGGACCTGGCTCTGCACGCCCTCGCTGTCGAATTGCTGGCTTGTGGCTTCGGCCCCGCCCTGCCCCGGACGGGTATAGAAGCTGTCCCGATTCTCGAGCAGGAGCCGCGCCTCGCCCGTGTAGCGCGGCGTGACCAGATTGACGGCGACGAAGGAGAGGCCGAGCGCCAGCACTGTGGGGCCGAGCACCCAGAGCTTGCGCCGCTTGATGGCGGCCCAGAGCGCGGAAAGATCGAGCATGTCGCCGCGGTTCTCGCCGGCATCCCGCATTCCGTCATCGGATCGAGAGGTCATGACTCACCCATTCACGCAAAACTCGCGCGCCCAGCACAGGACGCAGGGTCAATCAAAGCTGATTAAGGTTATTGGCGAGTTAAGAGGTGGCGGCATCTCCAGCGAGGGGGGGCAGCGAGGGAGGTCGTGCTCAACTTTTGTTAACCATAGCCACCCTAACGTGACGGCAGAATTTGGATGGACTGAATATGCGATGAGTCGATCACTCGCCCCACTGGCCCTGGCGGTCGCACTAGCGACGAGCGCCTGCGCGCCGCGCTATGCAGCGCAGGAACTCGCGATCGTCGACGTCAATGTGCCCTATCGGCTCGCCAGCGGCGACCGGCTGCGCGTCATCGTCTTCGGTCAGGACAATCTGTCGAACATCTACGCCGTCGACGGTTCCGGGCGCATCTCGATGCCGCTGATCGGCCCCGTCGAGGCCCAGGGACGCACGACCCGGCAACTCGAGCAGGCGATCGAAGGCAAGCTACGCGGCGGTTTTTTGCGCGAACCCAAGGTTTCGGTCGAGGTCGATACCTACCGCCCGTTCTTCGTCCTGGGCGAAGTCACCAACTCCGGCCAGTTCCCCTTCGTGAATGGCATGACGGTGCAGACCGCGGTCGCCATTGCAGGCGGCTTCACCCCGCGCGGCCAGCGCAACTATGCCGAGGTCACGCGCCAGATCGACGGCCAGCTCGTCACCGGGACGGTGCCGATCACCTACCAGGTGCAGCCGGGCGACACGATCGTCATCAAGGAACGCTGGTTCTGAGCGCAAACGAGGTGACGGCCATGGCGGACGCCCCCGGCATGAAGCCGCTGCGCATCCTGCACGTCTTTCGGGCGCCGCTCGGCGGATTGTTTCGCCATGTCCTCGATCTGGCTCGCGGGCAAGTGGAGCGCGGGCATCAGGTCGGCATCTTCTGCGATTCGAATACCGGCGGTGTGCGTGCCGACCAGGTTTTCGCCGAGTTTGGCCCGGACCTCGCGCTTGGCGTCACGCGCGTGCCGATGTCGCGCTACCCGAGCCTCATGGACTGCAGGGCGCAACTGGCGGCCAACGCGACGCGGGCGCGCCTTTCCCCTGATGTCGTGCACGCCCATGGCTCGAAGGGCGGCGTCTATGCGCGCCTGCCTGCGCTGGTTTCACCGCAGCGGCGCTATATCACGGCCTATACGCCGCATGGCGGCAGCTTCAACTACAAGCCCGGCGGCGCCGAGCATCGCATCTATATGTCGGTCGAACGGCTGCTGGAGCGTGCGACGGACATGTTCTGCTTCGAGAGCGCCTTCATCGCAGGGCGGTTCGAAGCCTATATCGGCCACAAGCCGCGCAGCGATTACCGGATCGTCCTGAATGGTATTTCGGAAGCCGAGTTCGAGCCGATCGACCATGCCAAGGCAAGGTTCGACCTCGTCTATCTCGGGGAGCTGCGCTCCGCGAAGGGGGTCGATACGCTGATCGATGCGCTCGCCTTGCTGAAGCGCCGCGACAGCCTCGAGCCGCGCATCCTGATCGTGGGGGCGGGCCCCGACGAGGCCGTGCTGCGGCAGATGACGTTCGACCGCGGCATCGGCAGTCAATGCGTGTTCGAGCCGCCCGGCCCGATTCGCGCCGCGCTGGCCCAGGCCCATGTCATGGTGATCCCGTCGCGGGCGGAATCGCTGCCCTATGTCATCCTTGAAGCGGCGGCAGCAGCCCAGCCGCTGATTTCGACGAATGTCGGCGGCATCAAGGAAATCTATGGCCCGGATCACGCGCATCGCCTGATACCGGCCGATGACCCGGCAATCTTGGCTGGGAGCATTCGTGCGACCCTGGCCATGCCCGAACCCGAACGACGCGCACAGGCGATCGATCTGGCACAACATGTCCGCCAGAACTTCTGCCTCAACGCGATGATCGACGGCGTACTGGCAGCATACCGCGTCGCGCTGGTGCGACGCGGTATCGACGCGTGATGAAACACTGTCGCGTTAGATCGCCGGACAGGAAATCGTATCCAGTCCGGTGACCTAACCCTTTGTGTTTGCATCGGCTTTGTCCCGAAAACCGCATTCCACTTTTCGGGCCGATGTTTTAGAGGAACTTCAGGCCGACGACGCCTGCGATGACCAGCGCGATGCCGACCCAGCCGGACAGATAGATCCGCTGCCCGAAGGCAAGGGCTCCAACGATGGCCGTGATCACCAGCCCCGCTCCGCCCCAGACCGCGTAGGCGACCGAAAGGTCCATGCCGCGTATGGCCTGTGCCAGGGCCGCGAAGGCGCCGACGACGAGGACCATCCCGACGGCACCGAGCAATCGCCGCGTCATGCCGTCGGAGAGCTTGAGCAGATAGGTACCGAGGACTTCGAGTATGACCGCAAGCCCAAGCCAGGCAAAGGCAAGCGACTGCGGCTGAAGAAGCATGGTCACGCCAGCCTCCCCTGCTTACCCTCCTCGACACCGTGCCCGACACCGCGCTCGAGCAGCACGATACCGGCGATGATGACCGCAAGCGCCAGCAGGCGCTCAGGCGTCAGATGCTCGCCGAAGAGAAGATGGCCCGCGGCGGCGATGCCGACGATGCCGAGCCCCTCCCAGACGGCATAGGCAACCGCCATGGGGATGACACGCAGCGCCACGCTGAGCAGCGCGAAGGACAATCCGATCAGAACGAGCGGTAGAGCCGTGATGAGCCACGGCTCAGCGACGACCGACTTCAACGCGGCCGTCGCGACAATCTCGACAGCAATCGCTGCGAGCAGAACCAACCAATGAAAAGACATGATGCACACGGGCGAAGCCGGCGCTTACCGTCGGGAAGCGACGTTAGGCAGCTAAGCAAAGTTAGAGTTTTTACGAACGAGTTTCGAAGACCAAGCCCTGGCAGATTGAACTGCTGGGGCTGCACAGCGACTTGCCCAATTGCCTGAATTGGCAACCGCGGGCATCGCTCAGAAATGTTCTTCTCAGACACTCATCGCGAATGGATATGCCCGTTTTAATGCTTTTTGTCAACCAACATCAACTTTATGGGCCAGAAACGACTGCTTTTCGATGCAAAATCGGAAAAAATGGGAGTGAGCTAATTCCTTGGCCGGACGAGAGAAAATCAACTTTCTTTGCATCGGGTTTGAGACGCCGCTTGCAGGGGGATAAACTGGACCGTTCGCGATGGTCCGGAATGCCGTAGAGTCTCCTTGCTGGCCACAAGACAGCGAAGCATCGGATTAAGCCTTCCGAGAGCATTTTGAGCTAATCGCAAGCCGGGACCGGGAGGTGAGTATTGCTCCGGTCTGAGTAGAGGTAGCGTGTGATGGGCACTTTCGATGTGCGTGACCTGATCCAGGCCGACGCGGCCGGAGCATCAGATCCAGCCGGGGGGAGCAAGACGGGTTCGACCCGCGCTTTCCATCCCCTGGCCGAACGCATCGCGGCGATGCCGGTCAAGCCGACACTCTCCCCGGTCCTGATCGAAGGCCTGGTGCGCCTGTTCGACGTTCTGGCCATCGTCAGCGTGGCAGGGCTGGTCTACTGGTTCTATGTCGCGGGCACCACCAGCAGCACCCTTCTCTATCAGATCACCGTTCTCCTGGTGAGCGTCGGCGCACTCGCCGCCTTCCAGGCGCTGCATCTCTACCATATAGGCGCTTTGCGCCATTTCGTCCCGACGGCTGCCCGGCTCGTCGCGGGCTGGACCATGCTGTTCCTGATCGCACTCGCCGCCTTCTTCTTCATGAAGGTCGGAAGCCAGTTTTCCCGGGTCTGGCTGGCTGGCTTCTATGGCGGCGGTCTCGCAGCCCTGCTCGGCGAGCGCCTTCTCGTGACGATGGCCGTGCGCCGGCTGACACGCACGGGACGGCTCGAGCGGCGCACGGCCATCGTCGGCGGCGGCGCTGCGGGCGAAGCGTTGATCAAGGCGCTCGAAGCGGAAAAGGACTCCGGACTGCAGATTTGCGGCGTCTTCGACGATCGCAACGACGATCGCTCGCCCGATCTCGTCGCCGGCTATCCAAAGCTCGGCACGATCGACGACCTTGTCGAGTTCGCCCGCCGCACCAAGCTCGACCTGGTGATCTTCACCCTGCCGATCTCGGCGGAGGGACGCATCCTGCAGATGCTGCGCAAGCTCTGGGTTCTGCCGATCGACATCCGTCTCTCCGCCCATATGTCGAAGCTGCGGCTACGACCGCGCTCCTATTCCTATATCGGCGCGGTGCCGGTGCTCGATGTGTTCGACCGGCCGATCGCGGACTGGGACATCGTGGTGAAATGGCTGTTCGACAAGATCGTCGGCACCCTTGCCCTGATCGCCCTCTCGCCGGTTCTTCTGATCACGGCGATCGCGGTGAAGCTCGACTCGAAGGGGCCGGTCCTGTTCCGGCAGAAGCGCTACGGCTTCAACAACGAACAGATCGAAGTCTTCAAGTTCCGCTCGCTCTATCACGAGATGCAGGATGTTACCGCCAGCAAGCTGGTGACCAAGGATGATCCGCGCGTCACCCGCGTCGGCCGTTTCATCCGCAAGACTTCGATCGACGAGTTGCCGCAGCTCTTCAACGTGGTGTTCAAGGGCAATCTCTCGCTGGTCGGCCCCCGCCCGCATGTCGTCCACGGCAAGGCCGACAGCCGCGCCTATGAGCAGGTGGTCGACGGCTATTTCGCCCGCCACAGGGTCAAGCCGGGCATCACCGGCTGGGCTCAGATCCATGGCTGGCGCGGGGAGACCGACACCGAGGACAAGATCCAGCGCCGCGTCGAGCACGACCTGTACTACATCGAAAACTGGTCCGTGATGCTCGATCTCTACATTCTGTACAAGACGCCGATCTCGCTGCTGACCAAGTCCGAGAACGCCTATTGAGCGCGCTCGCCGACCGCGCGGGAGATGAAGGCGGCCGTCGCGGCCTGAGGGTGTCCTTGGCCTCGATCAAGCGAGGCACGCTCTGGCTGCTGACCGCCTCCAGCGGCTTCGCGCTGATCGAGCCGTCACCCTATGAATTCTTCTTCCTGCTCACGCTGTTCGTCTTCGCTCTGACAGGCATCCGCTTCTCGCAAAAGCTGCTGCCGATGGTCGTTCTGCTGCTACTCTACAATATCGGCGGCATCTTCTCGCTAATTCCGTGGATGGACGAGCCGGCCTCCGTGCGCTTCACAGCCGTCTCGGTCTACCTGATGATCACTGCGATCTTCTTCGCGGCCATCATGGCGGAGGACCCGCTCGGCCGGCTGGAAACCCTGCGCAAGGGCTATCTCTTCGCCGCCTGGTGCGCGAGCTTTGCCGGCATCCTCGGCTATTTCGACATCGCCGGCCTTTCCGACGTCTTCTCCTATGCCGGCCGCGCCTCCGGCACGTTCAAGGATCCCAATGTGCTGGGGCCCTTCCTCGTGGTGCCTATCGTCTACGCGCTGCAGCATATCCTGATTGGGCGCCTGGGCCTGATACGCGGCTTCCTGGTGATGAGCGTGCCGCTGATGGCCGTGCTGCTGGCCTTCTCGCGCGGGGCCTGGGGCAATCTGGCCGGCTCGGCCCTGATGATGGTCGGGCTGATGTTCCTGACTGCACCCAACGCTGCGCGCCGCGCCCGGATCGTGATGCTCACCCTCACTGCGCTTGGGGGCATCCTTGTCGCATTGCTGATCGCGCTCTCGTTCGAGAGCATCCGCGACATCTTCGAGATTCGCGCCAGCCTCAACCAGAGCTACGACCAGGGCGTAACCGGCCGATTCGGCAGCCAGCTGCGCTCGCTCCCGCTCCTCCTCGATGCGCCCAACGGGCTTGGCCCGTTGCGCTTCCGTTGGCATTTCCCGGAAGATCCGCACAACGTCTACATCAATGCGTTCGCCTCCTATGGCTGGCTCGGCGGCATCGCCTATCTCGGCTTGATGGTCACCACCTGCTATGTCGGCTGGCGTCTCGTCTTCAACCGCTCGCCCTGGCAGAACCACGCGATCGTGCTGTGGTCGGTGCTGTTCATCACCATCCTGCAGGGTGTCCAGATCGACACGGACCACTGGCGGCACTTCTACCTGCTGCTCGGGCTGGTCTGGGGCCTGGCAGCGCTCAAGCCGGGCAACGCTGCCGGTCAACTCCCGCGCGGACGATTGCCCGCTGGTCGGGCATAGGTCATCGGACTGGATATCGTCTCCGGTTCTCTGACCTGCCCTTCTGTGTCCGCATCGGCTTCCCCAAGACCGCAATCCATTTTTCAGGTCGGTGTCCTAGACCGGCGCCTTGCGGACCAGCACGTAGTCGTAGGTCGTCACCAGGTCCCAGCCCGTTTTCGCAGCCAGCAGGTTGAAGGCGTGGTCGATCTCCCGCAGCCCCGGCAAGCGCTCGAAATAGCCATGCCCCCAGAAGCGCTGGACGTGAACATCGCGGAATCCGGCCCGGTTGAGCATCGGCGTCAGCTGCGCGCGGCTGCCGCGGCACCAGTCGTAATGGGCCGGGAATTTTGGATCGCTGCCGTCCTGCCGACGTGCCGGAAACAGCGCGTGCAAGATGGCGCGCGAGGCGGCCTCCGGCAGGATGTGGTTCAGCGCGAAGACCGGCGCCCAGAGCGTCGGGAAGAAGGCCAGCGCCATTCCGCCTGGCGCCAGCAGCGCATGGATGTTCGTCCAGGCCCGCTCGACATCCCGGATATGCTCGAAGACCATGCGCGAGACCATCAGGTCGTAGCCGCCGCATTCGACATCAGGTTCGGACAGATCGCCAGCAATGTCGAAACGCGCCGTCCGCAGGCCGGGCGCCGACAAGGCCAACTCGTTCGCGTCGATATCATTGACGACGAGGTCCAGACCATGGCTGGCGGCTTCGGCGGCGGAGAACAGCGGGTCGCGGCCACCACCGATCTCGCAGATCCGCCTCAAGCCGAACTGTCGGGTCAGGGCGAGAATCGTCCGCTCGTAGTTCTTCCAGGCCCAGCGCGAATGCCAATCGGGCTGCAGCTCGGCGAAGAAGGTTTCGAGAGCGCGGTCCTGATTCCGTGTCGCCCTTGCGGCTGTTCCCTTCGCACCCAACGCAATCGTCGCGGTCATGCCACTCTCCACCGATCATCCGGGAGGGAGGATGTGGACGAACGGCTCTCTCCGCAATGTTTTGCTTAACATGCAGTTAATGCCGACGGTTTCGAAGCCGGAAGGCTATCGCTCAAGGGTATGCGTCCAGCCGGCTCCTGCCATGGAGCCCCTTGGCGCTTGTTCCCGGTGCACGCCGAAAGCGCAGGTGGACGTGGTTCTTTCGCGCCCCGAACCAAGGCTTGGCGCGAGATATGGCAGCGCGGCATGGCGGCGATGCAGCGCTTCTGAAAAACCCTGCGGAGAGTATGCCGAAGCGCGTTGCATCCGCGCGCCCACCCCTCTATAAGCCGCCCTGTCGGAGCGTAGCGCAGCCCGGTTAGCGCACTTGTCTGGGGGACAAGGGGTCGGAGGTTCGAATCCTCTCGCTCCGACCATAAAACCTCATGGAACCATTGAGTTGGCGAACGGCATTAAGATGCCGCGGCGCCGTATCTGCTCGGGCACATTCGGGCTACACCAGCGCGATTCTGGCATTTCCAGCACGTGGGCCAAGCGTCAGTTGCGGCTCGCGAGGGAACTGCCGAGCTCTGACGCTATGCTGTTCTGATCTGGAAATTGATCGAGCGCGGCGGGAAGAGAATCAAGCGGCGGCGCACTTCAGCGCCGCGCATCGACCTTTGAAGCGACGGCGCCCTCCGCTCCCCTCAACCGGCCGAATCGTTCCCAGTTGGGCGGCATCGGCTCGCCGAAAATGCGGGCCAGCATCATGCGGCCGACCTCAGCGGAATAGTGAGCCTGGTCGCCCATCCAATAGTTCGGATCGTCCGAGAGCCAGTCGGCGCCCGTGAAGTCCCAGAGCGGCGTGACACGCGCAACCTGATCAAGCGCTTGCGCGAGATCCTTCGGCAAATAGCGGCTCTCGACGGCACGGTGGAGCGGGCTGACGGCCACAATGAGCCTGGTGCCGTTCTGTCGAGACAGCGTGGCGATACGCTGCAGGATCTGCAGCTGGTCTGCGAAATACGCGCGCTGCGCGAACGGCCTGTTGTAGTCGCTTCCGGCCTGCGCGCCGCGTCCGGCCAAACTGCTCAACGATGCCAAACGGACGAATGCCAGTTTCACCTTATTGAGGACCGAAGGGGTCTGGCGATCTTCCTCCTCGAGCGCGGCCCGGGCCTCGCGCAGGATACGCTGCCAGCTCCTGACCTGCAGCGCCGTGAGATTG